>JAYSDS010000176.1:0-11383 GCA_041914265.1 Roseomonas sp.
AACAGGCACCGCTCGCGAGACTTACAAGGGGCAGCGCCCCTCCAACTCCAACAGCGCCGGCCAGCCGCAACTGCCATTGGGTGGCCGGTGCCGGCCTCCCTATTGCCGCGTGGACCGCAGCAGCGCGGTGGTGCGTACCATCGCCAGCCCCAGGATCAGCATCGCGGCGCCGAGTCCCGGCAGCAGGGCGAGCATCCAGCCGACCCGCTGCAGTTCCGCGGCTTCCATGACCCTTGTCGGGCTTGCCGGGTCGTAGACGACCTCGACCCGGCTGCCGCGCGGCCAGGGGCTGGTGCTGGAATCGCCGGCGCCTTCGGCCGTGGCGCGCACCCGGCGCCCGTCCGGCGTGGCGAAGCGGACCACGGGCCGCCAGGTGATGCTGGTCCGGCCGCTGCGGGATTCATGGCCGACGACCTCGGCCTCGACGCGCTGGCCGTGGTGTTCGAGCGTCCAGCGCAGTTCGACCTGTTCCCAGGTGAGCCAAGCGATGATGAGGCCGCAGCCGAGGTAGAACGGGATCTCGAGGCCGCGCAGCAGCGCGAGGCCAATCGCGGCCATCGTGATCCCCCCTCCCCGGCGAACGGGCGTCAGCCGCCGAGCTTCGCCTTCACCATCGGCCCGGCCTTGGCCATGTCCAATGTCGCCGCGTGCTTCGCGCGCAGCGCGGCCATGACCTTGCCCATGTCCTTGATGGACGCCGCGCCGGTTTCCGCCACGGCGGCGTCGATGGCGGCGGCCATGGCCGCGTCGTCCATCTGCTGGGGCAGGAAGGCATCGATCACGGCGATCTCGGCCTGTTCCTTGTCGGCCAGCTCGTCGCGTCCGCCCTGGCGGTAGAGCGCGACGGATTCCGCGCGGGACTTCGCCATGCCGCGCAGCATGGAAATGATCCCGGCCTCATCCACCGGCGGGCCGGGCCGGGCGGCGATGTCGGTGTCCTTCAGCTTGGCCTGGATCATGCGGAGCGTGGAGACGCGCGCGGCATCCTTGGCGCGCATGGCGGTCTTGAGCTCTTCCAGGAAGCGGTCGCGCAGCGACATGGCGATTATCCTCGATCTGTTGGCGGTCCTATAGCGCAGGCGTCGCACGGGAGGAAATTTCCCACCCTGCCGATTCAACTTGCATTGGGAATTCCATTCCCGATATCAGGCGGGTCATGCGCACCGTGGAAGACATCATCAGCCTGCTCGGGGGTCCCGAGGCGGCGGCGAATCATTGCGGCGTCGGCACCGAGGCCATCCGCAAATGGCGGCAGGCCAAGGCGATCCCGGCCAAGCACTGGCCGGCGATCCTGTCCGCGACCGGCCTCGCCCTGGCCGATCTTCCCGGCGCGCCCACGGATACCCAGAAGACGGAACCCGACATGAACGCGGCGGATACCCCCCCTGAAGGTGCCACCGGCTGCCTGGTGCTGGCCGACGGAAGCGTCTTCTGGGGCCGAGGCTTCGGTGCCGAGGCGGCGACGGTCGGCGAGATCTGCTTCAACACCGGCATGACGGGGTATCAGGAGACGCTGACCGACCCCTCCTATGCCGGGCAGATCATCACCTTCACCTTCCCCCATATCGGGAATGTCGGGACGAACCCCGAGGATATCGAGACCATCACCCCCGCCGCGCGCGGGCTGATCGTCAAGCAGGACGTGACCGAGCCCTCCAACTACCGGGCGACGAAGAACCTGCGGGATTGGCTGGTCTCCTACGGCATTCCGGGGCTGTCGGGCATCGACACCCGCGCGCTGACGGCGCGCATCCGCGACCTCGGCGCCCCGAACGGGGTCGTCTGCCACAAGGCGGACGGGAAGTTCGACCTCGCCGCGCTGAAGGCCCAGGCCGCCGGCTGGCCGGGGCTGGAGGGGATGGACCTCGCCAAGGACGTCACCTGCCGCCAGACCTTCACCTGGAACGAGACCGAATGGGCCTGGCCCGAGGGCTTCGGTGCCCAGGCCGCGCCGAAGCACAAGGTCGTCGCGGTGGATTATGGGGCGAAGCGCAACATCCTGCGCTGCCTCGCTTCCGCCGGCTGCGAGGTGGTGGTGGTGCCCGCCACCGCGACCGCCGAGGAGATCCTCGCCCACAAGCCCGACGGGGTGTTCCTCTCCAACGGCCCCGGCGACCCCGCCGCGACGGGCGAGTACGCCATCCCCGCGATCCGGGGCGTGCTGGAGACGAAGCTGCCGGTCTTCGGCATCTGCCTCGGCCATCAGTTGCTGGCGCGCGCGTTGGGGGCGCAGACCTACAAGCTGGCGCGCGGGCATCGCGGCGCGAACCAGCCGGTGAAGGACCTGACCACCGGGAAGGTCGAGATCACCAGCCAGAACCACGGCTTCGCGGTGGACCCCAAGACGCTGCCGGCGACGGCGACCGTGACCCACGTATCCCTGTTCGACGGCACCAATGAGGGCATCGCCGCGACCGACCGCCCGGCCTTCTCGGTGCAATACCACCCCGAGGCGAGCCCGGGGCCGAGCGATAGCCACTACCTCTTTCACCGCTTCGTGGAGATGATCGAGGCGCACAAGGCCGGTGCCTGAGCCCCGGCCGGGGAGAGGGGAAACGACCATGTTCGACCTGACAGGGCGCGTCGCGCTCGTGACCGGAGGGAATGGCGGCATCGGGCTTGGCTTCGCCCGCGGCCTGGCCAAGGCCGGTGCCGCCGTGATGGTGGCCGGGCGCAACAAGGAGAAGAACGCGGCGGCGGTGGCGGAGCTGAAGGCGGCCGGCGCGATCGCCGCCAGCGTGGCGATGGACGTGACCGAGGAAGCCTCGATCCGCGATGCCGTCGCGACCACGGCCGACCGCTTCGGGCGGCTCGACATCCTCGTCAACAATGCCGGCACCAACATCCGCAACCGTCCGGAGAGCTACCGGATGGAGGATTGGCACACCGTCATCGCGACGAACCTGACCAGCGGCATGATCGCCGCCCAGGCGGCCTATCCGCATCTGAAGAGGCACGGCGTCGGCCGCGTCATCAACAACGGCTCCATGCTGTCGATCTTCGGCCTGCCCTTCCACGCCGCCTATGGCGCCTCCAAGGGCGGGGTCGTGCAGATGACGAAGTCCATGGCGGTCGCCTGGGCGCCGGACGGCATCACCGTGAACGTCATCCTGCCCGGCTGGATCGACACCGACCTGACGAAGAAGGCGCGGCAGGACATGGCGACCCTGCATGACGACGTGCTGCGCCGGACGCCGACGAAGCGTTGGGGCGATCCCAAGGATTTCGAAGGGGTGGCGGCGTTCCTGGCCTCCGACTCGGCCGCGTTCATCACCGGGGTGGCGATCCCGGTCGATGGCGGGTTCTCGGTGCACGGGTGATGATGTGCGCTGGCGGCGGGCATTGCTGATGGGCCTCGCGGCACCTCCGCTGCTGCTTGCCGCCGCGCTGGCGCTCGCGCCGGAGGGCAGCCTGGCCTGCGCCGACCCGGTCATGCGCGCGGAACGGCCGGACGGCCAGTATGTGATGACCGTCTGCCGCCAGCCGTCCCGGCGCGCCGCCATGCCCGGCCAGGGCAGCGACGGGCCGGGCTGGGCCGTGCTGCGCGACCGCGAAGGGCATATCGCCGGCGTGGTCGACATTGGCATGCTGCAGGAAGCCGACCGGCCGGTGGAGTGGGAGCAGTTCCACGCGGTGATCCCGCTCGCCGCACGGATCGAGATCTTCCCCGAGGACTTCATCGGCTTCCTGCGCGTGATCGAGGATCGGCGTCTGCGACTCGTCGCGCATCTCGGGATGGCACCGCGCAGCGAGGCGTTCCGCTGATGCCGACCACCCAGACCCTGCTGGTCTTCGCCGCGCTGTCCTTCGGCCTCGCCGCGACGCCGGGGCCGAACATGCTTTACCTCGTCTCCCGCGCGCTGGCGCAGGGAACGGGGGCGGGGATGGTCTCGCTGGTGGGCTGCCAGTTCGGCTCGCTGGTCATCATGCTCTGCGCGGCGGCGGGGCTGACGGCGGCGCTGTTCGCGGTGCCCTATGCCTGGGATGTGCTGCGCATCGGCGGGGCGATCTACCTGGCGTATCTCGCCTGGCAGTGCCTGCGCCCTGGCGGGCAGCCGATCTTCGCGCCCCGCGCGATGCCCCGCGAGCCGGCGGGCCGGCTGTTCGCCGTCGGCTTCGCGACCGCGGCGCTGAACCCGAAGGTGGCGCTGTTCTATGTCGCGGTGCTGCCGCCCTTCATCGACCCGGCACTCGGCAGCGTCTTCATGCAGGGTGCGGCGTTGGGCACGGTGCAGATCGGCGTCGCGATCCTGTTCGACGGGCTGCTGGTCTATGGCGCGGCCGGGGTGGCACGCTTCCTCGGCACGCGGCCGGGCTGGATGGCGGCGCAGCGGTGGGTGCTGGGCGGGGCGCTGGGGCTGCTGGCGGTGAAGCTCGCCACCGAGGGGCAGCGCTGATGTATTACGGCCTCGACGCCATGCTCCACGGCGCCATCGCGGCGGTGATCCTGCTGCTGCCTGCGCTGTGGTTCTTCTGGCGACTGACCCGCGGCCTGGCCGGCGCGCGCGCGACACGGCCCTTCGTCGTGGCCTGCGCGGCCTATGGCATCGCCGTCGGCGGGGCAGGCCTCTGGGCCGCGAATTTCGAACGGCCGAGCTTCGTCGACGAGGCGATGGGCGGCGCGCTGATCGGCGGCGTCATCGTGGCGCTGATCGGCTTCCTCATCCTGCTCATCCTGCCGCGCCGGTCATGATCCGCATCCTGCCCTCGCTGATCGGCTATGCGGTCGCGCTGGCCGTGTTCCTGTGGCTGCGGCGGCAGCGCTCGCTGTTCGTGGCGAGCGCGATCGCCTTCCTTGCCGGCGTGGCCGCCTGCTTCGCCGGACCGGCCCTGCCGCTGCTGATCGCCGAGGGGCCGGAGGCCGTGTGGCTGCTGCTGCCCTACGGCGTCTTCCTCTATGTCCCGACCATGCTGCCGCTGATCCTGCTGCTGCCGCTGCTCGGCCTCATCCTCAATTCCGCGACGAGACGATAATCCCCATGCCGAAGCGCACCGACATCAACTCCATCCTCATCATCGGCGCGGGCCCGATCGTCATCGGCCAGGCCTGCGAGTTCGACTATTCCGGCGCCCAGGCCTGCAAGGCGCTGCGCGCCGAGGGCTATCGCGTCATCCTGGTCAATTCCAACCCGGCGACGATCATGACCGATCCGGGCCTGGCGGATGCGACCTACATCGAACCCATCACGCCCGAGATGGTCGAGAAGATCATCGCGAAGGAACGCCCCGACGCGCTGCTGCCGACCATGGGCGGGCAGACCGCGCTCAACACCTCGCTGAAGCTCGCGGAATCCGGCGTGCTCGCGAAGTATGGCTGCGAACTGATCGGCGCGAAGGCCGAGGTCATCGACAAGGCCGAGGACCGGCTGAAGTTCCGCGATGCCATGACGAAGATCGGCATCGAGAGCCCGCGCAGCACCATCGCCCATACGATGGACGAAGCGCGCGAGGGGCTGAAGATGGTCGGCCTGCCCTGCGTGATCCGGCCTTCCTTCACCCTCGGCGGCACGGGCGGCGGCATCGCCTATAACCGCGAGGAGTTCGAGCAGATCGTCTCGGCCGGCCTGTCGGCCTCGATGACGTCGGAAGTCCTGATCGAGGAGAGCGTCCTCGGTTGGAAGGAGTTCGAGATGGAGGTGGTCCGCGACCGCGCGGACAACTGCATCATCATCTGCTCCATCGAGAATCTCGACGCGATGGGGGTGCATACGGGCGACAGCGTGACCATCGCCCCGGCGCTGACGCTGACCGACAAGGAATACCAGCGCATGCGCGACGCGAGCATCGCGTGCCTGCGCGAGATCGGCGTCGATACCGGCGGGTCGAACGTGCAGTTCGGCATCAACCCCGCCGATGGCCGCATGGTCATCATCGAGATGAATCCGCGCGTCTCGCGCTCCTCGGCGCTGGCGTCCAAGGCGACGGGCTTCCCGATCGCGAAGGTCGCGGCGAAGCTCGCCGTCGGCTACACGCTGGATGAGCTGCAGAACGACATCACCATGGTCACGCCGGCCTCCTTCGAGCCGACGATCGACTACGTCGTGGTGAAGATCCCGCGCTTCACCTTCGAGAAGTTCCCGGGCACGCCGGCGACGCTGACCACCTCGATGAAGTCGGTCGGCGAAACCATGGCGATCGGCCGTTCCTTCGCCGAAGCCCTGCAGAAGGGCCTGCGCGGGCTGGAGACCGGGCTGTCGGGGCTGGACGACATTCCGGTTCCGGGTGACGGATCGGCGCAGGCCTTCCACGCCGCGCTGGCGACGCCGAAGCCCGACCGCATCCTGGTCGCCGCCCAGGCGATGCGCGCCGGCGTGTCGATCGAGGAGATCCACGAAGCCTCGAAATTCGATCCGTGGTTCCTGCGCGAGGTCGAGAAGATCGTGCAGGCCGAGAACACGGTGCGCGAGAACGGCCTGCCGCAGAACGGGACCGCCCTGCGCAAGCTCAAGGCGCTGGGCTTCTCGGACAGCCGGCTCGCGGCGCTGACGAAGGCGAAGGAAGCGGATGTCACGGCGCTGCGGGCGAAGCTCGGCGTGCTGCCCGTGTACAAGCGCATCGACACCTGCGCGGCGGAATTCGCCTCCGAGACGCCCTACATGTACTCGACCTATGAGGGCGGCTTCGGTGTGCCGGTCTGCGAATCGCGGCCGACCGCGCGCAAGAAGGTCGTCATCCTCGGCGGTGGTCCGAACCGCATCGGCCAGGGCATCGAGTTCGACTATTGCTGCGTCCATGCCTGCTACGCGCTGCGCGATGCCGGCTACGAGACCATCATGGTCAACTGCAACCCGGAGACGGTGTCGACCGACTACGACACCTCCGACCGCCTCTACTTCGAGCCGCTGACCGCCGAGGACGTGATCTCCCTGATCCGCAAGGAACAGGAATCCGGCGAGGTGCTCGGCTGCATCGTGCAGTATGGCGGGCAGACGCCGCTGAAGCTCTCCCAGGCGCTGCACAAGGCGGGGATCCCGATCCTCGGCACCAGCGCGGAAGCCATCGACATCGCGGAAGACCGCGAGCGCTTCCAGCTCCTGCTCAAGGGCCTCGGCCTCAAGCAGCCACAGAACGGCACGGCGCGCACGCTGGACGAAGCCATCGTCGAAGCCAATCGCATCGGCTACCCGGTGGTGGTGCGGCCTTCCTATGTGCTTGGCGGCCGCGCGATGGAGATCGCCTACAACGACGAACAGCTCCGCCGCTTCGGCGCGGAGGCCGTGAAGGTGTCGGGCGAGAACCCCATCCTGATCGACCAGTATCTGCAGGATGCGATCGAGGTCGATGTGGACTGCATCTGCGACGCGGATGGCGCGGTCTATGTCGCGGGCGTCATGGAGCACATCGAGGAAGCCGGCATCCATTCCGGCGACAGCGCCTGCTCCCTGCCGCCTTATTCCCTGCCGCCGGCGATCGTCACGGAGCTCAAGGCCGAGACGGAAGCCATGGCCCGCGCGCTGAAGGTGCAGGGGCTGATGAACGTGCAGTACGCGGTGAAGGACGGCGAGATCTACGTGCTGGAAGTGAATCCGCGCGCCTCCCGCACCGTGCCCTTCGTCGCCAAGGCGACGGGCATCGCAGTGGCGAAGATCGGCGCACGCGTCATGGCGGGCGAGAGGCTCTCCGCCTTCACTCTCGATGACGATGCCATCTCCCGCCATGTCGCGGTGAAGGAAGCGGTCTTCCCGTTCAATCGCTTCCCCAATGTGGACGTCATCCTCGGGCCGGAGATGAAGTCGACCGGTGAGGTGATGGGCCTCGACCATTCCTTCGAGCGCGCCTTCCTCAAGTCGCAGCTCGGCGCGGGGGTGAAGCTGCCGGAGGAAGGCACCGCCTTCATCTCGGTGAAGGAGAGCGACAAGGCGAGCGCCGTGACGCTCGCGCGGCGCCTGACCGATATGGGGTTCAAGCTGCTGGCGACGCGCGGCACCGCGGCACGCATCCGCGATGCCGGGCTGGAATGCCAGGTCGTCAACAAGGTGCTGGAAGGCCGTCCCCATTGCGTGGATGCGATCAAGTCCGGCGAGATCCAGATCGTCATCAACACCACCGGCGGCGGGCAGTCGGTCGCGGACAGCTTCGACATCCGCCGTTCGGCCCTGACCCATGGCACGCCGCACTACACGACCATGGCGGGGGCACGGGCGGCGGTCCACGCGATTGCGGCCCTGAAAGCCGGAACCCTTGATGTGGCGCCTCTCCAGGCGTATTTTGCCACGTCGTTCTGACCGCATGGGGGCCGTTTCGGCCCCCGTCCTGTCTCTCCCCCCAACCGACCGCCAGGCCTGGCAGAACCGGACCGAGGGCCGGGAGGGGGACAGTGATTCCTGGGGAAGGGTTCGCCGTGCAGAAGTTCCCGATGACCGCCGAAGGCCTCGCGCGTCTGGAGGAGGAGCTGAAGGTGCTCAAGTCCGAGGAGCGCCCGGCCATCATCCGTGCGATCGCGGAGGCGCGCGCCCATGGGGATTTGTCGGAGAACGCCGAGTACCACGCCGCGCGTGAGCGTCAGTCCTTCATCGAAGGCCGCATCGGCGAGCTCGAGGGCATCATCCCCTCGGCCGAGGTGATCGACGTCGCGCGCCTCACCGGCGACAAGGTGCTGTTCGGCGCGAAGGTCACCATCGTCGACGAGGAAAGCGACGACGAGAAGACCTATCGCATCGTCGGCCAGTATGAGGCCGACATGAAGAACGGGTCGATCTCCGTCACCTCCCCGCTCGCCAAGGCGCTGATGGGCAAGAAGGTGGGTGATTCGGTCGAAGTCCCCGCCCCCGGTGGCGCCCGCTCCGTCGAGATTACCGCCGTCAAATTCGCCTGACCGCCAGCCTCCACGCCATGCTCCGCCGGAGCGGTCCATGGCGTGGCCTCAGTTTGAGCGTCTGATCCACCACTTCGGCGACACCGCCTCCATGGATCAGGCGCAGGCCGCGCGGCCGGGGCGCTCCGGGGATCTTCCCCGGCGCGCCCTTCGTCTTTCTGGTCAACCATCAAGGAACTCCCATGTCCGCCGTGAATGCGATCCGCACCACCGAGGCCCCTGTCGCGCCGGGCGTCACGCTCGCCGACATCCGTGCCGCGGCCGAGCGAATTCGCGGCGCCATCATCCGCACGCCCACCATCGAGAATCCGGCGGTGAACCGCGTGGCGGGGACGCGGGTGTTCCTCAAGCTCGACAACCTCCAGGCCACCGGCGCCTTCAAGGAACGCGGCGCGGCGAACCGGCTCGCGCTGCTGACGCAGCGGGAACGCGAGGCGGGCGTCATCGCCATGTCCGCCGGCAACCACGCCCAGGCGGTCGCGCGGCACGCGCAACTCGCCGGCGTCGCGGCGACGATCGTCATGCCGAAATTCACGCCGTCCACGAAAGTCGTGCGCACCGAATCCTGGGGCGCGCGCGTGGTGCTGCATGGGGAGACGCTGGCCGAGGCCGCGGCGCATGCGCATGACCTAGCGCTGCGTGAGGGCCTGGTCTTCATCCACCCCTATGACGATCCCGGCGTGATCGCCGGCCAGGGGACCATGGCGCTCGAGATGCTGGAGGACGCGCCCGACATCAACGCGCTGGTCATCCCGATCGGCGGGGGCGGGCTCTGCGCCGGCGTGGCCACCGTCGCGGCATCCCTGCGCCCCGGCGTGCCGGTGTTTGGCGTGGAGGTGCAGGGCTACCCGGCCATGGCGCAGCGCCTGGCGGGTGAGCCCGTGTCGGTGGGCGGCCCGACCATCGCCGAAGGCATCGCCGTGCGGGATGTGGGCGAGATGCCGCTCAACATCCTCCGCCGCTGCCACAGCGAGGTGCTGCTGGTGCCCGAACGCGCCGTGGAGCAGGCCGTCGCGCTGCTGGCCGAAGGCGCGAAGGTCGTCGCGGAAGGCGCCGGCGCAGCGGGTCTCGCCGCCGTGCTGACTTATCCCGAACGCTTCAGGAACCGCGTGGTCGGCACCACCGTCTGCGGCGGCAACATCGATGCGCGCGCCCTATCGAACGTGCTGCTGCGGCAGCTCCTGCGCGACGGGCGCATCATGCGGCTGCATTTCGACATCCCCGACCGGCCCGGCGTGCTGGCCGATATCTCGAAGCGCATCTCCGACGTGGGCGGGAACGTGATCGAGGTGAAGCACCAGCAGCTCTTCGGTGCGCCGACGGTGCAAAGCACGGAGCTGCACCTGATGATCGAGGTGCGCGACGCCGCCCAGGGGGACGCCATCATCGCGGCGATGGAAGCGGCGGACTACGTGGTGCGGCGCGGCTGATCCCGGCGGGCGCGGCGATGAGGTAGGTCAGGGACGAGCTTGGTCCCTCCCGGTGGAATCGGAGGGGCTTTGCCCCTCCAAGCCACCCCAGCAAAGGCCGAAGGGCCTTTGCAAACCTCCATTTGGCGTCGTGCGCTGCTGGCGGAAAGCGCATCGAAACTCGCCCCTGCGCCCGCAAGGCGCTCCGAAGTCCGCCTGCCCGACAGTAGGTGCCTGCGGTCAAGGCCACGCGGTGGCCTGGCGGGGCGGCGCCCTCCGCCTCCCGCCGGCGATCATCAGGAAGGCCTTTTGCAAACCTCGACCCGAGGTCGGGCAAGACAGACGATTCGCAACGCCAAAAAGACCGGCGTGCAGTTCAGGCCACCGCGCCCCGCTCCAAATCCAGGTTTCCAAAGGCCCTTCGGCCTTTGGCGGGTAGGCTCGGGAGAGGGCAGAGCCCTCCCCGGTACCGCCTCACCCGATCGGCACCCCTGCCGCGTCCTTCGCCGTCCGGATCGTCTGCAGCGTCTGCACGCGCAGCACGGTCGGCGCGTTGGTCAGCCGGGCCGTCAATTCATTCTCATGGGCCGTGTCGCGGGCCACGAGTCGCAGCAGGAAATCGCCGCCGCCGCGGATCATGTGCACCTCGCGCACCTCGGGCCAGGAGGCAGCCAGGGCCTCGAAGGCATCAAGCACGGCCTGCTTCTGCGATTCGAGGCCGACCAGGGCGAAGAAGGTGATTTCCCAGCCGAGCGCCACCGGGTCCACATCGGCGTGATAGCCGCGGATGATGCCGGTTTCCTCCAGCCGTCGGACGCGCCGCAGGCAGGGCGGGGCTGACAGGTTCACCCGGCGGGCCAATTCGACATTGGTCATCCGCCCGTCCTGCTGGAGTTCGGTAAGGATGTGCAGATCGACCGAATCCAGACCAGGATCCGCTTCGCGGTTGTTCATGATGACTCGTATGCTTCGTTGCCCAGGTGAGGCCTCTCGCGCAATATCATTGCAGGGACCCGATCCATCAAGACGGCGGGTTGTGACGACGCCTTGAGTGCCCGATATCGTCAGACTGGCAACGCATAATGGAATACCTGCCTTGGCCGAGACGCATCGCACCCGCCTCCTGATCATCGGCGCTGGACCGGCCGGCTACACGGCC
>JAYSDS010000177.1:0-10914 GCA_041914265.1 Roseomonas sp.
CCCCCCCCCCCCCCCCCCCCCCCCCCCCCCCCCCCCCCCCCCCCCCCCCCAATTCCCCAGCGCAAGCAGCAAAGCCACCCGAAGGTCCTCGCCCTGCAGTCGCATTGACCTCTCACCGCGCCTGACGCAGCGTCCCGCGCGAGACAAGGAGAGCCGCGCGATGAAACTCCCGGGCCATGGCCGCTATGGCCACAGCGCCATACCGCAACGACCGACCTATGAATGGCCGAACGGTACGCGGCTCGCGCTGGTGGTGTGCAACAACATCGAGGCCTTCGCCTATCGCGCTGGCATGGGCAGCGACAGCACGGGCGCGCCGGCGGTGCAGAACCAGCGCAACTATGCCTGGCGCGACTACGGCAATCGTGTCGGCCTGTGGAACATGCTCGACATGTTGGACGAGCTGGAGATTCCCTCCGCGCACAACGTCAACGGCGCGGTGCTCGATGCCTGCCCGGAGATCGCGCCGGCGATCAAGGCGCGCGGCGACGAGTTCATTGGCCATGGCCGCACCAATGGCGAACGCCAGGACGTGATGTGGGAGGAGGATGAGCGCCGGCTGATCGTCGAAAGCCGCGACGCGATCATCCGCCATGCCGGCGTCGCGCCGCAGGGCTGGCTCGGCCCCTATATCGCGCAATCGGCAGTGACGCTCGATCTGCTGAAGGAGGAAGGCTTCAGCTATGTCATGGACTGGCCGGCCGACGACCAGCCCTTCTGGATGACGACGCGCGCCGGGCCGATGCTCTCCGTGCCCTATTCCATCGAGCTGAACGACAGCCCGGCGCTGGTGTTCCGCCAGCATAGCGGGCGCGAATTCGCGCAGATGATCATCGACCAGTTCGACGAGATGCTGGAGCAGTCGAAGAAGCGCCCGCTCGTCTGCTCGGTCGTGCTGCATCCCTTCATCGTCGGCCAGCCCTTCCGCCTGCGCGCGCTGCGCGACGCGCTGCGGCACATCCTGTCCCACCGCGACCGGTTGTGGGTGGCGCGGCCGGGCGAGGTCGCCCGTTACGCCGCTGCCCTGCCGCGCGGCATCGTTCCCGGCTCGGAGGCCCTGTCGTGACCCGTGACCTGCCGAATTGGCGCTCGCTGCTCTATGTGCCCGCGAGTGCCGAGAAATTCGTCGCCAAGGCGCATGAGCGCGGCGCCGATGCCGTGATCCTCGACCTCGAGGACGGGGTCGCGCCCGATGCGAAGGACGCGGCGCGCGCGGGGCTGCCGGCCTCGGTGGCGAGCGTGCGGCGGGGCGGGGCGGATGTGCTGGTGCGGCTCAACCGCCCGCTGCGCATGACCGTGCGGGACATCGCCGCGGCGGTCGCCGCCGGCGCCGATGCGCTGGTCTGCACCAAGATGATGGGCGCTGACCATGTGAAGCTGTTGTCGGAACTGACCGCGGAATCCGAGGCCGAGGCCGGCCGCCCGATCGGGTCCGTGCGCTTCGTCGCGCTGATCGAGGATGCGGCGTCCCTGCCGCATGCCCAGGCGATCGCGGCGGCCGATCCGCGCGTGGTGGCGCTCGGCGTGGGGGGCGAGGACCTCGCCACTGATCTCGGCGCCGAACCCACGCCCGATGCGCTCGACCTGCCGAAGCGGCTCGGCGTCATCGCGGCGCGCGCGGCGGGCGTGCTGCCGCTCGGCTTCATAGGCACGGTGGCGGGGCTGAAGGATCTCGACGGCTATCGCGCCATGCTGCGGCGGTCGAAGACGATCGGCTTCGCCTGTGCGTCCTGCGTGCATCCTTCCCAGGTGCCGATCATCAACGAGGAGTATGGCGCCCGGCCGGAGGAGGTGGAGCGCGCACAGCGCCTCGTCGCTGCTTTCGAGGCAGCGCTGGCGGAAGGCAAGGGAGCGGTCGCCTTCGAGGGCGACATGATCGACAAGCCGATCGTCGATCGTGCGCGCAAGCTGATCGCGCGGGCGGGGTAGGCGCCGCGGCGCCTACCCCCGATCCCCTTACGGCTTGTAGTCGAGCGTCTGCGTGTCGAAGTTGACGACGCGCAGCTTGTCGCCGTTGCGCACCACCGCGACCGAACGCACGAAGTCGATCGCCACCACTTCGGAGAGCGGCGGCTCGCCGGGTTGAATCAGGTTGGCGAGCTGCATGTTGTTCAGCAGGATGACGCGCAGCACCTCATAGACCGAGTTGCCGCCAGTGGCGCGGCGCTCGACATCCGCGCGGGTCTGCGCGTTCAGCCCCGCCAGGATCGCCTGCTCCATGGCCGGGGAAGGCCTCTGCGCCACGGCAGGGGCGGCGGCAATCATCACGGCGAGGGCGAGGCCGGATGCGAAACGCAGGGATTTGAGCATGGCTGGTTCCTCATTCTTGCGTCGTCATGGCACGGCACGTCGATCGGTGCCGGATCGCTGCCCGGCTTCCTTTCGTCCGCGATCGAAACCTGATCCCGTCGAGATCAATCCGGCAATGAAGATTGTTTGACACGGCGCAGTACTGATACGCGCGGCAAGGGGCTGGGACGCAGGGTCAGGCCCACGGCCCCCATGCGCGGGCATATGCGCCATGCGTTCCGGCTCGGTTACCCGCTGATCGCGACCCCGTAGTCTGATCGCGGCCGCGCCAACGAGCGCGGCTGAACGTCCATGAAGGAAAGACAGACGATGCGGAGAAGACTCCTCGTCGCGGCCGGGCTCCTGTGTCTCGCCGCCTTGCCCGCCAGCGCCCAGAACGCCGTCACCATGATCGTCGGCTACCCGCCCGGCGGGGCGAGCGACCTGATGGCGCGCATCATGCAGCCGGAGCTTTCCGCGGCACTGGGTCAACAGGTCGTGATCAAGAACGTGGCGGGCGCGAACGGCACGGTCGGCGCGCTGGAAATGACGCGCGCCCGGCCGGACGGCACGACGATCCTCTTCGCGCCCGGCGGATCGCTGGTGCTGACGCCGCATACCCGCGGCGCGCCCTTCCAGCAGGCGGATTTCGCGCCGATCTGCCAGATGGTCGATGCGCTGGTGGTGATGATGACGCAGCAGGATTCCGGCCTGCGCACCTTGCAGGACGTGATCGCCCGCGCGCGGGAGAACCCGGGCGCCGTTCCCTATGCCAGCACCGGGCCGGGCGGCACGCCGAATATCAGCATGATCTCGCTGGAACGCGGCGCGGGCATCGAGATGAACCACATCCCCTTCCGCGGTTCGGGCGAGGTGATGCAGGCCATGGTCGCCGGGCAGCTTCACCTCTTCACCGACCAGGGCAACCTGGTGCGGCAATACAACCTGCACCCCATCGCCGTGTTCAGCGCCGAGCGCGCGCGCGAATTCCCGGACACGCCGACGATGCGCGAACTCGGTCACGACCTGGTCTTCACTATCTGGTCCGGCCTCTACGCGCCGGCGGCGACGCCGGAACCGATGCTGCAGCGCCTTGAAGCCGCCTGCCTGCGCATGATGCAGGCACAGCCGGTGCTGGACGGGCTGCGCCGTATGGACATGCCCGTGCGCGTGCGCAACCGGGCCGAGTTCACCGCCTTCCATCGCGCGGAATACGAACGCTTCGGCGCGCTGGTGCAGCAGTACAATCTGCGGGTGAACTGAGCGCGGCGGATGACGGCGCGCCATGCCGCCGAGCCGCCGGTACCAGACCATCGGCACGGGTCTCTGACCCGGGCCGAGCCCGCGAATGCGGCCCGCCGGCAGTCCGGCGAAAGCCAAGCAAACCGGAGGTTTGCGCCCGGCGTCCGAGGATAGGAAAAGAGCGGATACCAGCGGTCGATGCAATCGACCGCTGGTATCAGACCACCGCCGTCATCCCGCCATCCACGTAGAGCAGGTGGCCGTGCACGAAGTCGGAGGCCGGCGCGGCGAGGAAGACCGTGGCGCCGACCAGTTCCTCCACCTTCCCCCACCGCCCGGCCGGGACGCGCTTCGTCAGCCAGTCGGTGAAGCCCGGGTCCTGCACCAGGGCGGAGGTCAGTTCCGTGTCGTAGTAGCCCGGCGCGACGCCGTTCACGTTGACGCCGTGTTTCGCCCATTCGGCGCAGAGCGTGCGCGTCAGCATGCGCAACGCGCCCTTGGACGAGGCGTAGGGCGCGATGGTCGGGCGGCCGAGCTCGCTCTGCACCGAGCAGATGGTGATGATCTTGCCGGCGCCGCGCGCGACCATGCGCCTGCCTGCCGCCTGGCAGCAGTACCAGACGCCGTCGAGGTTCACGCCCAGCACCTTCCGCCAGGTCTCGGGCGGCATCTCGGTCGAGGGCGCGCGCAGATTGATGCCGGCATTGGCGACCAGGATGTGCAGGGGGCCGTGCGCGGCCTCGATGGCGGCGATGCCGGCTTCCACCGCATCGGGGTCCGTCACGTCGAAGGGCGCCGCTTCCGCCGCGATGCCCTGCGCGGCGAGCGTCGCCTGGGCTGCCTGGAGCTTGCCGGCATCGCGACCGTTCAGCACCACGCGCGCGCCCGCCTCGGCAAGGCCCTTGGCGAGGGCATAGCCGATCCCCTGGCTCGATCCCGTGACGAGGGCGAGCTTGCCCGTCAGATCGAACAGCGCATGCGACATCGGGCTCTCTCCCTGTAAGATCGTCCCCAAAGGCTAGGGGGAGGAAGCGCGGATGGACAAGCCGGGGCTGCTGGTGGTGGGCGTGCTGCCCGATTGGGACCTGGTCGCGCTCGCCGAGCGCTTCACGCTGCACCTGCTCTACGAAGCGCCGAACCGCGAGGATTTCCTGGCGCAGCATGGGCCGTCCATCCGTGCCATCGCCACCAAGGGCGAGCTTGGCGCCGATGCGGCGATGATGGATGCCTGCCCGGATGCGACGATCATCGCCTGCTATGGCGTCGGCGTGGATGCGATCGACCTCGCCGCGGCGAGGGCGCGCGGCATCGCGGTGACCAACACGCCCGATGTGCTGACCGAGGAGGTGGCGGACATGGCCTTCGCCCTGCTGCTCGCGACCGCGCGCGGGATTCCGGAGGGCGACGCCCATGTGCGGACCGGCATCTGGGCGCAGAAGGGCGCCATGCGGCTGACGACGCGCGTCTGGGGCAAGCGGCTCGGCATCGTCGGGCTGGGGCGGATCGGGCGCGCCATCGCGCGGCGGGCGGAGGGTTTCGGGATGGACATCGCCTATTCCGGCAGGGCACGGCAGGACGTGCCCTATGCCTTCCATCCCTCGCCGGCGGCCCTGGCGCCGCATGTCGATATCCTGGTCGTCTCGGCCGCCGGCGGGGCGGCAACCGTGGGGCTGGTCGATCGCGCGGCGATCGAGGCGCTGCCGCAGGGGGTGATCTTCGTGAATGTCTCGCGCGGTTCCGTGGTGGATGAGGCGGCGCTCATCGAGGCCCTGAAGTCCGGCCGTATCGCCGCGGCGGGCCTCGACGTGTTCCACAACGAGCCCGGGATCGATCCCGTCTTCGCGACCTTCCCGAATGTCGTGCTCTCCCCGCACCAGGCCTCCGGCACGGTGGAGACGCGCAAGGCCATGGGGGCTCTGATGCGTGAGAACCTCGATGCCCATGTCGCCGGGCGTCCGCTGCCGACGCCGGTCGCCTGATGCGCGCCGTCGTCATCCATCCGCCGCACGACTTGCGCGTCGAGGATCGTGCGGCCGGCGAACCCGGCCCTGGCCAGGTGCGCGTGCGCATCGGCGCGGGCGGGATCTGCGGGTCGGACCTGCACTACTATCAGCATGGCGGCTTCGGCACGGTGCGGGTGAAGCATCCGATGGTGCTGGGGCATGAGGTCGCGGGCGTGGTCGATGCGCTGGGCGAGGGCGTGTCGGGGCTCGTGATGGGGCAGGCGGTGGCGGTGAATCCCTCGCTGCCCTGCGGCGTCTGCCGGTTCTGCCAGGCGGGCGAGCAGCAGCATTGCCTCGACATGCGCTTCTACGGCAGCGCGATGCGCGACCCGCATGTCGATGGCGGGTTTCGCGAGGCGCTGGTCTGCGAGGCGATCCAGGCCGTGCCGCTGCCGGATGGCCTGGACGTGACCACGGCGGCCTTCGCCGAGCCGCTCGCGGTCTGTTTGCATGCGGTGAACCAGGCCGGGCCGCTGCTGGGCAAGCGCGTGCTGGTCACCGGCAGCGGGCCGATCGGTGCACTGACCGTCGCGGCGGCGCGCCTGGCGGGGGCGCGGGAGATCGTGGCGACGGACCTGACCACGGCACCCGAAGCGACGATGCGCGCCATGGGCGCCGACGGCTTCGTCGCGGTCGGCGGCGCGACGGATGCGCTCGCACCCTTCGCGGCCGGCAAGGGCTGGTTCGACGTGGCCTTCGAGGCCTCGGGGAGCGCACCGGCGCTGCTCGGCATCCTGCCCGTCCTGCGGCCGCGCGGAACCATCGTGCAGATCGGCATTGGTGGGGATGCCGGCGTGCCGCTCTCCGTGCTCGCGGCGAAGGAGATCACCTGGCGCGGCACCTTCCGCTTCCACGCGGAGTTCGGGCTGGCGGTCGCGACACTCGGGCGGCGCGCCATCGACGTGGCACCGCTGCTGACGGCCCGGTTTCCCGTCGATCGCGCGGCCGAGGCCATCGACCTGGCGGCGGACAGGTCGCGGGCGATGAAGGTGCAGATCGCGTTCTGACGGCGACCGGGGCCTGCTCCTCCATCCGCCAGATCACGCTGGCGTCGGCTGCCATGCGCGCGTCGAAGGCACGGGCCAGGGCGGCGCGGGGCATTCCGGATCGGGTGATCCGAAACCTGCCGGGGCGCTCGCTTTGGGGGCTACTCGGCCGCCTGCTTCCGTGCCGTCTCCCGCACCACGCCTGCCGCCCGCAGCCGCGCGACTTCGGCCGCGCCCAGGACGGGGGTCAGGATCTCGTCATTGTGCTCGCCGATGCGCGGGGCGGGGCGCGCCAGCACGCCGGGCGTGCCGGACAGGCGCGGCACGAAGCCGTGCATCGGCAGCCAGCCATCGGGCATGTCCTCGTCGGGCACCTCGATCAGCGCCTCGCGCTCGATGGCGTAGCGGTCGGATTCCAGCATCTCGGTGTCCATGATCGGCCCGATGGTCACGCCCGCCTTGTCGAAGTGGTCGAGATTTTCCGCGAGGTCGCGCTCGCCGATCCAGCCGCCGATGATCGCGTCGAGTTCCTCCCAGTGCTGCAGCCGCGCCGGGTTGTTCACGAAGCGCGGGTCGGTGATCAGGTCCTCGCGCCCGATCGACCGCAGCAGCTTCTCCGTCATGCCCTGCGTCGAGGCCGACAGGCACACCCAGCCGCCATCCTTGGTGCGATACGCATTGCGCGGGGAGGTATTGGTCGACCGGCTGCCGGTGCGCGGCTTGCGCTTCTGCGTCAGCCGCCAATTCGCGACCTGCGGTTCCAGCACGCTGAACAGCGGTTCGAACAGCGACACGTCCAGCACCTGACCGTCGCCGCCCATCTCCGCATGGCGCAGCGCGATCATCGCGACCGAGGCACCATACAGCCCCGCATAGGCATCGCCCATGAACATCGGCGGCAGGACGGGTTCACGATCCTCGAAGCCGTTGATGGCCGCGAAGCCGGAATAGCCCTCGACCAGCGTGCCGAAGCCCGGCTTGTGGTTGTACGGCCCGTCCTGCCCCCAGCCCGAGATGCGCACGATCACGAGCTTCGGGTTAATCGCGAGCAGCACATCCGGGGACAGCCCCATCGCCTCCAGCACGCCGGGGCGGAAGGATTCCACGAACATCGCGGCGTCCTTCACCAGCGCCTTCACTGTCGCGATGCCGTCGGGCTTCTTCAGGTCGAGGCAGACCGACTTCTTGTTGCGGCAGATCGTCTTCCACGACGTCTCGACGCCCGCGACGCGCCAGGCGCGCAGCGTGTCGCCCTCGGGCGGCTCGATCTTCACCACCTCCGCGCCGTGGTCCGAGAGGACCTTGGTCAGCACGTTGCCTGCGACGAGGCGGGAGAGATCCACCACCCGCACGCCGTCCATGGCGCCGCGTGCGGCAGGGTCGAATGACTTGCGGTGGATCTCGGGCATGGCTCGCCTCACTCGACGCGGATATTCGCGTATTGTGCCACCTCGCGCCAACGCGCGATGTCGGTGCGCAGCATCTCGGCGAATTGTGCCGGGGTGGCGGGGGAGGGGATGGCGCCTTCGCCCTCAAACAGCCGCGCGAGGGCGGGGTCGCGCAGCGCCGCGTTCACCTCGGTGTTCAGGCGCTCGGTGATCGGGGCCGGCAGGTCCTTGGGCGCGAACATGCCCCACCAGATCGCGGTCTCGTAGTCGATGCCGAGATCCTTCACGAGCGGCGCCGGCCGCGATCCCTCCGGCGCGCCGGGCGCGGTATAGGCCAGCAGCCGCACGCGGTTGTCGCGCACCACGCCGGCCGCGCTCGGCATCGTCGTGATCATGAGCTGCACATGCCCCGCGACGAGATCCGTCACCGCCGGCCCGGTGCCGCGGTACGGCACATGGTTCATCCGCGCGCCGGTCACCTGGGAGAAGTACTCGGTGACGAAGTGGTTGATCCCGCCCGGGCCGGAGGTCGCGTAGTCGATCGTGCCCGGCCGCTCCTTCGCGATGCGCACCAGGTCGGTCACGCTCTGCGCCGGGAAGTCGTTGTTGACGATGACGATGAAGGGCGACCGCGCGAGCAGCGCGACCGGCGTGAAGTTGTCCAGCACCGTCCAGGGCACGCGCTGCGCGATCGAGGTCGTCGCGAAGGAGGAAGACGAGACCATCAGCGTGTAGCCATCGGCCGGCGACTGCGCGACGGCGGTGGCGCCGATCGCGCCGCCGGCGCCGGCACGGTTCTCGATCACCACCGGCTGGCCGAGGCGATGCTGCAGCCGTTCGGCGATGGGGCGCGCGACGACATCATTCGACCCGCCGGGCGGGAAGGGCACGACGATCCGAATGGGCCGGTTCGGCCAGGCGCCCTGCGCGTGCACGGCCGGGCTCGCCAGGGTGAGCCCAAGTCCGATCGCGGCCCGCCGGCCGATGCGCATGTCCTTCATGTCTTCCTCCCGGAATTGATGGCGGCAGTCTTGCGCAGGCGCCGGCGCGCCGGAAGGGGGGACGGGCCGATCACATCGCCCTTCCGGCGTGATGCGGCGGCGCCCCCCGACATCATCGGCGCACCACTGGCGGCGACCACCCTTCAGCACGGCGTTAACCCATGCCTGCGACAAACCGGGATTCCCGCACCGCCTGGCAGGAGGGCTTGCGTGAGCGCGGATCCGCATCCGGAGCGCCCCTTGCGCGAATGGCCTCTCGACCAACTGGCCGAGCAGGCGGCGCTGCACCCGATGCAGCCCGGCGTGCTCGCCGCGCTTCTGGAGGAGGTGCGCCACCGTCGCGGCTTTCGCGCCAAGGCGCTGGAGGGGCGCCTGCGCCGCATGCTGGCCGCCTGCGCGGCCGCGCCGCCGCCCATCGAGCGCGAGACGCAGCGCCTGCGCAGCACGCTGGCCGCCGCCGCGCAGGAGATCGCGGCACTGCGCGCGCGCGTTGCGGCGCTGGAAGCGGCGCAGGCGTTGCCGGAGGCTCTCTTCGCCCTGGCGGAGGCGCACCGCCGCGTCCACCTGATGCCCGATGCGCCGGCCTGGCTGGTCAGCGAGGTACGCCGGGCCTTCCGCCGGCGATACCATCCCGACGCCGTGGTCGACCGGCAGCGCCGGCCGCGCGCCGAGGAGGTCTTCAAGCGCGCGGAGGCCTGCTTCGCGGAGATCGAACGCCTTCGGGAGTCCTGACGCGATCACGGGGCCGGAAACACAACCGATGGGTGGCAAAACACCACCGTAGGTCGATGGAAGTGCCTCTTTCCGTCTGTCATGATACGGAATTGAGACGAACCGGATGAATCCCACGCCATGTCCGAAGCCGCCCAGGCTCTGAACCGGCGCCATATCGCGAACTGGCCATCGGCCCGGCTGCAGGACTACGCCGAGGCGAACGCGCATGACCGGGACCTGCTGGAATACATCCTGACCGAACTGGGCCGGCGCGATGTGGAGGTCGCGGCCTTCGCTGCGCGGCGCGTGGCGGAACTGATCGGCGGGACGCGCGACCTCGATGCCGCGCGGCATGACGCGGATGGGCAGTTCGAGATCGCGACGCTGAAGGCCAGGCTGGAAGCCACCGAACGCCGCCTGCGCGAAGCCGAGGCCCGTGCCGCCACCGCCGAGCGGGCCCTGGCGACCGAGCCATTGCCGGCCCGCGGCGGCACGCTGCTGCGCCGCGTGCATCTGGCCGAGACGGCGCCGGCCTGGCTGGTCGATGCCGCCCGCCGCGCCTTCCGCCTACGCTTCCACCCCGACCGTTTCGCCGATCCGGTGATGAAGGCGCGCGCGGAGGAGACCTTCAAGGATGCCGAGGAAGTCTTCTGCCAGATCGCGGCGGGGCCGTAGCTACAGCGCCTTCGCCGCCTCCAGCACCTGCACGGCGTGTTCGGCCGGCTTCACCTTGCGCCACAGCTTCACGATCTTCCCATCCGTGCCGACGAGGAAGCTGCTGCGCTCCATGCCCATGTAGGTCTTGCCGTACATCGATTTCTCGACCCAGACGCCATAGGCCTCGGCGACCTTGTGGTCCTCGTCGGAGGCGAGCGGGAAGGTGAGGTTGTACTTCGCCGCGAACTTCTCGATGGGCGGGATGGGATCGGGGCTGACGCCGATGACCTGGAGCCCGAGCTTGCCGAGCTGGGGCAGCGCTTCCTGAACCCCGCAGGCCTGGGTGGTGCAGCCCGGCGTATTCGCCTTCGGATAGAAGTAGAGAAGATAGGGCTTGCCCTTCAGCGCGGCGGAGGAGACCTCCCGCCCGCCGCTCGCCTTCATCGTGAAGGCCGGTGCCGTGCTGCCCTCGGTCAGGTCGCTCATCTCAATCCCTCCGCGCGATGCGGCGAGGATATGGGCGGGACGCGCGGATCGCCAACGGAGGCGGTGGGGGCTCGGTGGCCTTCTGGCTGCCGTGAGGGGCGCCGCCCCTCCAAACCACCCCGCCAAAGGCCCGAGGCCTTTGGAAACC
>JAYSDS010000178.1:0-10782 GCA_041914265.1 Roseomonas sp.
CCGCACGACCGGCGCGGCCTGCTGGGCGTTCGCGGGCGGGCGCGTGGTCGGGGTCGAGGGGCGCGGGGCGTTCTGGGTCGTGGGGCGGCGCGGCTGGGCCGGCGCCGCGGGTGCCGTGGGGGTTGCGGGGGAAGCCGGCGCGGCCGCGGGCGGTGCGGCGCCCGGCCGCTGCGGCGGCGGCAGGCTGCCCGCCCCGCCCAGGGTGGATTGCGCGGCGGCCGGCACGGCACCAAGCAGCAGGAGCGCAACGAATCCGGGGCGGTACACGGTCGTCATCCTCCCTCTGTCCCCTCCCCGGCGTGGCCGGGTCAAGCACCGCGCCGGGCCGGCGTCGCGATCCGCCCCGGAAAAACGCGATCGGGAAAGGGATTCTTCATGCTTCCTGCCCGACCTTCCCGCCCATGCGGCGCCCGGCGCCGGATTCGCGGTGGCAGGAGGCCCCACATGACCACGATGCCCTCCGCCGAGGCGCTGAGCCCGGCGCATCCCTCGTTCCCCGGAACCGAGGCCGCCGCGCCGGCGCCCCTCGCCTTCGATTTCAACGAGACCTGCACGGTGCTGGTCGGCTGGCGCCGGCAGGAAGCGGTACTGCGGATGCTGACCGCGACTCGGGCCGTGATCGGCGGCGTCGTGGGGCTGCGGGCGGGGGATTGCCTGCGCCTGGCACTCCATCGCGGCACGACGATCGTGCGGGAATGCCGGGTAGTCGGGACCTCGCTGCAAGGCGTCGAACTGGAGCATTTCGACGCCGGGATGCTGGCGGCGTCAGGCTGAAGGGTCCGCGACGGGCCCGGACGCCAACCGCACACGAAGCCGAAAGGCGTTCTTGATTTTCGCCGGACAGGACAGGAACCGGAGGGGCGCCGCCCCTCCGACCACCCTGCCGGGTTCCCATCGATGTTGCTCTGCAACGCCGATGGGGTCCCCTGGCGACAGTGTGGCCTGGACCGCCGGCACCTGGTGCCGGGCACCACGCCCATGCCGAACCCTCGGAGCACGCTTCGGGCGCAAAAGCGGGTTTCGGCACCATTCTGCCAGTCGTGCTCAGCGCCAAGTTGAGGTTTGCAAAGGCCCTTCGGCCTTTGCTGGGGTGGGGTCCGGGGAGGGGCAAAGCCCTTCCCCGGCCTCGCTCGCCCCGCGTCTCACAGGGACACGATCTGCCCGTCCCCTACCGCCTCGAGGAAGGTCGCGACGCCGGCCACCTCCACCCCTGGTGCCAGGGCGAGGCCGGCGAGTCCTTCCGCCTTCAGCCCCGCCTCGCAGACGATGCGCCTCACGCCGAGCTCGGCGCAGGCCTCCAGCAGGGTCCCGACCCCTGCCACGCCGTTCGCCGTCACCTGCGCCTCGCGCGGGTCGGCCAGCAGGGGGCAGGGTTGGGCGAGGAGCAGGCAGCCCTGGTTGGTGGCGAAAAGCGTCACGGCCCGCCCCAGCGCCGCCGCGCCAGCCGCGACGACCAGCGCATAATGCCCGCGCGCATGGCCGCCGGATTCCAGCAGGATGCCCAGGGATCGCGTCATGCCAGCACCACCGTTCCACGCCCGGACAGCAGGGTGCGCCCGTCCCCGCTGACCGTCAGCGCATAGATGAAGCCGCGGCTTTCGCGCGCCAGCGCCGTCGCCGCGACGTGCAGAGGTCCCGCCACGGTGTCCAGCCGCTCGGCGGCCAGCGTCACGTCAGACAACCCGGCCAGGAAACCCACCCCCTGCGCCGCGCCGTCGGTCAGTGCGCCATGCAGGGCCATGGCCTGCAGCGCATATTCCAGCCCGCAGATGGCGGGCAGCATCCCGTCCCGCCGCAGCGGATTGCCCGGATCGTGGTGGCTGGTCGCGATGCAGGCGATGCCCTCGGCGTCGCAGGATTCGACGCGGTCCAGCAGGCACATCGCGCCCTGATGCGGCACCAGGCGGGCGATGGCCTCGCGGCTCGCCGGCAGCGCGGTCATGGCGTGACGGTGAGGTCGAGCCCCGCCGCTTCCGGCAGGGCGAAGCGCAGCAGGGCGGCCCGGCGGGCGGCGAGCGCCACGAGCAGCGGCAGCGCGCGCGCGACGGGATTGCCGGCGCGCAGCGCCTCCAGCGGCGCCGGCAATGGCGGCTCGGCGGCGACCGCCTCGGCGCGATAGGCGATGGACAGGCGCCCCAGCGCGCCTTCCCCGGGCACCAGCACCAGCGCCATGGCGAAGGATTCCGTGCCGGGGCGCAATGCGGTCAGGGGTGGCGGCAGCGGCACGTCATGGGCGACGAACAGCACCGGGGCCTGCTGCGCCGCGACCTGCGCCACCGCCTGCATCAGCCCGGTCGCGAAGACGAAGTCATGCCCGCCCAGGCTGACAGAAGGCCGCCCCGACCCCGCCGCGATGCCCCAATACCCGGCGGCGGCGTTGTGCACCGAATTGTGGAACTGCGTCGGCGAGATCGCCCCATCCGCGGCATGCAGCGCATCCAGGATCGAGACGATCACCTGCGCCTCGCCATTCGAGCTGGCGAAGACGGAAGCGAGGGATTCCGGGGCAAGGCCGCTATCCTGCACCGCCTCTGCCGCGACGGCGAGGGCGAGGCGCACCGAAGGCCCGGTGCGGCGGCGTTCGGTGGCCGGCAGCAGCGTGGGCACCGGCGGGACCAGCGGCGACGGCTGGAAAGGCGCGACACCGGCCAGCACCGGCACCGAGGACGCCCAGCCGCCCAGCCCGGATCCGAGCAGCCCGATCCCCGCGATCCCCGCCCGCGCCGTCACGGCAACCGCCCGATCACCAGGGCGCAGTTGCTGCCGCCGAAGCCGAAGGAATTGGACAGCACGCGATCCACCCGCGCGGCCCGGTTCCGCACCACCACGCCCGAGGCGAAGCCGGGATCGACCGTCTCCACCCCGAGGCAGCCGGGGATCAGCCCATCCTCGACGCAGATGGCGCTGATCACCGCCTCCAGCGCGCCGGAAGCGCCCAGCGTGTGCCCGGTCCAGCCCTTGGTCGAGGAACAGGGCACCGCATCGCCGAAGACGCGGGCAATGGCGCGGTCCTCCATGGCGTCGTTGGCGCGGGTGCCAGTCCCATGCATGTTCACATAATCGATCGCCGCCGGCGCCAGGCCGGCATCGGCGAGCGCGGCCTCGATCGCCGCCAGCGCGCCGAGGCCCTCGGGATGCGGGCTCGACATGTGGTGGCCATCGGCCGAGGCGCCGGCGCCGAGCAGGCCGATGCGCCCGGCATCCGCCGCCCCGGCGCGTTCGATCAGGGCGAAGGCCGCCGCCTCGCCGATAGAGATGCCGTGGCGATCGGCCGCGCAGGGTCGCGTCGGTCCGCCGCGCGCGAGCAGTTCCAGCGAGGCGAAGCCATGCAGCGTCAGCCCGCACAGCGTGTCAGCCCCGCCCACGACCGCGGCATCCGCCAGCCCCGCCTCGATCAGCGCCGCCGCATCGAGGAAGGATCGCGCGCCCGAGGTGCAGGCGGTGGAGATGGACACGCAGGGCCCTTCGAGGCCCAGCCGGGCGCGCAGGTAGCGTGGCAGGGCATGGAGGTCGTGGGTGCGTGCGAAGTCATAGGTCGGCAGCGCGCCATCCGGACTGCGCCGGGCCCAAGCGCGTTCCGTCGCCTCGATGCCGGAGGTGGAAGTGCCGAGCACCACCGCGATGCGCGCCGCGCCATGGCGCGCCCGCGCCTGTTCCACCGCCGCGACGAAGCCGTCCTGCCGCAGGGCCAGTTCGGCCAGCCGCGTATTGCGGCAGGCGAAGGCGGCGAGGGCGTCCGGCGGTTCGATCGCTTCCGCCTCGGGCACGCGGCCGATCCAGATGTCGTCCGGCATGCCAGGCAGGTCGCAGGGGCGCAGCCCGCCGCGCCGGGCCTGCAGCGCCTCGCGCGTCGCCGCCAGCCCCACGCCCATGGCGCTGGCCACTGTCAGGGCGGTGATGCGCAGCGACGTCATGCCCCCTCGCGCCGCGGCGCGAGCGCGCAGGCGAGCAGGAAGGCGCTGGCGACGCCGATGCAGACGGTCAGCCCCGTGGCATGCAGCACCGGCGTGCGGCACAGGGCGAGCAATCCGAAGGTGAGCAGCGTGGTGACCATGCAGGTGATGACGGCGCCGAGCGCCCGCGCGGCGTCCTCGACATCCTCCCGGCCGGTCCGGGAGACGAACAGGGCATAGTCCATGCCCACGCCGGCCAGCAAGAGCGCCGCGGTCAGGTGGAAGACGGTGATCGCCTCCCCCAGCGCATGCAAGGCGGCGAAGGTCAGCAGCAGGGCGCCCGCGAGGGCCAGGGCGATGCGCAACCCGCCCGCGATGCCGCGCCCGGCGCCGAGCAGCACCAGCACCAGCACCGCCCCCACCGCGCCCCAGCGCAGCGCGGTGCCGATGCCCTGGTCGAGCAGCGCCTCGGTCTCCGCCTTGATGTCCACCAGCAGCAGGCCGGGGATGCGGCCGGCGGCGTCCCGCAGCGCCGCGACATCGGTCACGCCCTGCGGCAGCATCAGGGCGCGCCAGCCATCGGCTTCCTGGCGCAGCAGCGGGGAGAGGCGCGCGGCCAGGGTCGGCGCGGCGGCGAGATCCGCGGGCGTCAGAGGCGGCAGGCGGCGGGCCTCGGCCACACCATCGAGGAAAGGCGCGAAGGCGGCGGCGCGAAAGGGCAGGCCGGCGCGCGCGGCCTCGATCCGCGCGGCGAGCGACGCGTCGTCCGGCAACGCGGCGATGCGCGCCCGCTGCGTCGCCACGCTGGGCAGGTAGCGCGCCGGCTGGTCCAGCGCCGTCACCGTGCCCGAGGCCAGCAGCGCCGCCGAGGCGGTCTCGGCTTCCCGCAAGGCGTCCTCGGCCGTCGCGCCGGTGACGGAGAGCAGCATGCGCACATCCGGCGCGCCGATCTGCGCGCGCAGTTCCTCATCCAGCGCACGCACGGCGGCCGGCACAGGGCTGAGATCGGCAAGGTCCCCCGACATGCGCGGCCCGCCTGCGAACAGCAGGGCCAGCGCGACGGCGGCGAGGCCGATCAGCACCGGCGTCCGCCGCGCCGGCAGGCGCAGCAGCACATGGGCGGCGCGTTCCGGCAGGGGCCGCACCGGCAGGCCTTCCGCCGGCAACAGCGCGGGCAGCAGGAAGCGCGTGGCCAATGCCGCCCCCGCCAGCCCCGTCGCGGCAAACAGCCCGAGCTGCGCCAGACCCGGAAAGCCCGAGGCCAGCATCGGCACCATGCCCGCCACCGCCGCGGCCACGGCGAGACGCAATGTCGGCCAGATGCGCCTGGCGGTCTGACGCAGGGATTCGCGCGGCGCCCGGTTGGTCACGAGCAGGATCGGGTAGTCGTCGCATACGCCGAGCATGGTCATGCCGAAGCCCAGCGCCGCCCCGTGCACATGGCCGAAGGCAAGATCCACGACGATCAGCCCCGCCAGCGTGCCGGCCGCGAGCGGCACCGCCACCACCGCCAGCATCACGGGCGATCGGTATCGCCAGAACAGGAAGGCCGCGACCAGCAGGAAGGAAAGCGTCGAGACCAGCTTCACATCGGCCCGCACCGCGAGCGCTGCCTCCGCCGCGAAGACGCCGGGGCCCGAAAGCAGCAGATGGGCGCCAGGCGGCGGTTTGGCGGCGGCGAAGGCGGCGCGGAAGGCATCCGCGGCCTTCGCCTGGGCCAGCGCGTCGAGGCCCGCGGCGCGGGTCTGGGCGAGGATCAGCGCGCGCGGGCCAGGGGCCATCCAGACGCCGTTCTCCGTCGCGACGCGCGCCTCCGACGACCAGTCGCGCAGCATCGCCAGGAACGCGCCGGTCGGATCGGCGAAGCCGAAGCGCCGCAGCAGCGGTTCGGCCGATGAGCGCAGGCCGTCGAGCAGCCGCGCGAGATCGTCCCGCAGCGCGGCTTCGGTGAAAGCCTCGGGTGTCATCGCCGGCGAGAGTGCGTAGCGATGCGCGAAGAGCAGCGCCGCTTCCGCGTCGTCGATGCGCGGCGCGCCGTTGGCGAGCAGGGCGAAATCGCCGCTCGCCTGCAGCGCGGCGATCATGGCGCGCGACACGCGCGCGAGCTCGGGCGCCGGCGCGCCTTCGATGCCGGCGATGAGCAGGCGCGTCGCCGCGCCCTCGCGCAATTCGCGCAGCAGCAGGGTCGCCTCGGGGGAGCGCGTGTCGGGCAGGAAATCCGTGATGTCCGTTGTCAGCGTGACGACGCGCAGCACCAGCGGGAAGGCGGCGCTAAGCCCGGCGAGGACGAGGAACAGCGGGATCAGGCGGCGCATGGATGGCTATCGGTGAGAAAGGTTGCGGGCGCCACGATGGGGCCGGCAGCCGAATGGGCGAGAGGTCTCGCTCCTCGCCCCCGTGCCTTCCCTGTCCGGCGAAGCGACCCGCACCGTCATCGCACCGGCGTCACGACCATGCGGCTGTTCCCGTCGCGCCCCTGCCGTTCCACCATCAGGATCGCACCACCCTCGCCTTCGATGGTGATGCGCTGCACCGCGGCCAGCAGGCGCGCGGAAAGCGGGGTCAGCACCATGCGCCAGCGGGTCGGGCTGCCTGAAAACGCGATGTCGTAGTAGCGGCGCAGCGTGGTCACATCGCCGGCCAGCGTCGCGCGGATCGCTTCCACGAGCGGGCGGAGTTCCGGCGCGGTGTCGAGGGCGAGTTCCTGGCGCTGTTCCCGCGTTTCCAGCAACAGGCGGTCGCCATCGACCACCAGGCGCTCCTCGAAGGGCTCGATGGTCCGCTTCTCGAGCCGCTGGGGCGCCTGCCAGATGAGCATGCCGCGCGACACCAGGGGGCGTTCAAGCTCGGGCAGGTCCTTTTCCTCGACGAAGGTGGCGCGGCTCTCGCGCACCGCGGCAAGGGCGGCCATCACCTGCGCCATGGCGTCCTGCGCATGCGCGATGCCCGGCAGAAGAAGGGCGGCAAGGAAGATACGGCGCGTCACGGAGAGTCCTGCCAGAAATCGTAGAAATTGAACCAGTTGTAAGGATGCGCGCGGCAGACCTCGCTGAGCCGCGCGGCATAGAGAGCTAGCCAGGAACGCAGAGCCTCGGCGCGCGTTGCGCGGGGCAGGTCGATGGATTCCGCCAGCGCCTCGAAACGCAGCAGGTAGCGGCGCGGGCCGAGCCACAGGCCGAAGCCGAGCACCACCGGCGCCTTCAGGATCGCGGCCAGCGTCATCGGCCCGCCGGGGAAGGGGGCGTCGGCGCCGAGGAAGGGGACGGGCACCATGCGTTCGCTGCGCGGCGCGCGGTCGGCGAGCAGGCCGACCACGCCGCCGCGCTCGATCACCTCCTGCGCGGCGAGCATCGCCTCGGGCCGGCCTAGATGGATCACCGCTTCGGCGCGGCTGGGGTCGAGGCTGTCGAACAGCGCATCGGCGGCACTGCCGGGGGCGGCGTGCATCAGCATGCGGACCTCGACCGGGGCATCGGCCGCGGTCACGGCCCGAAGCGCCTCGAAGGAACCCATATGGGCGCCGAGCATCACCACGCCGCGTCCGGCGGCGGCGGCATCGCGCAGCAGGTCGAGACCTTCGACCGTCACCTGGTATCCGGCGGTGCGGCCGGAGAGCAGGAAGACGCGATCGAGCAGGGTCGAGGCGAAACAGAAATAGAGCCGCCACAGATCCCGCAAGCTCGCCTCCCGCGCCAGAGCGCGCGTCAGGTACCGCCGCACGGCACGCTTCTGGGCGCCGGGCGAGGTGGCCAGGAAGAACAGCGTGATCGGATAGAGCAGCGCATTCCCGACATGCCAGCCGAGGCCGAGCGCAATCCGTGCCATCAGCCGCAGCGCGATGCCGCCGCCGCGCTCGGGCACGCGGGTCCAGGCCGCGGCTCCGGTCATGGGCCGAACCGGCACTCGCCACTGGCCACGGGTTTTCCGGCGACGGAGCAGGCGAAGCCGACGCGCGTCGCATCGAGGCGCGTGAGCGCGACAGCCACGGTGTCGCCCGGCAACACCGCGGCGGGAAATTTCGCGCGCGTCAGGGCCGTGGCGGCGGGCAGGCCGAAGGCGGCGCGGGCGGCGGCGATGACCTGGTCCAGAAGCACCACGCCAGGCACGACCGGCCGGCCCGGGAAATGGCCGGGCAGGGCGAGATGGTCGGGGCCGATGGCGAAGGCCGTGTCGTGGCGGGTCGTCACCCGGGGGCTTCAGCACGCCCGGGGGCGGTGGGGCAAGTGCTCACCTGCCCGTTCCGCCGTCGTGGGGCAGGCAGCAGCCACGCTGCCTGGCCTGCCGCGAAAGACCAGACCCATCCCGGCCCGATGGCCGCCTTTTCCCGGCCGCGAGCGGGGGTGGAAAGCCCGTTCCCAAAAGCCTCGGGCCGTTGAGGGCGGGAGGCTCAGACCCCTCCGGACCCGCCTCGCCTTGTCCCACCCGGCCGCATCGGCCATCTTCCGCGCGTTTACCTCCCCCGAGGCTCCATGACCCTCCGCCCCCGTTCCGCCCATTCCCTTCGCATGGGCCTGGCCCTCGCGGCCGTGCTGTCTGCCGTGCAGCCGCTGGCGGCGCAGCAGCCTCCGCCGGCCCCGGCCCCCGCCGCGGCACCGCCGGCGGCCGATACGGTCGTTGCGCGGGTGAATGGGGAAGCGATCACCCTCGCCGACCTTTCCGCCGCCGCGCGCGACCTGCCGGAGGAGCTGCGCGGCGCCCCGCCGCAGATGCTCTACCCGCTGCTTCTCGACCAGCTCATCGCCGGCAAGGCCATCATCGCCGCGGCCCGCCGCGCCGGCCTCGACCAGGATGAAGCGGTGCGCGCCCGCATCCGCCGCGCCGAGGAACAGGAGCTCCAGCAGGCCTGGCTGACCGCCGAGATCGCTTCCCGCATCCCCGATGACGCGATCCGCGCCCGTTACGACCAGCAGATCGCCAATCGCCAGGCGGAGGAGGAGGTGCATGCGCGCCACATCCTCGTCCCCACCGAATCGGAAGCGCGCGAGGCGCTGGCCGAGATCCGCGGCGGGGCCGATTTCTCGGCCGTGGCCCAGCGGCGGTCCACCGGCCCGGGCACGCGGGAAGGCGGCGACCTCGGCTTCTTCAAGCGCGGGGACATGGTGCCGGAATTCGCGGAGGCCGCCTTCGCCCTGCAGCCCGGCCAGGTGAGCGAGCCCGTCCGCTCCCCCTTCGGCTGGCACATCATCAAGGTCGAGGAGCGGCGCCGTTCGACCCCGCCGAGCTTCGAGGAAGCCGCGCCGGCGATCCGCCAGCAGCTCCTCCAGGCCGAGGTCCAGGCGGCGGTGGAGCGTGCCCGCAGCGCCGTGACGGTGGAACGCTTCAACCTCGACGGCTCCGCGCCGCGCGCGACCGATTCGGCCGAGCCGCCGCCCCCGGCTGCCCCGCCCGCTTCCCGCCCCACGGCGCCCAACCGGCGCTGAACCGGCCAAACATCACCGAGGACTCGCCTGCCATGGCTCATCCCGTCTCGCCGCTTGCCCTGCCGATGCCTGAGCTGCCGCCCGTCCCGGGCGTGCAGGTCGCGACCGGCATGGCCGAGATCCGCTACAAGGCGCGGGAGGACGTGATGGCCATGGCCTTCCCGGCCGGGACGACCGTGGCGGGCGTCTTCACCAAGAACCGCTGCCCCGGCGCACCGGTCGAGTGGTCCCGCGCGGCGCTGAAGGGCGGCAAGGCGCGCGGCCTGGTCGTCACCTCCGGCAATTCCAACGTCTTCACCGGCAAGGCCGGGCGCGAGACCTGCGAGAAGACCGCCGAGGCCACCGCGAAGATCCTGGGCTGCAAGCCGAAGGAGGTGTTCCTCGCCTCCACCGGCGTGATCGGGGAACGCCTGCCGACCGAAAAGCTGGTCGGCGCGCTGCCCAAGGTCTTCAAGGCCGTGGCCGAGGCCGGCTTCGCCGATGCCGCCAAGGCCATCATGACCACCGACACCTTCCCCAAGGCGTCGGTGCGCACGGCGACGATCGGCGAGACCACGGTGACGATCGCCGGCATTGCCAAGGGGTCGGGGATGATCGCGCCGGACATGGCGACGATGCTCTCCTTCCTCGCCACCGATGCGAAGATCCCGGCGGGTGCCCTGCAGGCGCTGCTGAAGAAGGGCTGCGACAAGTCCTTCAACTGCGTGACGGTGGATTCCGACACCTCGACCTCCGACACGGTGCTGGTGTTCGCGACCGGGGCGGCGAAGCATCCGCGCGTGCCGGCCGAAGGCGGGCCGGTGCTGAAGGACTTCGCCCGCGCGCTGAACGAGGTGCTGATGGACCTCGCCCTGATGGTCGCGCGCGACGGCGAAGGGGCGCAGAAGCTGATCCGCATCGACGTGACCGGGGCTGTGACGGCGCGCTCGGCCCACAAGATCGGCATGTGCATCGCGAACTCGCCGCTGGTGAAGACCGCGATCGCCGGCGAGGACGCGAATTGGGGCCGCATCGTCATGGCGGTGGGCAAGGCTGGAGAGCCGGCCGACCGCGACAAGCTCTCCATCGCCGTGGGCGGGGTCTGGATGGCCCGCGACGGTGGCGTGGTGGATGGCTACGACGAGACGCCGGTCGTCGCCCATATGAAGGGCCGTGAGGTGGAGATCACCGTCGATATCGGCCTCGGCAAGGGCAAGGCCTCGGTTTGGACCTGCGACCTGACCCATGGCTACATCGACATCAACGGATCGTATCGGAGCTAGTGCGGCCGCAGGCGGCACCGGGGAGGGCGCCGCCCTCCCCGAACCCCACCCGCCAAGGGCCCGCGGCCCTTGGATCCCATTCGTCTGCCTGTCGCGACGATGGGCAGGCGCCCGCCCATCAATGCCGTCAGGCGGACAGCCGGTTTCCACAGGCCCGTCGGCCGTTGGTGGGGGGGGGTCTGGAGGGGGGCCAAGCCCCCCCGCCCG
>JAYSDS010000179.1:0-10704 GCA_041914265.1 Roseomonas sp.
GAGGGCTTGGCGCCCGGCACCAGGTGCCGGCGGTCCAGGCCACACTGCGGCCTGGCGGGGAGGTCCGGAGCGGCAGAGCCCCTCCGACTTCACGCCGGGCAGCGCGCGCACCCCGGCATCCCGAGCCGACCGATTTCCCCAACACCAGATGATGAAGCGCGAAGACCCTTCGGCCCCTGCCGGCGAGAGGCAAGGCCCCTCCCCGGCGCGCCCTTACGGCGCCTCGTCCTTCCCGCCCCCGCTCAGCCGCCGGATCACCGTATCCGCCCGCCGCACGCGACGTGCGACTTCCTCCAGGATCGGTCCGGCGATCGGGTCGAGTGCCGCGACTTGCGTCAGGCGCCGGAACAGGTTGTCGACCATGTCCCCGCCTGGCCGGAACACCGTCATGCCGTCGAAGAGATCCTCGCCTGCCTTGCGCGGCTTCGGGGCCTTGGCGTCCTCGGCATCGACGCCGAGGCGGAAGCGTTCGGTCTCCGCGAGCTTCATGCTGTTCGCGAGCAGCGATCCGCTCAGCGCGACGGCGCGCTGCACCGGCGTCTCGCCGCGATCCACCAGCGTGTCGCAGGCCGAAACCAGCCAACGCAGCGACAATTCGCGCAGCAGGAAATCGCGCTCCTCGGACCAGAGGCGCAGATAGAGTGGCAGGAAGTGATCGAGCGCGAGGCGCCGCCGCAGCGCCACGACGCAGCCGGCATGCACGAAGAGAAGCTCACTGCGATCGAGGAATTCGCTGCGAACTTCGTTCATGTGCTCGAAGAAATCGGGCCGGCGCGCGCCGAATACCTTCCCGCGGCGTTCGCCGCGCGTGAAGCCGTTGTCCACGCTGGCGACGAGGCGGTCGCGCAGCGCCGCGAAATCCTGGTCGAGGGGAAGGAATTCGCGCGGGTTCCGCTTGGCCCGCGCCTCCGGCGCCACGGCGCGCGGCCCTAGCCGCGCATCGGCGGGATGCCGCCATGCAGGGCAATGTCCTCGGCATAGGTCGCCTCGATGGCGGCGCGTGCCGCCGGCGTCACCTCGACCGGCCCGGAACGCGATGCGTTGACGTGACCGAGCGGCGCATCGATGCCGAGCCGGGCGGACACCTCCGCCCAGACCAAGGGCAGGTCCTCGAAGCGGTACAGCCGCGAGAGCGCGACCTGGCCATTCGCCTTCACATGCGCGGCCTGGGTCGGGAAATGCTCGCGCGCCAGCGGCACGAAAGCCGCGAAGTCGAGCGCATGCGCCGGGCCATGCAGGGCATGCGTGCTGGTCGGCAGCCCGCGCAGCCAGCGATAGAGCGAGGTCATGCGATCGACCGGATGGCGCAGCAGCGCGAAGCTGAAGACCCGGGCGAAGCTCTCCGCCCCCGCCGCATTGATCACGGCCCGCGCGCCGGAATGCTTGTGCAGGGCGAAGCGCTCGCGATAGCGGCCCTGCAACTGCTCCCCGAGCAACGTGCCGCCGAGCACGACGTCGTCGAAGCGCATATGCGGCTCATACGCGGCGGCGATGGTGGTGCCGCCGGTCTTCGGAATGTGGATGAAGCAGAAGCCGCGATAGGAGGACCAGATCATGCCACGGATTCCACGGCGGCTCCGTATCCCCTGGCCTTCCGCCGGTGGCTGATGGTCATGCTGCGTCCCTGCTCGACTCGACATGGCATCAATCCATGTTCGGCCGAGTCCGTGAAGACATCGAACGCGACGCCGGCGGCAGGCCGCGCACACGGATGCGGGAGCCCATGCCCCGGAAACCTGTCTGCGGCCGACACCGCGGCGCCGCCGTTCATCGTGCGGCGGCACTCGCTTCGGAACGCGTCGCACCGACACGCTGGGCCAGGGCGGCGGCCATGAACTCGTCGAGGTCGCCATCCAGCACGGCGTCGGGATTGCCCTTCTCCACGCTGGTCCGAAGGTCCTTCACCATCTGGTACGGCTGCAGGACGTAGGATCGGATCTGGTGGCCCCAGCCGATGTCGGTCTTGCCGGCCTCGACCGCGTCGGTGATCGCCTCGCGCTTGCGCAGTTCCAATTCGTACAGGCGCGCCTTCAGCATCTCCATCGCGATGGCGCGGTTGCGATGCTGGCTGCGGTCCTGGGTCGAGGCGGCGATGATGCCGGTCGGAATATGCGTGAAGCGCACGCCGGATTCGGTCTTGTTGACGTGCTGCCCGCCGGCGCCGGAGGCGCGGAAGGTGTCGGTCTTCAGATCGGCCGGGTTGATCTCGATCTCGATCTTGTCGTCGATCACCGGATAGACATAGACGCTGGCGAAGGACGTCTGGCGGCGCGCGGCGGCGTCGAAGGGGCTGATGCGCACCAGCCGGTGCACGCCCGATTCCGTCTTCAGCCAGCCATAGGCGTTGGGGCCGCTGACCTGCACGGTCGCGGACTTGATGCCGGCCTGCTCGCCTTCCGACTGTTCGGTCAGCGTCACCTTGTAGCCGCGCCGCTCGGCCCAGCGCATGTACATGCGCAGCAGCATCTGGGCCCAGTCCTGGGCTTCCGTGCCGCCGGCACCGGCATTTACTTCCAGATAGGCGTCGTTGGCGTCGGCCTCGCCCGAGAGCAGGCTCTCGATCTCGAGCCGCTTCGCCTCGGCGGCGTAGCCTTCGAGGTCGGACAGGGCGGCGGCGATGGTGTCCTCGTCGCCCTCGGCCTCGGCCAGCTCGATCAGGCCGAGCGCGTCGGCGACGTCGCGCTCCAGCTTCTGCACGCCCTCGACCTGGCCGGCCAAGCGCCCGCGCTCGCGCATGACGCGGCCGGCCTCGGCGGCGTCATTCCACAGCGTCGGATCCTCGGCGCGGGCGTTCAGTTCTTCGAGGCGGCGAACGGCGGCATCCCAGTCAAAGATGCCTCCTCAGCAGGGACACCGAAGCGGTGATCTGCTCGTTCAGGGATTCTGCTTCAGCTCGCATGGGACGCGCTCAATAGAGGCCGCCCAGGCTGCTGTCGAGGCCGGTGGCCGTACCCCCGCCGCCGCCGCCCTCGCCGCTGCTGCCGGCGCCCCAGCGCCGTGCCGCATTCTCGGTCCCCGGGCGGAAGGCCTCGAGGATCGAGCCGTTGCCGACATTGACGCGCACCAGCGCCACGCCGGGCGGCGCGCGGAAGGGCACCGGCGGGCTGTCGCGCAGCGCCGCGGCCAGCACGTCGTGGAAGATCGGGGCCGCATTGCCGCCGCCGGTCTCGCCATTGCCGAGGGTGCGGGGCTCGTCATAGCCCATCCACACCGCGATCACGATGTCCGGGGTGAAGCCGACGAACCAGTTGTCCTTGTAGTCGTCGGTCGTGCCGGTCTTGCCCGCGATGGGGCGGTTCAGGCCGGCGCCGGCCCGCGTGCCGGTGCCGCGCTGGACCACGCCCTGCAGCAGCGAAACCATCTGGTAGGCCGAGATCGGATCCGTCGCCGTCTGCCGTTCCGGGTCGGCGGCGAGTTCCGGCGGGCCGGCATCAGGCCCAGCCGCGGTGCAGCCGGCGCAGGCGCGCCGGTCGGCCCGCCAGACCACGCGCCCGCGCCGGTCCTGCACGGAATCGATCAGCGTCGGCGTCACGCGATACCCGCCATTGACGAAGGCGGCGTAGCCCGAGGCCATGCGCAGCACCGTCGTCTCACCCGCGCCGAGCGACAGGGCCAGGTAGTGCGGCATGTTGTCGATGACGCCGAAGCGCCGCGCCGCATCGGCCACCGCATCCATGCCCACCTGCTGCGCGACGCGCACGGTGACGAGGTTGAGGCTGCGTTCCAGCGCCTGGCGCATCGTCACCCAGCCATTGGCCTGGCCGGCGGTGTAGTTCTGCGGCCGCCACAGCCGCCCACCCGACATCACCTCGATCGGTTCGTCGAGCAGTTCGGTGTTGGGCGGCACGCCCTGTTCCAGGGCGTTGATGTAGACGAAGGGCTTGAAGGACGACCCCGGCTGGCGCTGCGCCTGGGTCGCGCGGTTGAACCAGGACCGTTCGAAGGACCAGCCGCCCACCATGGCGAGCACGCGGCCCGATTGGGGGTCGAGCGCGACCACCGCGCCCTCGACCTGCGGCATCTGGCGCAGCTCGACGCGTTCGGGGCGCGCGGCGCGCCCTTGCGCGGGCATCTGGGTCGGCATCTGCTCGACGAAGACGACGTCGCCGACATTGACCACCTGGTTCATGCGGCCCGGCGCGCCGCCGACGATCCGCCCGTCCCGCGCCGCGCGCGCCCAGGACATATCCTGCAGATACATCAGTCCTGTGCGCGCCTGGGGGGCTCCGCGCCCGCCATCGCCACGCTCGACCCAGCCGAGCCGCGCATCGGTGCCGCGCACTTCCAGCACCACGGCGAGCTTCCAGTCCGGCAGGCCGCCGGCCGGGCGCTGGAAGGCTTCGAGCGCCGGCATCCATTCGGTCGCGCCGGCGGGGATGGTGCCAAGCGCGCCACGCCAGCCGCCGCGCCGCCGGTCGTAATTGACCAGCCCCTCGCGCAGCGCCTTCTCGGCCGCCGCCTGGAGATCGGGTTCGAGGCTGGTGCGCACGACGAGCCCGCCCATGGTGGTCTGCTCGGCGCCGAAGCGCTGGACCAGTTCGCGGCGGACTTCCTCGGTGAAGTGCTGGCCGACCGGGACCACCTCGGGCCGCCGGGTCGGGCGCGGGACGATGGGCTCCGCCTTGGCGTAGCGCGCCTCTTCGCGCGTGATGTAGCCATCCTCGGCCATGCGATCGAGCACCCAGTCGCGCCGCGCGCGCGCCGCCTCGGGGAAGCGGACCGGGTTGTAGTTGTTCGGCGCCTTGGGCAGGGAGGCGAGGAAGGCCATCTCGGCCACCGTCAGCTCGTCCAGGCCCTTGTTGAAATAGGCCTGCGCCGCGGCGGCCACGCCATAGGCCGACTGCCCGAGGAAGATCTCGTTCAGGTACAGTTCGAGGATGCGGTCCTTGGACAGCGCCTGCTCGAGCCGCACGGCGAGGATCGCCTCGCGCACCTTGCGCATGATGGAGCGTTCATTGCCCACCAGCATGTTCTTCGCGACCTGCTGGGTGATGGTCGAGGCACCACCCATGCGCCGGCCGGAGCCGTAATTCTCGGCCGCCGTCAGCAGCGCGCGCCCGATGCCGAGCGGATCGACGCCGACATGTTCCCAGAAGCGCTGGTCCTCGGCCGAGACGAAGGCCTGCTGGAGGCGCTGGGGAATGGCCTCGATCGGCACGAAGACGCGTCGTTCCGTCGCGAGTTCCGCCGTCAGCCGGGAATCCGCGGCATAGATGCGGCTCATCTGCGGCGGGTCGTAATCGGCGAGCCAGCGATAGTCGGGCAGATCCTCGGCGACCTTGTGATAGAGCCCGTATCCCGCGACGCCCGCGACGAGCCCGCCGCCGAGCACCATCACCCCGAGCACGCTCAGCAGGCCGCGCCGCCGCCGGCGCCGCTTGGCCTTGGCGGAATTGTCGCGATTGTTCCGCCGCCGGCCGGGCTTGGTCGGGGACTCCTGGGCGTCGGCTTCGCCCTGGGGGGGCTGGGGCGCCGGACCGGGCGCCGCGCCACGCCGCGCGGAGCGGCGAGGGTCGAGCGGAGCGTCGGCGCGGAGGTCGGGAGTGGTCATCGCAGGAGCAATACACCGCTGGTCGCCGGGGGGCGACAGTTACGGAAACGCTAGGTGGGCGGGCGGCATTCCGCGCGCAATGGCCGGCCGCGCGAAACCGCCCGGAAAGCCCTCAGAGACCGTTGGGCACCGATCTGCGCTCTCACCCGGCCTGGGCCTGGAGCGGCGCGGAATCGAGCCATTGCTTCACCGCCCGCGACAGCGCGAGCGCGAGCCGCGCCCGATGGTCCGCCCGCTGCAACGCGGCCTCGTCCCGCGGATCCGACAGGAAGCCGAGCTCCACCAGGGCCGAGGGAATCTCGGGCGCCTTCAGCACGACGAAGGACGCCTCGCGATGCGTGTTCGGCAGCAGGCGCACCTCCTCCCCCAGTTCGCGCACGGCGAGACGGGCCAGTCGTTCCGACCCCGCCCGCGTCTCCTGCCGCATCAGGCTGATCAGGATGCGCTGCACCTCGGGGCTGACCGAGGGGAGGCGCAAGCCGCCGGCGAGGTCGGCGCGGTTCTCGCGCCGGGCCAGCGCCTCGGACATGGCGTCGGAGGCCGTTTCGGAGAGGGTATAGACCGAAGCGCCGCGCGCCCCGGGGGCGGAATCGGCGTGGATGGAGAGGAACAGCGCCGCCTCCCGCCGCCGGGCGAACTCCACCCGGTCGCCGAGCGGCACGAAGACATCGCGCGAGCGCGTCATCAGCACGCGGCAGGTGCGGTTTGCCTCGAGCCGGCGTTTGAGCTCGGTCGCGGCGGCGAGCACGATGCGCTTCTCATGCACCCCCGTCGCGCCGATCGCACCGGGGTCGCGGCCGCCATGGCCGGGGTCGAGTACCACCAGGGGCAGCGGTCCGGCCCCGCGCGCGGTGCCGGCGAACAGGTCGCGCCCGGCCCGCGCGGCGGCCTCGAACTGCGCCGCGGGCACGGGGGCGATGTCGATGACGATATGGCCCGCCCGCGCCGGCCCCGGCCGCGCCAGGGCGGGCGTGGCGAGGTCGATCAGCAGCGTGTCGTCGGCGGCGAGGTAGCGCGCGCCGCGCACTGGCCGCACGCCACGCAATGCCGTCCCGCCACGCCAGCTACTGCCAGGCAGGCCAAGGACAAGGCGCATCGGATCGGTCTGCGGACGCAGCGTCCAGCGCTGCTCACCCTGCACGGCGATGACGAGGCGCGCGCGCCCACCGACGGCCGCGAGGCTGGCATCGGTGAGCATGCCCGCCCGTGCCGGAGGCGGGGCGGCAGCGACCAGGCCGAGCCCCAGGAGCGAGCGCCGGCCGAAGCTCAGCGGAAAAATCATTCCCCATCCCTGGGTCCGAAACCCCCCGGACCCAGGGCAAGATGTCATGATTTTCAGGGTCTTGCCACGCTTGAATTGAAGTGACGTCTTATAGTGGGGCTGGCGGGCGACACGGGCGGGGGAGAGAACTCCCCCGCACCCCCTCTTTTTTTCCCCGTCAGCCAGGTGCGCTGACCGAAGGGCATGCCCATCCGGCGACGGTCGACGCCCGGAATCGCGAGCGGCGTGCCTGCCCGCGCCGGCTCTGGTGGCGAAACAAAGACTTCAGCGAGCCGCCTTGTGGCCGCTCACGGGGATGACTATTGTGCATTGCCCCGGCGGCAAACGCTGCGGGCGGATATCCGGGCAGGATCGCCCGGCGCGCGACCCCGGGGCTCAAGGCCAGGGCGTGTGCCCGGCGCGACTGATCGGGAACCTGGCCTGGAGCCGGGGCGGCGATCATGCCACCCGCGCCTTTCCGTGGATCAGCCGGGTACCCTCCTGACGGGTCCGCCTGCGCGCAGACGGGTGCGCGCATGATCCGGATCGCCCCCAGCCGGCAGCCGGACCACCGCACTGCGTCGCCGGCCCGCCCGTGCCTGGAACCACCGCGCTGTGCGCGGCCGTTCAAGGGTTACCGGGGCAGAGACCAGGCGCGCCCACCCCGGGCCCATGCCGCCATGCCTGCGGTATGCGGTCCACCGAGCGAGGATTTTCGCCGCCGCATGCCTGACGACGCAGCGCCGCGATTCCGTCCTAGCCCGGGCCCCGCCATTTCCTTGCGCCGGCGGCCCTGCCCCGGCGCGGAGTTCCGACGCCCATGACCAAGCGCATGCTGATCGACGCATCCCACCCCGAAGAGACGCGGGTGGTGGTGCTGGACGGCAACCGCGTCGAGGAATTCGACCTCGAGACCGCCACCCGCAAGCCGCTCAAGGGCAATATCTACCTGGCCAAGGTGGTGCGGGTCGAACCCAGCCTGCAGGCCGCCTTCGTCGAATATGGCGGCAACCGCCACGGCTTCCTGGCCTTCGGCGAGATCCATCCCGACTACTACCAGATCCCGATCGCCGACCGGCAGCGGCTGCTGGAGATGCAGGCCGAGGACGCGCGCGCCGAGGAGGAAGAGGACCTTCCCCCCGAATCCGCCATGGACCGCGCCGCCTGGAACGGCGAGGGCGGCGAGGCCTGGAACCCCGCCGAGGAAGCCGCCGGGCCGGCCGCCGAGGAAGGCGCCGAACCCGTGGCGCAGGCGCTCGACATGGCTGAGGAGCGCATTACCGGCACGCCGGATGCCGGCATGACGATCGAGGAAGCAGCCGCCGTCGCCGAGGCTGCGCCCGCCGAGGCGCCCGAGGCCGTCCCGGCCGCCGAGCCGGCCGAGGCCGAGGCCCTGCCCCCCGCCGCGGAGGCCGCCGTCGAGGCCGAGCCCGTGACGGCCGAGGGCGAGCCCGCCGCCGAAGGCGGGGTCGAGGAAATCAGCCGCGTCGAAAGCCTGCCCGCCGAGGATGCCCCGCCCCCCGAGACGATCGGCGGCGAGGACCTGCCTGCCGAATCCGAGGGCGAGGAAGACCGCCGCGAGCGCCGCATCCCGCCTCGCTTCCTGCGTCACTACAAGATCCAGGAGGTGATCCGCCGCCGGCAGATCATGCTCGTGCAGGTCGTGAAGGAGGAACGCGGCGGCAAGGGTGCCGCGCTGACCTCCTACATCTCGCTGGCCGGGCGTTTCTCCGTGCTGATGCCGAACTCGCCGCGCGGCGGCGGTGTGTCGCGCAAGATCACCTCGGCGGCCGACCGCAAGCGCCTGCGCGAAGTGGTCGAGGAGATGAGCCTGCCGGACGGCATGTCGCTGATCGTGCGCACGGCCGGCGCCCAGCGCCCCAAGCCCGAGATCAAGCGCGACTGCGAATACCTGCTGCGCCTGTGGGACAGTATCCGCGAACGCACGCTGGCCTCCACCGCCCCGGCGCTGATCTATGAGGAAGCGGACCTCATCAAGCGCTCGATCCGCGACGTCTATGGCCGCGACATCGACGAGGTGGTGGTCGAGGGCGACGACGCCTACAGCCAGGCGCGCGAGTTCATGCGCATGCTGATGCCCGCCAATTCCGGCAAGATCCGCATGCATCGCGAGGCGGTGCCGCTCTTTGCGCGCCACAGCGTCGATGCGCAGCTCGACGCGATGCATTCGCCGATCGTGCAGCTCAAGTCCGGCGGCTACATCGTCATCAACCAGACCGAGGCGCTGGTCGCCATCGACGTGAACTCGGGCCGCGCGACGCGCGACCGGCACATCGAGGACACCGCGCTGCGCACCAACCTCGAAGCCTCGGACGAGATCGCGCGGCAATTGCGCCTGCGCGACCTCGCCGGCCTCATCGTCATCGACTTCATCGACATGGAGTCGTCCAAGCATGACGGCATGGTCGAGCGCCGGCTGAAGGAGGCGCTGAAGCACGACCGTGCCCGCATCCAGGTCGGTCGCATCAGCCATTTCGGCCTGCTGGAGATGTCGCGCCAGCGGCTGCGCCCGTCCATCACCGAACAGACCTTCGTCGCCTGCCCGCATTGCCAGGGCCGCGGCGTGGTGCGCAGCGTCGAGAGCAGCGCCCTGCAGGTGCTGCGCGCGATCGAGGAGGAAGGGGCGAAGCGCCGCGCCTCCGAGATCTGCGTGCATGTGTGCTCGTCGGTCGCGCTATGGCTGCTGAACCGCAAGCGCGACCGCCTGGCGGAGCTCGAAGCCCGCTTCGGCATGTCCGTGATCTTCGAACCCGATGACGCGCTGATCCCGCCCGCGCTGAAGATCGACCGCCTGCGCGCCGCCGAGCCGGTGGCGGCACCGGCCGCGCCCTCCGCGCTGCGCATGGATTATGCGCCGGAGCCGATAGAGGCCGAGGAGGAGATCGAGGAAGCCGAGGAAGCTGAGGAAGCCGAGGCCCCGCGCCGCGCCGCCGAGGAGAATGGCGACGATAGCGAGCGCCGGCGCCGCCGCCGCCGCCGCCGCCGTGGTGGCCGCCGCGAGGAAGGCCGCGAGGCCGCCCCGGGGAGCGAGGGCAGTGAGGCGGATGGGCCCGAAGGCGAAGCCGAAGGGGAGGAATCCCTGGAGATGCCCGAGCCTATCGAACCCGCCGAGGCGCCCGAGCCGGTCGAAGCCGCCGAGCCGGCGGAAGCGGCCGAGGCCCCGGCTGGCGAGGCCGGCGAGAGCGAGAGCGACAGCGACGCCCGGCGCCGCCGTCGTGGGCGCCGCGGCGGCCGCCGCCGGCGCGATGACGGCACGACGCCCGACCTGATCGCCGCCGTGGAGGAGGATGCCGAGGCGCCGGCCCCGGCCCCTGCCCCCGCGCGCTACACCGGCCCCACCCCGGCCGATCCCTTCGCCGGCCATATCGACGATATCTTCGAAGCGCTGGAGGCCGCCGAGGCCGCCGCGGAACGGGCCGCGACGACACCCCGCGCGGCACGCGCTCCGGCACCCGCACCGGAAGCCCCGGCCGTGGAAGCGGCGCCCGCCGCCGAGCCCGTGGCAGTGGCCGTTCCGGAAGTGCGGGCCGAACCGGTTGTCGAAAGCGCCCCGATCGAGGAGCCGGCACCCGTCGCCGCGGCCGAACCCGTTCCGGCGCCCGCGCCTGAACCCGAACCGGAGCCGGCGATTGCCGAAGGCGGGCCTGTGGAGCCGGTGGTCGGCGCACCGGTCCAGCCGGTGCTTCTCGGGACCGAAGCGGCGCCGGACCGGCCCAAGCGCCAGGGCTGGTGGCGGCGCTGACACGACGCCACGATGAATGGGAGAGGGGCGCCGCCCCTCTCCAAACCTCACGCTGTCCAGGGACAATGCCCCTTGGAACGCCATCGTTTGGCATTGGGCATGGCGGCCCGCACCCATCTGGGCCAGGCG
>JAYSDS010000180.1:0-10703 GCA_041914265.1 Roseomonas sp.
GGCCTTTCGGCCTTTGCTGGGGAGGTGTCGGAGGGGCAAAGCCCCTCTGACATCCGTAGCCGAAGTAGCCGGGTCATCAGGAAGGCCCTTCGGCCTTTGGCGGGGAGGGGCAAAGCCCATCCCCGGACCGCCCTCGCCGGCGCGGCGCCGGAGAGAAACGCGGGGCAGGCCCCTTTTCCGCCTCCCGCAATCCCGCACCGCAGCGCCATCGCCCTTGCCCCTGGCATCCCGCATGGCTATGTGGAGTGTTCACCGGCTTTTCCGGGCGCCCGGAACCCCCCTTCCGTGCGCCCCCAACGTGTTTGGAGCCTCCATGGCGCGCGTTACCGTCGAAGACTGCATCGAGAAGGTTCCCAATCGCTTCGAGCTGGTCCTGCTCGCCGCCCAGCGGGCGCGCAACATCGCCCGGGGCGAGACCATCGAGGTCGAGCGCGACAACGACAAGAACCCCGTCGTCGCGCTCCGCGAGATCGCCGAGGAGAAGGTCGAGCTCGGCTCCCTCGAGGGCGACCTGATCAAGTCGCTGTCCCGCGCGCCGGAGCCCGAGCCGGCCGAGGAGGAGGTGATGGATATCATCGCCACCGACGAGAACATCTTCGGCATCATGGAAGTGCAGGAAGAAGCGCTGCCCGAGGCCGCCGCCGACGACATGTCGGCCGACGACATCGAGGCGGCGATCGCCGCGGAACTGGGCGGGAAGCGCTAAGGCGCGATGCCCATGGGCCAGGGCGCCGGCGGCACCCGACGACACGGCCCGGCGCAGGCTCCCGAGGGCCTGCGCACCCCGGCAGCGACCAGCCCCGGCGTGGAACTCGCCGACAAGGTCGCCGCCTATGATCCGCGCGCTGACCGGAAGCTGATCGAAGCCGCCTATGCGCTGGCCGCCGAGGCGCATGCCCCGCAGCGGCGCGAGGACGGTCAGCCCTATATCGTCCATCCCCTGGCCGTGGCCGAGATCCTGGTCGGCTACCGGCTCGATGCCGCGACCGTCGCGACCGCCCTGCTGCACGACACGGTCGAGGATACCGGCGTCACCCTCGCGGAGCTCGAGAAGCGCTTCGGCAAGGAGGTGGCGCGCCTCGTCGACGGCGTGACCAAGCTGACGCGCCTCGAGCTGCAATCCGAACGCACCAAGCAGGCGGAGAATTTCCGCAAGCTCGTCCTCGCCATGAGCGAGGATATCCGCGTGCTGATCGTCAAGCTCGCCGACCGGCTGCACAACATGCGGACCCTGGGCGGCAAGGCGAGCCCAGAGAAACGCGCCAAGACGGCGCGCGAGACGCTCGAGATCTACGCCCCGCTCGCCGAGCGCATCGGCATGGACGCGCTCAAGACCGAGATCGAGACGCTGTCCTTCCGGGAGATGAACCCGGATGCCTGGCAGACCATCGCCGCGCGGTTGACCTATCTGCGCGGACAGGGCGCGGACCTGATCGAGGAGATCGAGCAGGACGTCCGCCGCGTGCTGCGCGAGAACGGCGTCGAGGGCGGCGAGGTGCAGGGGCGCGAGAAGGCGCCCTATTCCATCTGGCTGAAGATGCAGCGCAAGAACGTGGCCTTCGAGCAGCTCTCGGACATCATGGCCTTCCGCGTCATCGTGAAGGACAAGCACGATTGCTACGCGGCGCTCGGCGCCATCCATTCCGCCTATCGCGTGGTTCCCGGGCGCTTCAAGGACTGGATCAGCACGCCCAAGACCAACGGTTACCAGTCCCTGCACACCGGCGTGACGGTGCCCGAACGGCGCAACGCCAAGATCGAGGTGCAGATCCGCACGCGGGAGATGCATGAGGTCGCCGAATTCGGCGTCGCCGCGCATTGGATCTACAAGCAGGGCGAGGGGACCGCACCGACGCGCAAGCGCTACCCCTGGGTGCGCGACCTGCTGGAAATCCTCGAAAGCGCGGCCGAGCCGCAGGAATTCCTCGAACACACCAAGCTCGAACTGCATCGCGACCAGGTCTTCTGCTTCACCCCGAAGGGCGACCTGATCGAGCTGCCGCGCGGCGCGACGCCGGTCGATTTCGCCTACCAGGTACATTCCCAGGTCGGCGACAACACGGTCGGCGCCAAGGTCAACGGCAAGATCGTGCCGCTGCGCCACCCGCTGGAAAACGGCGACCAGGTCGAGATCATCACCGCCCGCGGCGGCACGCCCAACCCGGCCTGGGAACGCTTCGTCGTCACCGGCAAGGCGCGCGCGCGCATCCGCCGCTTCGTCCATGCCCGCCAGCGCGCGACGCAGAAGGAGGAAGGCCGCGCGGCGATCGCCAAGATCTTCCGCGCCGCCGGGCTCGATTTCTCCGAACGCATCGTCGAACCCGCCGTGAAGGCGCTGAAGCAGCCGGATTTCGAGACGCTGTGCGTCGCCGTCGCGTCGGGCAACATCTCGGCGCGCGACGTGCTGCATGCGGCGGTGCCGGAACTGCGCGCCCCGCCGCGCTCGACCGACCAGATGCAGGTGACGCGGCCGCGCGGGCGGCTCGGCGCCGGGCAGCTTCTCACCCAGGGCAAGAGCAGTGAGCGCGTCCCGACCGTGCGGCGCGATTCCGCCATGGGCATCACCGGCCTCGTCGCCGGCATGGCGGTGCATTTCGCCGGCTGCTGCCACCCGCTGCCCGGGGACCGCATCGTCGGCATCGTCACCACCGGGCGCGGCGTGACCGTGCACCGCAACGACTGCCACAGCCTCGAAGCCTTCTCGGCCACGCCGGAACGCTTCATCGACGTGGATTGGGAATATGACGGCGGGGCGCGCGGCACTCATGTCGGGCGCATCGAGCTGACGGCCGAGAACAGCCCCAACGCGCTCGCCGGCCTGACCACGGCCATCGCCAAGCAGGAAGGGGCGGTCACCAACCTGCGCATCGTCAACCGGGCGGGGGATTGGTGCGAGGTGCTGGTCGACGTGGAAGTGCGGGATACGGCGCATCTGGCGGCGATCCTCGCTTCGCTGCGGGCCTGCCCGGGGGTGACGCAGGTGGAACGGTCGGTCGGATGACAATGACGACAGAAGCGGTGGCGGGAACTCCTCCGCACCCCCTCCTTGTCCTGGCGGTTACCAGGGCGGTCCCGGCGCGGCACGGTCGCCCGTCATGATCATCGGGATCGGGTCGGACATCCTGGATATCCGCAGGCTTGAGAAGACGATCGAGCGGCATGGGGACCGGTTTCTCGACCGGATCTTCACGCCGCTGGAACGGACCAAGGCCGAGCGGCGGACCGAACGCATCCGCACCGCCACCTATGCCAAGCGCTTCGCGGCCAAGGAAGCCGCCTCCAAGGCGCTGGGCACGGGTTTCCGGGCGGGGGTGTTCTGGCGCGATCTCGGCGTGGTGAACCTGCCATCGGGGCAGCCCACGCTGCGCATGACCGGCGGGGCGGCGGAACGCCTCGCGGCCATTACGCCACCGGGGCATCGGGCCGACATCGCCCTGACCATGACCGACGAATTTCCTTACGCGCAGGCCATGGTCATCATCACCGCGGTGCCGCTTCCTTGACAGCGCGCCGCCCCCCTGGTTTCCCTGCCGCGCCCGCGGCATCCGGCCGCCGCGCCACCTCCCAACAAGGCCGTCGAAGCACCCCCTCCATGAAGAAGAAGACCGGCGGCTGGCTGGAAAGCGTCAAGACGATCCTCTATGCGGCGCTGATCGCGATCGGCATCCGCACCATCGCCTTCGAGCCCTTCAACATTCCCTCGGGGTCGATGATCCCGACGCTGCTGGTGGGCGACTACCTCTTCGTGTCGAAGTTCTCCTACGGCTATTCGCGGCATTCGATGCCGTTCAGCCCGGACCTCTTCTCGGGGCGCATCTTCGGGTCGCTGCCCCATCGCGGCGATGTCGCGGTGTTCAAGCTGCCGCGCGACGGCACCACCGACTACATCAAGCGCATCATCGGCCTGCCCGGCGACCGCATCCAGGTCCGCGGCGGGCGGCTCTACATCAATGGCGAACAGGTGCCGCGCGAGCTGATCGGCCCCTACACGGTCGAGGGCGACGGGCCGCGCATCACGGTGCGCCTGTATCGCGAAACGCTGCCCGGTTCCGCCGGCGCTGCCGCGGTGACGCACCAGATCCTCGAATCCACCGATGACGGGCCCTTCGACAACACGCCGGAATTCCTGGTGCCCGAGGGCCATGTCTTCGCCATGGGCGACAACCGCGACAACAGCCTCGATTCCCGCGCGATGAACGCGGTGGGCTTCATCCCGGTCGAGAACCTGGTCGGCCGCGCGGAATTCATCTTCTTCTCGGTGGATGGTTCCGCCGCCTGGTGGGAGGTCTGGGCCTGGCCCTTCGCCATCCGCTGGACCCGGATCTTCTCCGCGGTCCGATGAGCGGGATCGAGGAGCGCCTCGGCCACGCCTTCGCCGATCCGGGCCTGCTCGAGCAGGCGCTGACCCACCGCAGCGCGGCCGATGCGCGCGGCGGGCAGCTCGATTCCAACGAGCGGCTGGAATTCCTGGGTGACCGTGTGCTCGGCCTGGTCATGGCCGAATGGCTGATCGAACGCTTTCCCGGCGAGCGCGAGGGCAACCTGACGCGGCGGCTCTCCGCCCTGGTGGCCTGGGAGACGCTCGCGAAGGTGGGCGAGGCGATCGGGCTGGCGGGGTCCATCCGCATCCCGGCCGGGGAGGCCCGCGCGGGGCTGCGCGGGCGGCAGACCGTGTTGGCCGATGCGCTGGAGGCGGTGCTGGGCGCCATCTACCGCGATGGGGGGCTGGAAGCGGCGCGCGGCGTCATCCGCCACCACTGGGCCGCGCTGATCGAGGCGGACGCCAAGCCGCCGGTCTCGGCCAAGAACCGGCTGCAGGAATATACCCTGGCCCGCGGGCAGGGGCTGCCGGTGTATCGTGTGGTGTCCGCGGCAGGGCCGTCCCATGCGCCGTTCTTCGTCATTGCCGTGCTGGCAGCGGGACGGGAAGCGGAGGGGGCGGGAGAGTCCAAGCGCGCGGCGGAGTTGGCGGCCGCGGAAGCGTGGTTGGCGGGGGTGGAAGCGTGATGGCGACGGTTGACCAGAGAGGGGCCTTCTCCCGCTCCGGGCCCGCTCCGGTGCCTCGCGACGCTGTGGTGGGGTTGGGACTGACGTTGATGCAGGGTGCCAGGTATCGGCTTCCAAAGGCCTCTCGGCCTTTGGGGGGGTGGTTTGGAGGGGCCAGGCCCCCCCAGGGATGCGCGCCATGACCCGTTGCGGCCTCGTTGCCATCGTCGGCGCCCCCAATGCCGGCAAGTCCACGCTGGTGAACCAGCTTGCGGGGACGAAGGTCACCATCGTCTCCCCCAAGCCGCAGACGACGCGTTTCCGCATCCGCGCGGTCGTGATGCATCAGGGCGCGCAGATCATCCTGGTGGACACGCCGGGCATCTTCGCCCCGCGCCGTCGGCTCGATCGCGCCATGGTCGCCGCTGCCTGGGGCGGGGCGCAGGATGCGGACCTGACGCTGCTGGTGGTCGATGCGCGCGCCGGGTTGACCGATGCCGTGCGCAAGATCGCCGAGGCCCTGGCCAAGGGCCGCGGGCCGGTGTGGCTGGCGCTGAACAAGACGGACCTGATCCAGCGCGAGCGCCTGTTGCCGCTGACGGCGGAGCTCAACGCCATCCTACCCTTCACCGAGACCTTCATGATCTCGGCGGAGAAGGGCGATGGGCTCGACCGGCTGCAGGACAAGCTTGCCGAGGTCATGCCGCCGGGGCCGTACCTCTTTCCCGAGGATGAGCTGACCGACCTGCCGAACCGCATGCTGGCGGCCGAGATCGTGCGCGAGCAGATCCTGCGCCAGACGCATCAGGAGGTGCCGCACCACGCTTCCGTCGAGACGGAGCAGTGGACGGAGAATGACGACGGATCGGTGCGGGTGGATTGCACGATCTATGTCTCGCGCGCGACGCAGAAGGCGATCCTGATCGGCGACAAGGGCTCGCGCATTCGTGCCATCGGCCAGTCGGCGCGGATCGAGCTGACGAAGCTGCTGGAGCGCCCGGTGCACCTGTTCCTGAACGTGAAGGAACGGGATGGCTGGGACGAGGAACGGGCGCGGATCCGGGCGATCGGGCTGGAGGATGCGGGCTGACCCGTGCTCTCACGCCCCCGCGGCGATGACGAAATAGGGCGGGATCGGCGGCGGCAGCACGCCCATCGCGTTCGGGGTCAGGTCCTGCCGATCCTCGATGCGCGTATAGCCGGCCTCGGCCAACATGCGCCGCGTATCGGCGGCGGTGTGGAAATGGAACTCGGTCGGGCTCCAGAGGCTCTTCACCGCCGAATAGATGGTCTTGGCGACGACCTCGACGCGCCCGATCGCGCCTTCCGGGTCCGGCTCGGCCACCAGCAGCGTGCCGCTGCCGCGCAGTCTTCGGCGGATGTCGCCAAGCAGGCCGACCAGCGCCTCGGGGGGCAGGTACATCATCACGCCGAACAGCATGACGAGGTCGAAGCCCTCCACGTTCGGCGGGATGTCCGCGACATAGTCGTAATCCGCGCCGACGCCTGGCTCGGGATTGGCGATCACCACCTCGGCATCGGCTGGCAGCTCGTCGATGCCTGCCGCGCAGAATCCCCGGGCCGTGCCGCCGACATCGAGGATGCGCGCCGGGCGGGATGGCGCATTGGCGACGTAATCCGCCACGATCCGCGCGACGCAGCGCCTGTGGCTGGATGGCGAGGCCCTGTTGAAGGTGGCGTTGCCGCCGAACCCGACACGCATGCCGAACTCCTTTCCACCCCTTCGGCCGCATGTTCCGCCCTTGATGACCCCGCGCGCGATGACCTGGCACACAGTGGCGCAGGTTGCGCGGAGAGAAGCCGCCGCCGCGGGCAGGCTTCAGACCCGCTTCTCCATCCGGAACAGCAGCTTGTGCTCGGCCGGATAGTCGATCGCGTCCGTCAGCCGGGGGTAGTAGGGGCTCTCCTTCACCGGAATGAAGTCGCTGTACCCGAAGCGCTTCGCCGACACCGCGAACCCCGCGGCGGCGAAGGCCTTGGCGAAGTCCTCCGGCGCGCGGTCGGGGACGGGGGTGTTGGAGGTGCGCGCGATCTCCGCGCGGAAGATGGGCCAGAGCGGGCTTTGCGTGTGGCAGCCGGTGACCGCGTAGTAGACGCCGCCGTCGCGCAGGGCGCCGAAGACGTCGCGCGCGTGCTTCTCCATGTCGGGCAGCAGGTAGATCACCTCGTAGCTGAAGGCGATGTCGATGCTGTCCGCCCAGGGGGAGAGGTCGGTCGCGACCTCGTAATGCAGCGGCATCTCCCCGGTCGCGGCGCGGGCCGCGGCGATGGACGCCGTCGCGATGTCGATGCCGAGGCCACGCCGGAAGGGCCGCATGGCGTAGAGCAGCCGCAGGAAGCCGCCCCGGTTGCAGCCGAAATCGAGCACCGTCCGGGTCGCGAAGTCGCGTTCGGGGATGGTGTCGATGAAGTGGCGCCACATGGGCGTGTGACCCTGGCCCATCGCCGCCTCGCGTGCAGGGTCGGTATACCAGGTGGCGTAGCTGGGGGGGTTGGTGTCCATGGGCGGGGTTCCCATCATGCGTCGGAGGCCGGCGCGCGATGATGGCACGCCCCGCGCGATGGAGGGATGGCTGACATGGAATGGTCTGCGCCCGCGGTCGTGCTGGATGTCCGGCCCTATGGCGAGGGCTCGGCCATCGTCACCCTGCTGACCGAGGAGCATGGCCGCCACGCCGGCCTGGCCAAGGGTGGCGCGTCGCGCGCCCAGGCCGGGCTGTGGATGCCGGGGAACCTGGTGGAAGCGCGCTGGGTCGCCCGGTTGTCGGACCAGCTCGGCGCGCTGAGCGGGGAGATGGTGCATCCGGCCGCGGCCCTGGCGATGGACGATCCGCTGGCCCTGGGGCTGCTCGCCTCCTGCTGCGCCATCGCCGCGGATGCGTTGCCGGAACGGGAGGCGCATCCGCGCGCCTTCCGGGGTCTGGTGTCGCTGATCGGGCATCTGGCCGGCGGGGCGGACGGCGTGATGGCCGATGCGGTGCGGTGGGAGGCGCTGGTGCTGGCGGAGCTCGGCTATGGGCTGGACCTCGCCGCCTGTGCCGTGACCGGAACGCGGGAAGGGCTGACCCATGTATCCCCCCGCACGGGAAGGGCCGTATCCGCGGAGGCGGCCGCGCCCTATCTCGACCGGCTGCTGCCCTTGCCCGGCTTCCTGCTGGACGAGGCCGACCCCGGTGATCCGGCGTCCTGGGATGCCGGGTTGCGCCTGACCGGCCATTTCCTCGAACGCGACGCCTTCGGCGCCCGGCACCGGCCGGTGCCGGAGGCGCGGCACCGGCTGGCGGATCGGGTGGCGGCGCTGGCCGCATCCGTGTAAGCCGGTCCTGACGAGAACGAAGCACGAATCCCATGCCTGACGACATCAAGGACCTGCCCGAGGGCGGGGCGACGCGCGAGACGAAGCTCGCCGATGCGCTGTCCGAGCGCTACCTCGCCTACGCCCTGTCCACCATCACCGCCCGTTCGCTGCCGGATGTGCGCGACGGGCTGAAGCCCGTGCATCGGCGGCTGTTGTGGGCGATGCATCAGCTCCGGCTCGACCCCGCCTCGGGCTTCAAGAAATGCGCCCGCATCGTCGGCGACGTGATGGGCAAGTATCACCCGCATGGCGACAGCGCGATCTATGACGCGATGGTGCGCCTCGCCCAGGAGTTCGCGGCCCGCTACCCGCTGGTCGAAGGCCAGGGGAACTTCGGCAATATCGACGGCGATAACGCCGCGGCCATGCGCTACACCGAGGCGCGGCTGACCGAGGTCGCGCAGGCGATGCTGGAAGGCATCGAGGAGAACGCGGTCGATTTTCGCGCCACCTATGACGGCGAGGAACGCGAACCGATCGTCCTGCCGGCGGCCTTCCCGAACCTGCTCGCGAATGGCGCGGCGGGCATCGCGGTGGGCATGGCGACGTCGATCCCGCCGCATAATGCGGGCGAGCTCTGTGCCGCGGCGCTGGCGCTGATCGCGGACCCCGAGGCCGACCTGCTGAAGCACATCAAGGGGCCGGACTTCCCCACTGGCGGCGTGCTTGTGGAACCGGAGGCATCGATCCGCGATGCCTACGAGACCGGGCGCGGCGGCTTCCGCGTGCGGGCGAAGTGGGAGAAGGAATCGCTCAAGAACGGCACCTGGCAGATCGTCGTCACCGAGATCCCCTACCAGGTCCAGAAGGCCAAGCTGATCGAGCAGATCGCGCAGCTCCTGGAGGAGAAGAAGCTCCCGCTGCTGGGCGACGTCCGCGACGAGAGCACCGATGTGGTGCGCCTGGTGCTGGAGCCGAAGTCGCGCACCGTCGACGACAAGGTGCTGATGGAGACGCTGTTCCGCGCCACCGCGCTGGAAAGCCGCTTCCCGCTCAACATGAACGTACTGGATGCCGAGCGCACCCCGCGCGTGATGGGCCTGCGGGAGGTGCTGCGCTCCTGGCTCGACCATCGCCACGTCGTGCTGGTGCGGCGGACCGAGCATCGGCTTGCCGCCATCGCGCGGCGGCTCGAGATCCTCGACGGCTACCTGATCGCCTATCTCAACCTCGATGAGGTGATCCGCATCATCCGCACCGAGGACGAGCCCAAGCCCGTGCTGATGGCGACCTTCTCGCTGACCGACCTGCAGGCGGAATCCATCCTCAACATGCGGCTGCGGTCCTTGCGCAAGCTCGAGGAGATGGAGATCCGCAAGGAGCACAAGAAGCTCACCGCGGAGCAGAAGAAGCTGCAGGGGCTGATGGGTTCCGAGACCAGGCGCTGGGCCGCCATCGCCGAGGAGATCGAGGCGACGCGGGCGAAGTTCGGCGACGGCGCGCTCGGCAAGCGGCGCACCGAGCCCGGACGCCAGCTCCCCGCCGTGCTGGTGGACGAGACCGCCTTCGTCGAGAAGGAGAACATCACCGTCATCCTGTCCGAGAAGGGCTGGATCCGCGCGCAGAAGGGGCACATCGCCCTCGATGGCGAGATCCGCTTCAAGGAGGGCGATGGGCTCTTCGCCGCGATGCATGCGGAGACGACCGACCGCATCGTCGTCTTCGCGACCAATGGCAAGGCGTACACGATCAAGGCCGACACCATCCCGCGCGGCCGTGGCGACGGCCAGCCGGTGCGGCTGATGATCGACCTGACCAACGAGGACGCGGTCGTGACGATGTTCGTGCATGAGGAAGGCAAGCGCTTCCTCGTCGCGGCATCCGACGGCAAGGGCTTCGTGGTGAAGGGCGAGGACCTGCTGGCGGAGAAGCGCACCGGCAAGCAGGTGCTCAATGTCGATGGCACGACCGAGGCCGCGCTCTGCACCGCGGCCGAGGGCGATACCGTCGCGGTGATCGGCGAGAACCGCAAGCTGCTGGTCTTCCCGCTGGAGCAGGTGCCGGAGATGACCCGCGGGCGCGGCGTGCAGCTCCAGGCCTATCGCGATGGCGGCCTGTCGGATGCGAAGGTCTTCGCCAAGGCCGAGGGGCTGTCCTGGACGCTGGGCGGCCGCACGCGAACCGAGACGGATCTGCGGCCCTGGGCCGGCAACCGCGCCGGCGCGGGCAAGGCGCCGCCGAACGGGTTCCCGAGGGCGAACCGCTTCGAATAGCCGCATGGCCGGGATGGTGCGGCCGGAAGGAGCGGGGGGGGGCGGCCCCCCCCCGGCCCCCCCCCCCCCCGGGGCCCCACCCCAGGCGGGGGCAACCCCCCGGGGGGGCCCCCCCGGCGGGTGAC
>JAYSDS010000181.1:0-10658 GCA_041914265.1 Roseomonas sp.
GGGCGCCGCCCCTCCGGACCTCCCCGCCAGGCCACAGTGTGGCCTGGACCGCCGGGCCTTGGTGCTGGGCGCGACGCTGGGAGCGCGCCCTCGCAGCGCGCTTCGTGCGCAAGAAGGGATTACGGCACCATTCTGTCCGCGGTGCACAGCGCCAAGTTGAGGTTTGCAAAGGCCCTTCGGCCTTTGCTGGGGTGGTCTGGAGGGGCAAAGCCCCTCCATTTCTCCAGCGAGAGTCGCAGCGCCCTTCACCCGGAAAGCGGTGAATCCCCTCCCCGCCGCTACCCCTTGATCTTCGCCACCGTCGCCGTGGTGGAATTCCCTGGCAGGAGCTGCGCGAGCCGTACCTCCCCGCCGTATTCCTGCACGATGTCTCCGCCGACCACCTGGTCCACGGTGTAGTCCGAGCCCTTCACGAGCACGTCGGGCTTGATCAGGCGGATCAGTTCGATCGGCGTGTCCTCGTCGAACACCGTCACGCAATCAGCGGTGGCCAGCGAGGCCAGGACGGCCGCGCGCGCGGCTTCGCCCTGGATCGGCCGGGCCGCGCCCTTGAGCCGCTTGACCGAGGCATCGGAATTCAGCCCCACCACCAGCCGGTCGCACCAGGACCGCGCCTGTTCCAGCAGATGGACATGGCCCGGGTGCAGCAGGTCGAAGCAGCCATTGGTGAAGCCGATGCGCCAGCCGCGGCGGCGCCAGCGTTCCACCTGCTCGGCGGCGGCAGCGCGGGACATCACCTTGCGCAGCGCGCCGCGCTCGGGCGTCAGGGCCTCGCTCAGCTCCTCCTCGCGCACCACGGCGGTGCCGACCTTGCCCACCACGATCCCGGCCGCGATGTTGGCCAGCCGCGACGCGACCGGCAGCGGCCGCCCGGCCGCCAGACCGGCCGAAAGGGTCGCGACCACCGTGTCCCCGGCGCCGGAGACGTCGTGCACTTCCTCCGCCTCGGCGGGGAAATGATGGACGCGGTCGCCCTCGAGCAGGGTCATCCCATCCTCGCTGCGCGTCACCAGCACGGCGCCGAAGCCGTGGGCGTCGCGCAGGGCACGCATGGCGGCGAGGATGCCTTCCTCGGTATTCACCTTCATGCCGGTGGCCTCGGCCAGCTCGGCGCGGTTCGGCGTGACGAGGTCCGCCCCGGCATAGCGGGAATAGTCGCGCCCCTTGGGGTCGACCACCACCATGCGGCCGGCGGCGTGCGCCGACTCGATCAGGCGCCGGGCGGTGTCGCCGTGCAGCACGCCCTTGCCGTAGTCCGACAGCACCAGCACGGCGGTCGCGGCCACCGCATCGCCGGCGATCTTGACCATCCGGTCGGCAAGGCGCGGATGGATGCCCTGCACCACTTCCTGGTCCGCGCGCAGCAGGTGCTGGCCATTGGCGATGAAGCGGGTCTTGGTGGTGGTGTGGCGGCCGCCCTGGACCAGCAGCCAGGGCTCGACGCCCGGCTGGCCGCCGATCAGGCCGGTCAGGTCGCTGCCGGCCTGGTCGTCGCCCACCACGGAGACGAAGGCCACCGCCGCGCCCAGGGCCGTCAGGTTGCGCACCACATTCCCGGCGCCGCCGGGCATGGCGACTTCCCGGTCGACCGCCAGCACCGGCACCGGGGCTTCCGGGCTGATGCGCCGGACCGTGCCGTAAACGTAGCGGTCGAGCATGGCGTCCCCGACCACGAGGACGGAGGCGCGCTTGAGGGCGCGGATCGCCTCCGCGAGCTCGGCCACGGGGATCTCCGGCAGCGGCCGGTCGGGGTCGGGCGCGTGGCCTGTCATGCTCCCAGCCCTACCCCATGGTTGTGTTGCAACGCAAGGTAACGGTCATGCGCCCGCCATGGTCAGGCCTTCGATCCGCACCGTCGGGCTGTCCGTGCCGCGGCGGAATTCCAGGTCGTTGGCCGGGGTCATGTTCAGGAAGATGTCCTTGAGGTTGCCGGCGATGGTCAATTCGCTGACCGGTTCGGCAAGCTGCCCACCCCGGATCATGAACCCCGAAGCGCCGCGGCTGTAGTCCCCCGTGACCCCATTCACCCCCATGCCGATCAGGTCCGTGACATAGAGACCCTCGGCGATGTCGGCCATCAGCGCGGCGGGCGTCAGCGGGCCTGGTTCCAGCCAGAGGTTGCTCGGCGCCGGGCCGGGCGGGCCGCCCGTGCCGCGGCTGGCATGGCCGGTCGAGACGAGGCCGAGCTGCCGCGCCGAACGCCAGTCGAGCAGCCAGGTCCGGAGCACCCCGTCCTCGACGATGGCGCGCGCCTCGCCGGGCATGCCCTCCCCATCGAAGAGGCGGGACCGCAGGCCACGCGGACGCAGCGGATCGTCCTGCACGGTCAGCCCCTTGGCCAGCACCTGCTGCCCCATCCGGTCCTTGAGGAAGGAGGTCCCGCGCGCCACCGCCGCGCCGTTGATCGCGCCGGAGAGATGCCCGAGGAGGCTGCCCGCCACGCGCGGATCGAAGACCACCGGGATGCGGGCGGTCTTCGGCCGGGTCGGGTTCAGCCGCCGCACCGCGAATTCCCCGGCGCGGCGCCCGATCGCCACGGGATCGCCGAGATCGGCCAGGTGCACGGTGGAGGACCAGTCATAGTCCCGCTCCATCGCCGTGCCCGACCCCGCCACCGCCGTGGTCGAGATGGAATGCGAGGTCCGCGCCGAGATCCCGGCGAAGCCGTTCGAGCCCACCAGCGCGATCTCGTAGCGCCCCCAGCCCGCGTCGGCGCCGTCGGAATTGGTGACGCCCGCGACGGCCAGCGCCGCTTCCTCGGCCGCCGCGGTGCGCGCCAGCAGCGCCTCGGCGGTCGGTTCCTCGGTATCGGCGAGGTCGAGGTCGCGCGGCGGGATGGCGACCGCCTCGGGCAGGCCGACAAAGGGGTCCTCGGGCACCACGCGGGCCATGGCGACGGCGCGTTCGGCCAGTGTCGCGAAGCCCTTGGGGTCGGGATCGGTGGAGGAGACGATCGCCACGCGCTGCCCGATGAAGACCCGCAGGCCGAGGTCGAAGCCTTCGGAGCGTTCCAGTTGCTCGATCGCCCCCAGGCGCCGGCGCACGGAGAGCGAGGTGGAGGCCACCAGCAGCGCATCGGCGGCATCGGCGCCGGCCCGCTTCGCGGCGGCGATCAGGTCGGAAAGCGTGGCGAGGCGGTCCATGCTGGTCACCCGTGCGGAAAGGGGGATGAGGAAGCGGGCGTTCAGAGCGGTTCCCTCCCCAGGGTGGAACCGCTCCTGCCTTGTTTGAGCGAGCATCTTCACCCGCCCGGGTGATTCCACCCGGGCGAGATCTGCTCTAGCGGCCTTCGATGGCCTGGCAGCAGGCCTCGATGGCTTCGGCTTCCGTGCTCAGGCGCAGCACCTGGCGGCGGCTCTGCAGGTCGAACCAGGTCATGCGGGAGATGGCCTCGAGGTCGTTGAAGACCGGGCGCCGCCCGCCATCATTGCCGTACCAGGCGAGCGTCTGGGGATTCCCGTTCTCCTGGATCGTCCGGTAGTCGAGGAAGGGGAAGAAATCGTGGATGAGGAAGACGGTCTTGAACACGTCGCCATGCCAGGCGCCGCCCTTGCCGCCGGCCTCCTGTCGCAGGCGGATCGCCTCCCCCTGGCGCCGATGGGCCGAATACACATCGGAGGGCAGCGTGTCGTCGATCAGGATCGCCGAACGGCGCGTGGTCTGCGCCAGCGCGTTGGTGAGGTCCCGCACCACCTGCTCGAAGCGGTGCAGGCCGTCGATGAAGATCATGCCGAACGGCCCGTCATCGGCGAAGTTGACGAAGTACTCGTCGCTGGTGATCGCGTGGAAGCGGGTCTTCTCATTGGCCGCCGCCGCGGTGTCGAAGGCGAAGTTCGGATCGACCGCCACGCGCTCCGGTACCTCGACATCGAGGAAGGTGGTGCCGGTGCGCACACCGATCTCCAGGTAGCGCTCGAAGCCCAGGCGACGGGCCAGGGCATTGATGCGGCGGGCTGAGAAGTTCATCCGGTCACTCCAACGCGGCGTAGCCGACGCCCGCCCATGCTGTCCTCGACGCTGGTGTCCTGATCCGGAAGCCCTGCGGACTTCGTCATCGGGTCACCAGCCCCTGTTCGCCGTGGCCTGCCCGGCTGCTGCATCCGCTGCAGATCCGGCGAACGCCGCGGGCAGGACACTCAGCGTCCTGGTTCCGAAATCCTGCGGACTTCGCCCGCGGGCCACAAGCCCTCGCGTCCAGTGGACTGCTTATCCGCGACCTTCGCCAGCAATTCGGCGAAGGTCGCGGGCAGGACACGGACGCCGGCGCGGCTCATGCCGCCAGTTTTTCCATGATGGCGCCGACGCTGGGCACATGCTCCGCCGGGCCCATCGTCGCGAGGGTCGGCGCGGCGCGGAACATCTGCGCGGCCGCCTGCTGCACCTGCTCCACCGTCACCGCGGCGATCTTCGCCTTGGTCTCCTCGACCGGGATCACCCGGCCGAAGACCTGGAGCTGGCGGGCGAGCTGCTCGCAGCGGCTGCCGGTCGATTCGAGCGACATGAGCAGCGAGGCGCGAAGCTGCGCCTTGGCGCGGGCCAGCTCCTCCTCCGTCACGTCGCGCTGCACGGCGCGCAGGGCCTCGATGGTCACGGGCATCAGCTCAGCGGCTTCCTTCTCGCCGGTGCCGGCATAGATCTGGAACAGCCCGCCGTCGCGGAAGGGGGAGGCGAAGGAATAGATCGAATAGACCAGGCCGCGCTTCTCGCGGATTTCCTGGAACAGGCGCGAGGACATGCCGCCGCCGAGCAGCGTGGACAGCAACTGCGTCGGGTAGTGCAGCGGATCGCCATGCTGCACGGACGGGAAGCCCAGGACGATGTGCACCTGGTCGAGGTCGCGCGTCTCGCGGAACTCCCCGCCGGTGTACCGGGCAGCCTCGGCCGTCGCGGCGCCGGTCTGCGGCAGGTCCGCGAAATGCGTGCGCACCAGGTCGAGAAGCGCGTCGTGTTCCAGCGCGCCCGCCGCGGCCACGACCATCTGGCCCGGGCCGTAATGGCTGCGCATGTAGCCGGTCAGCGCGTCGCGGCTCATCGCCTTGATGGTGTCCTCGGTACCGAGCACCGGGCGGCCCATCGCCTGGGATGGGAAGGCCGTCTCCTGGAAATGGTCGAAGACGATGTCGTCGGGCGTGTCGTTGGCCTGGCCGATCTCCTGCAGGATCACGCCGCGCTCGCGCTCGATCTCGTCCGGGGCGAAGGTCGAATGCGTCAGGATGTCGCCGATGATGTCGACGGCGAGGCCCGTGTCCTCCTTCAGCACCTTGGCATAGAAGGCGGTCTGCTCGCGCGCGGTGTAGGCGTTGAGATGCCCGCCGACATTCTCGATCTCGCGCGAGATGGCGGCGGCGTCGCGGCGCGCCGTGCCCTTGAAGGCCATGTGTTCGAGGAAGTGGGAGACGCCGTTGACCTCCGGCGCCTCATGCCGCGTGCCGACGCCGACATAGGCGCCGACCGAGACGGTCTCGACGCGCGGCATGGTTTCGGAAACGACGGTCAGGCCATGGGGCAGGCGGGTGACGCGGACGGCATCGGACATGTTGGGTGGGGGTATCCCTCAGGCGGCGTTGCGACGGGCATGGGCGCGGACGGCGGCCTCGATGGCGCCGAGATCGTTCGGCAGCACGCCGAAGCGCTCCTCCCGCTCATATAGGTCGGCGAGGCGCGCCGGGAGAGGGGGGCGGATGCCGGTTGCGCGTTCCACCGCGTCGGGGAACTTGACCGGGTGGGCCGTGGCCGCGACGATGACGGGCACCGCGGGGTCCGCCGGGGCCAGGGCGCGCGCGGCCGCCGTGCCGACGGCGGTGTGCGGGTCGGCGAGGTAGCCGGCGCCCGTCCACAAGCGCCGGATTTCCGCCAGCGTCCCCGCATCGTCCAGGGTGAAGCCGCTGAACAGCGCGTTGGCCTGCTTCCAGGCGGCGTCAGGCACGGGCATGCGGCCCTCGGCGCGGAAGCGGGTCATCATCTCGGCCGTCGCGGCCGCGTCGCGGTCCAGCAGCTCGAACAGCAGCCGCTCGAAGTTCGAGGACACCTGGATGTCCATCGACGGCGACAGCGACGGTTCCACGGGCTGCGCCGACATGTCGTTGGACGCCAGGAATCGCGCCAGGATGTCGTTGCGGTTCGACCCGATGATGAAGTGGCTGATGGGCAGCCCCATGCGCTTCGCCACCCAGGCCGCCAGCACATTGCCGAAATTCCCGGTCGGCACCGAGACCGCGACCTCCCGGTCCGGCGCCCCCAGCGCCAGCGCGGCCGCCACGTAATACGGCACCTGCGCGGCGATGCGCGCCCAGTTGATGGAATTCACGGCCGAGAGGTGCATCTCGGCGCGGAAGGGCGCGTCGTTGAACATCGCCTTCATCAAGTCCTGGCAGGCGTCGAAATCGCCCTGGACCGCGATGTTCTTCACATTCGGCGCCAGCACCGTGGTCATCTGCCGGCGCTGCACCTCCGAGGTGCGGTTCTCCGGATGCAGAATGACGATGTCCACTGCCGCGCGGTCGCGGCAGGCCTCGATCGCCGCCGAGCCGGTGTCGCCCGAGGTCGCGCCGACGATCGTCACCCGCTCCCCGCGCCGCTCCAGCACGTGGTCGAACATCCGCCCCAGCACCTGCAGCGCCATGTCCTTGAAGGCGAGGGTGGGCCCGTGGAACAGCTCCAGCGCGAAGCTGCGGTGGTCGAGCTGCACCAGCGGCACCACGGCGGGATGGCCGAAGCCGGCATAGGCGTCGCGGCAGATCGCCTCCAGCGGCAGGCCGTCCGCGCCGAACAGCGACAGGATGCGCGCGGCCAGCGCCGGATAGGGCAGGCCACGCATCGCCCGCCACTCGGCCGGCGTCAGCGTCGGCCAGGTTTCCGGCACGAAGAGGCCACCATCCTCGGCGAGGCCCGCCAGCAGGACGGATTCAAAATCGCGCGGGGCAGCCTGCCCGCGAGTGGACACGTAGCGCATGGCAGGGTCTTTACCGGCTCGGCGCCGTCACGGCGAGGGGGCGGCCCGCATTGCCGCCCCGCGACAGGGGAGCCCCATGGCCGAATTCATCGTCAATGTCTGGAACGGCTTCGACAGCGACGCGGCCTTCGAGGCCACCCTGCCCCTGGCCCTGCACGGCCGCCGTATCGCCGCCCTGGGGGAAGCGAACCGCATCCGCCTGGTCTTCCTGCATGGGCTCGACCGGCTCTCCCCCGCCTATCGCGACGGGCTGCGGGCGCTGGGCTTCGGCATCGAGGACGCCTCGGGCCTGGCGGCGGAGCTGGAGCCACGCCTCGGCGTGCTCAAGGAGCGCTGGGCGCGCTGGGGCGGCATCCAGCATTTCGGGCTGCTGCGTTTCCTGGTGATGGGGCGGCTGTTCGGCGGCCAGTCCATCGTCACCTTCGACGCGGACATGGTCCTCAACGCGCCCTTCTCCGCGCTGGAACAGGCGGTGGGCGAGGAGCTCTACTTCCTCGGCGGGTCGAGCTGCTTCGGCGCCATCCCCGCCCGGTCGGACTTCTTCGCGCTGCTCGAGGACCATCTCGACCGCATGCTGACGGACCCGGAAACCTATGCGCGGGACGTGGCCGGGCTGCCCTCGGCCGAGGCGCTGTTCGACCCGATGCAGCTCAAGGGCACCGACCAGGGCCTGATCTTCGTGATGCACCGGGGCAAGCACATCGACATCGGGCCGGGGATGACGCGGGTGCGGCGGTCGGGGCTGCTGCCCTTCTCCAACCTGCTCGGGCTGCATAATCGCGGGGTGCAGGACGCGGATTACGCGCGCATCGGCGGCGTGGACCATATCGGCGGCAAGCCGGTGATGATCTGGCACATGAGCAACGACCTCTGCGCTCATCTCGGCCAGTTCGTCTTCCTGCGCGACTGGCTGGGGGAGGCAGCCGTGCCGCGCTTCGGCCGGCTGCCCGTGTCGCGGGCGCACTACAACCTGCCGGGCGGCGACCCTGAACTGGGGGCGATGTTCGCCGCCGTGGCGAAGGTCGCCGGGCGCTACGGGCTGTCAGGGCAATCGCCCTTCTCCCGCGAACGGATCTGCCGCGTGCTGTTCGAGGAAAGCGATTTCGGCTTCATCCTGGACGACCGGGTCTGGCACACGGCCGGCGTATTCCGCGCGGGAGCCGGAGAGGGGCGCCGCCCTTAGCGGGGGACGGGCTCTGGCTCTTCGGGCCACGCCGGCAAGAGCCGAACGGCCTTGCTGATGACTGGCCTCGCTCCGCTGATGACGATCGAAGGAGGGCTCTGCCCTCCTCCGAGCCTCCACCCGCCAGGATGCTGGGCATCCTGGACCGCAATCCTTTGGCGCTGGGCGCTGCAGCCGGTCTTCCTCCCCGCGCAACACGCTTCGGGCGCAAGAGCGGGTTTCGGCATCGTTCTGGCAGCGGCGCCCGGCGCCAAGTGGAGGTTTGCAAAGGCCTTTCGGCCTTTGCTGGGGCGGTGTCGGAGGGGCAAAGCCCCTCTGACATCCACAGCGGAAGTAGCCGCGTCATCAGCAAGGCCTTCGCAAACCTCAATCCGGCGTCGTGCGTCACAGGCCGAGTGCCGCCCAAAACGCGCTGCGCGGGTTCACACCAAATCCCGGCGGTCCTGGCCACAGCGTGGCCTGGCGGGACAGCGCCCCTCCGGTTCGGCGCCAGCCCACCGAGACCTTCCGTCTCTAGCGGGGATCAGTCCACGCGGATGGCGTGTCGCCCGTCCCGCAGTGCTTCGAACGCCGCGGTCAGCCGCCCCAGCACATTGGTCTCCGGGTCGGGTGCGCCGAGGTGCCGGTGGCGAAGCTCCGCCATGAATTCCTCCCACAGTGGCGGCCCGCCTTCTTCCAGCAATTGGGCGCGGATCGTCAGTTCGGGCGTGGAGGGCATGTGCCGCCGCCCCCAGGCGCCGAGATGCGCCAGGATGGGCAGGAGCTGGATCGCCGGCTCGGTCAGGCTGTAGATCGCCTTCTGCCGGTGCGTCGGGTCGTCGCGCCGGGTCAGCATCCCGGCCGCGACCAGGCGCTTCAGCCGATCCGCCAGGATGTTGGAGGCGATGCCTTCCTCGGACCCTTGCAGCAATTCCCGGAAGTGCCGGCGGTTCCCGAACATCATGTCGCGGATGACGATCAGGCTCCAGCGATCGCCCAACACCTCGAGCGTCAGGTTGATGGGACAGCCCGAACGGTGCGCGGGGTCAGAAGATGGTGATCGCGGTGTCATACTGATTGCAATGTAAGATCGGTCAAGGCAAGAAACTACCGCTTGCAGATCGCAATCGGTCTGGGCGCAACGGGAGGACATCCATGGCCGACCTGGTCCTGACGATCTTCACCAGCCTCGACGGGTATTTCACCAAGCCGGGCGGGGAATTCGCCCCGCCGCCCTGGTCCGACGAGGTGGAGCGCGAATGGTCCCTCACCGCGCTGAAGCGGGCGCGGCATTTGCTCTATGGCCGGGTCAACTTCCTTTTCAACAAGGGCTTCTGGGCCGCCGCCGAGACCGACCCGACCAGCGTCGCGGCGGGCATCTCCTACGCCGCGCAGATGAATGCGCTGCCCAAGACCGTCTTCTCCCGCACGCTGACCGGCGATCCCGGCTGGAACGGCCGCATCGCGGGGCCGGACCTGCCGGCAGAGGTGGCGCGGCTCAAGCACGAGGTCACGGGTGGCGACCTCTTCGCCTTCGGCGGGTCCTCGCTGGCGAACAGCCTTTTCGCCGCCGACCTGGTGGACGAGTTCTGGCTGATGGTCACGCCTGAGCTCTACGGCGCCGGCGAGCCCTTCTTCCGCGCCGGCCGGCCGCCGGCGACGATGACGCTCACCGAAAGCCGCGCGACCGATGTCGGCTCGGTCATCCTGCGCTACCGCCGCAAGCGGGGGGCGTGATCGCCATGGCCTTGACCTTCTATGCGCATCCCTTCTCCGCCTTCTGCCAGAAGGTGCTGGTGGCACTGCACGAGACCGGCGCGCCCTTCGTCTTCCGCCAGATCGACCTGTTCAGCGAGGCCGATGCCGCGGCGCTGAGAGCGCTCTGGCCATTCCGCAAATTCCCGATGCTGGTCGATGATAGCCTCGTCCTGCCGGAATCCAGCGTGATCATCGAGCATCTCGACCGGCACTATCCCGGCGCGTCCCGCCTCATCCCCGACGACCCGGATCTGGCGCGGGAGGTCCGGCTGCTCGACCGCGTGATGGACAACTACCTCCTCCTCCCGATGCAGAAGGTCGCCTTCGACGCGCTGCGGGAGGAACGGCAGCGCGACCCGGCCGGCGTGGCGGAGGCCCGCGCCACGATGCGCACCGCCTATACCTGGCTGGAACAGCGCCTGGCCGGCCGGCACTGGGCGGCGGGGGCGGCCTTCAGCCTCGCCGATTGCGGGGCGGCACCCGGGCTGTTCTTCGCCGATTGGACTGAACCCATGCCCGAGGCCTGCCCCCTGCTGCGCGATTACCGCGCCCGGCTGCTGGCCCGGCCATCCGTCAAGCGGGTGGTGGATGCGGCACGGCCGTACCGGCACCTCTTCCCACTGCGAGATCCGGGGCGGGATTGACGCCGAACCCCCGGACAGGGCGGTCCGGGCCCGCCACAAGGATCGTCCTGGTTGCGCTGATGACGATCGAAGGAGGGCTCTGCCCTCCTCCGAGCCTCCACCCGCCAGGATGCTGGGCATCCTGGACCGCAATCTTTTGGTG
>JAYSDS010000182.1:0-10598 GCA_041914265.1 Roseomonas sp.
CAGCAAAGGCCGAAAGGCCTTTGCAAACCTCCACCTGGTATTGCGCGGCCGATTCAGGATGAGCGCCGAAACGCGCTCTCGCGCAGCGCGGGCGCTCGTTGGGGCCGGTATGGCTGTCGTGCCCTGTACCATGGGCCGGCGGTCCAGGCCACAGGGGCGCTTGGCGGGGTGGCTTGGAGGGGCGGCGCCCCTCCAATTCCCGCCCCATCCCGTCGGCATCACCCCCCGCGCGGCACCACCGCCACCGGGAAGGACCGCAGGTCCCGCTGCGCCGCGCGGAACACGGCATTCTGCTGATGCCCCTTCTCCCGCGCGAGCTGCGGCACGCGCCGCATCACCCATTCGCCCAGGGCCAGCGCGGTGACGCGCCCCTCGGCGTCCACCGCGGCGCGGCCTCGCAGCCCTTCCATCAGCGCGTAGGCGAAGACGCCGTTGCGGTCGTCATAGGAATCGAGCGCTTCCTGCACCGAGGACGAGGCCGCCAGCAGGAAGCGCCCCGTATCGTTGCCGATGGCCGCGAGCTGGTCGATGTCCACCTGCCCCGCATAGCAGGTGTCGATCATGATGAAGGCGTCGCGCGCGCGGATGCGCGACAACGCCGCCACCAGCGTCGTGTCGTCCAGCGTCTGCTGGCGCAGCACGTCGAAGCTGCTGACGTCCCTTACATCCGACGGCAGGAACAGGAAGTGGTTGCCGGGCTGCGAGACGATGCCATGGCCCGCGAGATACAGGATGAAGGTATCGGCCGGCCCGGTATCGCGCGCCACCGCCGCCAGGGCGTCGAGCACGCCGCGCCGCGTCGCGCGCGCGCTCGGCAGGAAGCGCATGTCCACGTCGCGGAACAGCCCGCCGCCGGCCCCCCGCAGCGCATCGGCGACCGAGCGCGCATCGGGTTCCGCATAGCGCAGGTTCAGGTCGGGATTGGCGTATTCGTTGACGCCGATCGCGAGCACCACCAGCCGCCCCGCGCCCTGCGGCGCGTCGGGTTCGCCCGGCCGGCGCAGCGTGAGCGACGGCCCTTCCGCGAAGAGCGTCCCGTCGCTGGCATAGAGCCGCGTGGCGATGCGGTTGCTCCCCGGGTCGAGCGGCACCTCGACGCCGGTATCCCCGGCCGCCGGCTCGGCGCGCGCGGCGATGCGATCGTTCACCAGCACGTCGAGCGGCCCGAAGCCAAGCCCGCGATCCGTCGCCGTGAAGCCCATGCGCAGCGCGGTCGATCCTGCCGGCAGCGCCCGCGCATCCCAGGCAAGCTGCCGGCATTCCGTCCCGACCACGGCACAGAGCGACCCCGGTGCGAGGGAAGGCAGCCGGCCGATCCGGCTGCGCACCTCCCCGAGTTGCGCGAGGCGTTCCTGCGCCGCCGCGAAATCGCCGGCGATGCGCGACCGCACCGCCCGCGGCGCGTAGAGCGCGCGATAGGCCTGCTGGAAGGAGGCCCATTCCGGCGTCTGGTTGCGTCCGCCATTGAGGTGGACGCCGACCATCTCCTGCCCGCCATTGGCGCCGTGGTCGAACAGCCCTTCCGGCGTCCACAGCGCCCAGCGCAGCGTCTCGGCATGGACGAAGAGCGCGGCCTGCTCGCGCAGTGCCCCGGCCTCGAACCGATACCAGCGGATGGTGCCGTCGCCGAGCGCGGCCACGCCCATATCCCCCGCCACCGTCAGGCCCCAGACCGCGCCGGGCGTGGGGATGGCATCGACCTGCCGTCCCTGCGCGTCGAACAGCCGGATATGCGTGTCCGTGCCAAGGAGGAACCCGTCCTCCCGCACCAGGATCGCGAGACTCCGGGCGAATTCGCCCTCGCCGAGGCGCAGCGGCACGTTGTTCAGCCGCGGACGGTTGGAATTGCGCCAGTCCAGCACCCGGATGCGCGGCGTCTCGGTGCGGGCCACGGCGAAACCGGCCTCCCCCTGCCAGGCGGTCAGCGCGCCGGTCAGCGGGTCGAAGACGATGGGCGCGCCGCCCGCCCGCAGCGTGAACAGCACCTGCGTGCCATCCGCCGAGAGCGCCAGCGTCACGCCGGTATTGCGGAAATCCCCGCCCGGCGGGCGCGGCGCCGTGGCGACCGCCCCATCGGGCGCGACGCGACCCCAGCCCGGATCGGCCGCCGCATAGACCAGCCCGCCCTGCGGCAGGGACACCATGTGCAGGATGGCGTCGCGTGCCGCCGGGATGTCCGCGGCCGTGCCGAAGCCGAAATCGGCCCAGCGGCGGATGACGAATTCGCGCCGCGTCTCGGGGGGCGAGACCAGCGCCGGGTCCGGCGCCGCGGCCAGGATCTGCTGCTGCCGGATCACCACCCCGCGCCCGCCGCCCGGCGCCCCGGAGGAGGAGGATGACGACCCCACCCCCACCGGCCGCTGCTGCTGTGCCGCGGGATTCGCGGCCTGCGTGGGCAGTGGCGCGGGCGCGGCGCCCTGCGGCCCACCGGGCCGGTTCAGCCGGGCATAGCCGCCGGCATTCAGTTGCACCCCGCCGCGCGCGTCATGGGTCCAGGCCACCGCCGGCAGCCCCTCCCCTGCCAGCCCCGTGGTGTCGGGCACCAGCACGGTGCGCAGGTCGGCGGTGCTCAGGACCTCGACCCGCAGCCGGTCCTCATAGCCGAGGGCGAGCAGCGCCCCTTCGGGCGAAAAGGCGATGCCATAGGGTCGCGCGCCCTGGACCGGCGTGCGCTGCGCCAGCCGCCGCCCATCCGGCGCATAGAGCCGGACCGAGCCATCCGCGGAACTGGCCGCGAGCCGCCCGGCCGCGTCGAAGGCCACCATGCGCGTGGGACCGGTGAAGGCCGTATCCTCGAAGAGGAGCCGGCCATTGCGCGCGTCCCACACCTTGATGCCGGCCCGCCCGCCCAATGCGGCGGCAAGGCGCGTGCCGTCGGCGGAGAAGGCCAGGTGCTGCACCGGCGCGGCGAGCCCCGGCAGCCGCGCCGCCAGCCGTCCGGTCCGGGCATCGAAGATATAGAGCGCGAAGGAACTGTCCCAGGACCGCGCCGTGTAGCCCGCCGCCGCGACCCGCGCGCCATCGGGCGTCAGCGCGACGGCATAGAGCTCGCCCTCCGCCTCGGGCCCCATGGGGGGGCGGATGACCAGGCGCTGCGTGCCCTCGGGCAGGTTCCACAGGCGCAGGGTCTTGTCGTCGGAGACCGTGGCCAGCATGCCGCCCGCCGCATCCGTCGCGAGACGGCCGATCGGGGCGATATGGGCCTCGGCCTCGATGCGCAGGAAGGGTTGCTGCGGAGGTTCAGCCGGAGCCTGGGCGAGGGCCGGGACGAACAGGGCGAGCGCGAGGATCAGCGCGGCGAGCAGCGACTGCGGGATTGGAACGATCTTGCCTCTCCGGGCCACCCCACCAAGGGCCGAAAGGCCCTTGGAAACCGAAGCCTGGCGCCGCGCGGCGCGGGCGGGATCGCCAGCGGGGCCGGAAGACGGGCCGCCAAAGGCCTGAGGCATTTGGCGGGTGTGGGGGCGGTGTCCCTCCGGCTCGCGCGCCGTCAGCATGATGCGTGTCAGCCGCTCGACAGTTCGAAGCCCTGGCCCTGGGCGAGGCGATCCGCCGTCTCCACGCTCTCGGTGAAGCTGTCGCGGCGGGCGATGTTGGTCGCGGCGAGCTGGCGGAACTCGCCATCGCCGCCACGCCCGCCGGCTGCTGCGGTCGGGCTGCCCAGGCCGCGCACCCCCACCGCGCTGGCCGGCACGTAGCCGACCACGCCCGAGGAGGTCTCGACGCGCGCGAAGCTGCCTTCCGCCGGGGTCACGGTGACCGATTCACTGCGGCTGAGCTGCCCCACCTCCGCCGAGCCGGCATCGGGCCGGATACGGATGGGGGCAGACACGCGCGCGGTCGTCGGGCGCGCCGTGACGGCGCGGCGCGCGACCATCTGCTGCTTCGTGCCCGGGGCGATGGTCTCGATCGCGCTGTCGAATTCGGCGCCGCGCGTGCCGATCTTCTGGTTGATCTGCTGGGCAAGGGCCACGTCGCGGCGCATCAGGTCACGCTGATAGGCCATCAGCGCCATGCCTTCCTGCATGCCGATGCGCCCGGCACGCACGTCGCCGCGAATCCGGTTGGCCGCGTTCACGCGGCAATCGACAAGCTGGTTGAAGGCGAGCTGCGTGGCCTCGAGCTGGCGGTTCTCATTGGTGAGGTCGCCACCCACCGCCTGGACCAGGGCGCCCTGGTTCTGCGCCTGGCGCTGCCGCGCCTGGATGTAGCCGCCCACGCCGCCGGCCACACCGCCCGCGACCGCCCCGATGGCGGTGGCGGCGGCAAGGTCCCCGCCGCGCCGGCCCGTCGCGAGGCCGATGGCGAGGCCACCGAGCGCGCCAATGCCCGCACCCACCGCGGCACCGCGCAGGATGTCCTCGGCGTAGAAATCGCCGGTGGAATCGAGCTGGACGACATAGGCGCGGCACACATCGCGCCCGTCATCGGGCCCAATCCGGCCAAGCTGGGTCGAAACGCAGCCCGCCAGCATGGCTGCCGACATGATGCTGGCCACCGGACGGCGGATCGAGGCACGCATCAAGAACACTCCCGCATCAGATCGATAGGCAATCGTATCAGGAGGTTAGGTTCCTTGCCAGAGCATGCGCCCCGCACGGCGTGCGCAAGGTCACGCTGGGCAACGGCCTCGGCTCTCCCTAACCTGATCCCACCCAGGGCCGCTACGGGATCATCCTGGAACGGGGCGGCCGGCTTCAACCAAGGGGACGACACATGCTCACGACACGCAGGCTGGTGCTCGGTGCGGGCCTCGGCACCCTCGCCACCGGCAAGGATGCCTTCGCGCAGGGCGCCTCGGGACCCATCCGCATCGCCACCGCCGGGCCGATGACCGGCCAGAACGCCTCCTTCGGGACGCAGATGCGCGAAGGCGCGACCCAGGCGGTGACCGACATCAACGCCGCCGGCGGCGTGCTCGGCCGGCAGCTCGCGCTCGAGGTCGGCGACGATGCCTGCGACCCGCGCCAGGCGGTGAGCGTCGCGAATCAGCTCGCCGGGCGGCGCGTGCAGTTCGTCGCCGGGCATTTCTGTTCCGGCTCCTCCATCCCGGCGCGCGACGTCTATGCCGAGGAAGGCGTGCTGCAGATGTCGCCGGCCTCGACCAACCCGCGCTTCACCGACGAAGGCAAGTGGAACACCTTCCGCGTCTGCGGCCGCGACGACCAGCAGGGCCAGGTGGCCGGGCGCTACATCGTGCAGAACTTCCGCAACAGGAAGATCGCGATCCTCCACGACAACTCCGCCTACGGCAAAGGCCTCGCCGACGAGACCAAGAAGGCGATGAACGCCGCCGGCATGCAGGAGACGCTGTACGCCGCCTACACGCCGGGCGAGCGGGACTATTCGGCCATCGTCTCCCGCATGAAGGCGGCGGGGATCGATGTGATCTATCTCGGCGGCTACCACACCGAAGGCGGGCTGATCATCCGCCAGGCCAAGGAGCAGGGGATGAACGTCACCCTGATCGGCGGCGATTCGCTGGTGACGAACGAGTTCTGGCAGATCAGCGGCGCGGCGGGCGAAGGCACGCTGATGACCTTCTCCTCCGACCCGCGCAAGCGCCCGACCGCCGCCGAGGTCGTGCAGCGCTTCCGCGCCCGCAACGTCGATCCGGAAGGCTATGTCCTCTACACCTATGCCGCGATCCAGATCTTCGCGGACGCCGCGAAGAAGGCGAACACCACCGACCCGCGGCGGCTCGCGGCGGTGCTGAAGTCGGACGGGCCGTGGCAGACGGTGCTCGGGCCGATCAGCTTCGACGCGAAGGGCGACGTGACGGTGCCGGACTACGTGTTCTACGTCTGGCGCAACGGCGCCTACGCCGAGCTGTCGTAGGCGCGGAATTGGCGAGGGGTATCGCCCCTCACCCCGGCGAGGGCCGAAAGGCCTTCCTGTTACCGAGCCACGTCCGCTGTGGGATCGAGAGGGGCTTTGCCCCTCTCGAACTCTCCCCAGCAAAGGCCGAAGGGCCTTTGCAAACCTCAACTTGGCGCCGTGCGCCGCTCCGAGAATCATCGCCGCAACCCGCGCCCGCGCACGAAAGTCGCTCGGAGGGCAAGAGCTCCTCACGTGGCGCCAGGTGCCGGCGGTCCAGGCCACGCTGCGGCTTGGCGGAGGTAGGGGCGGCGCCCCTCCGGGCCGCAGCGGCAGCCCCCTCCTCCGTGCGACTCCATCGAAACGCTTGCATGCGGGCATGCCGCAGGCGCAGCATGCTTTCAGTCGTCAACAACCGAAAGGAGGTGATCCGGTGTCTCATCGCATCAATCGGGCTGTCGCGCCCGTGGCCCGGATCACCGCGGGCGTCTGACCATCCGATAGGCTGATCGCCGATCGGGTGGCGCGGACCAGATCCCGCGGGTCACCAGGGTTTCGCGGGCCGACTACCGGCCACGCGATGTGAAGGCTCCGGAGGGCGACCTCCGGGGCCTTCTGCGTCTTCAGGGGCGCGCCGGCCGATAGCCCATGCGGTCAAGATAGGGCGCGAAGGCGGCATCCAGCCTGGCGCGATCGGCGGCCTCCAGCTCCCGCGCATGCCGTTCCGGCACGGCCTTGTTGCGGTGGGTGAAGGCGATGTGGCCGGCGTAGAGCCGCACCAGCCAGTTCGGCGTGCGCAGCCCGAGATGCGCCTTGATGGCGTCGATCGCCTCATCCATCCGGAAGGCACAGCTCTCGTAGCGGAGCTCGAGCAGGCCCGGCAGCGCCAGCCAAGCGTCGAGCTCAGCCAGATACAGGCGGACCCGCGCCGCGGCGTCCTCGAGCGTGACGAATTCGGCAAAGGCGGCCTCGCCCTGCGCCCTTGCCGCACGGCCGGCGTCGCAGAGGGACAGGCAGATGTCGCGCGGGTCGCGATGGTTCACGATGGCCTTGGCCGCGCCGCGCGCCGCCAGCTCGGCATAAGCCGCGATCCAGTCCGGCCCTGGCCGGTCATGCGTCTTGACCACCAGCACCCGGTCGCCGGCGCGCGCGGCGAGCGGCGCCAGCAGCGCCGGGTCCAGCACCTGGTGGAAGTTTACCTTATGCCCGGGCGAGGAGAGCGGCGGGGGCAGCAGGCGCTGCGAATGCCCCGCGAAGCGCGCCGCCGTGCGCGCCATCTGGAAGGCGAGCGTGCTGCCGGATTTCGGAATGCCGTAGCAGAAGACCAGCATCGCCCGGCCATCAGCCGTCGGCGCGCGGCACCCAGGGAATGCGGCCCACCTCGATGCCCTCATCCTTCAGGGACTCGGCCTCGGAATCGGTGGCCTCGCCGAAGATGCCGCGGGCGTCGGCCTCACCGCGATGGATGCGGCGCGCCTCCTCGGCGAAGTCCTTGCCGACATAGTCGCAGTTCTTCTCGACCTCGGCGCGCAGCTTCTGGAGCATGGCGCGGACCTGCGCGGGCATCGGCCCGGCGGAAGCCTGGGTGGCCTCGGCGGGCGGCGGCGCGGCAGGCGCCTCGGGTGCGGGGGCCGGCACCACGGCGTTGCGCGCCGGGCGGCCCTTCTTCGGGATGGCCGGGGCCATCAGGGCGCGATCCACCGTGCTGCCGCCACAGACGGGGCATTCCACCAGGCCAGCCTTCCGCAGCGCGTCGAAGGCCGCGCTGTCCTTGTACCAGCCATCGAACTGATGTTCCTCGGCCGTGCTGGTGCAACGCAACTGGTAGTGGATCATCGCTCCTCATCTCCGGGCCATCGCGACGGTGCCCGGTCATTCATGTGGCACTCCGGTGACGAGAGTGCCAGAGGCCGCCTCAGGCCGCCAGCAGCGGATCGAGCTTGCCCGCCCGATCGAGCGCGACGAGGTCGTCCGACCCGCCGATCGCCTGCCCGTCGATGAAGACCTGCGGCACGGTGGTACGCCCGCCCGAGCGCTTCACCGCGTCGGCCCGCGCGGCGGAGCCGTTCGGCGCGTAGATCTCCTCGTAAGCCACACCCTTGCGGTCCAGCAGCGCCTTGGCGCGTGCGCAATATCCGCAGAAGTCCTGAACGTAGATTTCGATCTTTGCCATGACCCGAAGAATTGGCGCAGCGCAGCGGGAGATCAAGCCATCCCGAGGCGCGGATCAGGCACGCGCGCCGCGGCGAGCACATCGACCGCCGCCGCGCCCCCGGCCAGCAGCGTGATCGCGCAGGCCTCGGCCGTGGCGCCGGAGGTCATGACGTCGTCCACCAGCAGCACCTGCCGCCCCGCCAGCCGGCGCGCCCCGGCGCTGGAGACGGCGAAGGCGCCCTCGACGGTCGCGGCGCGCTCGGCCGAGCCCTTGCCGCCCAGGGCCTCGGTCGCGCGCACCCGGCGCAGCATGTCCGGCACCACCGGGATGCCGGCGATGCGGCCGACCGCGCGCGCCAACAGGGCCGCCTGGTCGTAGCGCCGCGCGACCAGCCGCCGCCAATGGACGGGCACGGGCACGATGATGTCGGCGCGGGCCAGCAGCGGCGCGCCGGCACGCGCCATCTGCTGCGCCAGCGGCCGGGCGAGATCCGTCCGGTCGCCATGCTTGAACGGCAGGAGCAGGCGTTTCGCGCCCTCGCCATAGCGGAACGCGGCGCGGGCGGCGCGATAGGCCGGTGGCCGGTTCAGGCAGCGACCGCACAGCAGCCCCGCTTCGCCCGGCTCGCCCTGCCCTTCATGGGTGAAGGGCACGCCGCAGCGGGCGCAGAAGGGCGCGGTGACGGGCGCCAGCGCGGTGAAGCAGGCGGCGCAGAGCATGCCATGCGCCGCCACCTCCGCCTCGCAGGCAAGGCAGCGCGGCGGCAGCAGCGCATCGAGGAGCGCCACCGAGGCCCACCGCGCCCCCTGTGCCAGGCGTTGCAGCGCCACGCTCAGTCCCAGGCGCCGAAGGGAGCGTCGCCGTCCTTCGCCACCTCATGCACCAGGTCGATCTCCCAGGAGAGGTATTCGCGCATCGCGTCCTCCACCCCCGAATTCCGGTCATAGGGGCGGAGGTAGAAATCGGCGCAATCCTCGTCCGCCGGGTCGCGGCGATCGGCGGCCAGCGTGAAGCCCGCCGCCGCCCACGCCTTGGTTCCGCCGGCGAGGATCTTCACCGGTGCCTTGGCCAAGCCGCGCAGTTCCTCGGCGGCGAGGCGCGCCTGCGCCTCCTCCGGCGCCGCGACGACGATCTGCCGGTCGTCGGGCAGCCGGTCCGCGAGGCGCGCGAGCCGCGCGCGGATGCCCCAGATCGCGCCCGGGACGTGGCCCTCCCGGAAGTCGATGGACCGCGCGAGGTCCACCACCTGCGCCCCGCCCTCCGCCAGCAGCACGGCGAGTTCGGCCGGGGACAGGCGCGGCACGCGGATGGCGGCGGCCTCGGGGACCTCCGGCGCGGCGGAACCCTGTTCCAGCCGGCCGTCGAGGCCGTCGGTCAGGACATGCACTTCCCACCCGCCGAGCTGGCGGAGCCATCCCCCGGTCATGCGCGCCCGCACGCCGGTATCGTCCACCAGCACGATGCGCGCGCCGCGCACCGCGACCCATTGATCCGTCGCCTGCACCAACTGCCCGCCCGGCGCCGAGCGGCTGCCCAGCAGATGCCCCGCCGCGAATTCCGCCGGGTCCCGGACATCGAGCAGATAGGTCGTGCGATCCGCGTCCAGCCGGTCGAGTTCCGCGCGGGTGGTGAAGCGCACGCCATGCCGGTGAGCGAAGCGATCGGCGCGGGCGAAGGCCTGCTCCGACCCGGCCGGCATCCGGTCGGGATAGCGATCGGTGCGGCCCCGGTCGCAGGTGAAGCCCGCCAGTTCCCAGCCCATCGTCCCGTTGCGCAGCGCCACAACCTTGTTCGGCACCCCGGCGCTGCGCAGCGATTCGGCGCCCAGGATCGACCGCGTCCGGCCGGCGCAGTTCACGACGATGGTGGTCTCCGGCCGGGTGACGAATTCCCCGATGCGATAGACCAACTCCCCGCCCGGCACGTTCACCGCGGTCGGGATCGTCATGCGGCGGAACTCGTCGATCGGGCGGCTGTCCAGCACCACCATGTCGGTGCCGGCCGCCATCATCGCCTGCAACTCGGCCGGATCGACCGAGGGCGTATCGTAGTGATGCTCGACCCATTCCCCGAAGGCCTTGGAGGGCACGTTGACCCCCGAGAAGGCGGTGAACCCCGCCGCGATCCAGGCCGGTACGCCCCCCGCCAGCACCGAGACATCCGTGCAGCCGATGCCTTCCAGATAAGTGGCGAGGCGTTCCGCATACCCTTCCCCGCCACCCGTGCAGACCACGCGTACCGCGCGCCGAGGCAGCAGTGTCCGGGCGCGGACCTCCATCTTCGACAGACCGCAGGGCACGGCCCAGAACAGGTGGGAGCGGCCGAACTCGCCATCCTCCCGCGCATCCAGGATGGCGAGTTCCCCCCCATCGCGGATCCAGCCCTTCAGCGTGGCGGGGTCGATCAGCTTCGGCATGCGTTGTCCACTCCCTGAGCGCAGGGGACGCTACGGCGGAACGGGTCGGGCGGGAACAGTGCGGCGCCTGGTCCTGCGGGTGCTTCCGGCGTCGGGTTGAAGGGGCTTCCTGAAGACTGGCCTGGTTGCGCAGGCGAAGATCGAAGGAGGGCTCCGCCCTCCTCCGAGCCTCCTCCCGCCAGGATGCTGGGCATCCTGGACCGCAATCTT
>JAYSDS010000183.1:0-10447 GCA_041914265.1 Roseomonas sp.
GGTTTTGTGTACCCCCCCCCCCCGCCCCCCCCCCCCCCCCCCCCCACCATGCCCCGTATGCGGGGGGGGGGGGGGGGGGGGGGGGGGGCCCGGGGGCCGATCCAGTGTGAGCGAAAAGCGCTCTCGAGCATTTCCGGTGAACTTGCGTTCACCTCCAAAGCTCTGGACGCTGTTTCTTGCGAGCATCTTCACCTGTCCGGATGAGGTCATCCGGACAGGATCTGCTCTAGGCGCGGTCCCACCGCTCGCAGAACGCCGCCACGTCATCGGACTGGAAGTCGGCCAGCCGTTCCATCACCACCTCGAAGGGCCAGTCCCACCAGGCGATGCGTTGCAGCCGTTCGGCGATGTCGCGCGGGAAACGGTCCCGGATCACCCGTGCCGGCACCCCGCCCACGATGGCATAGGGCGGCACATCCTTCGCCACCACCGCGCCGGCCGCGAGCACCGCGCCGTCGCCCACCGTCACCCCGGCCAGCACGGTGACGCCATGCCCGATCCACACATCGTTGCCGATGGTGGTCCGCGCCGCCCGGCGCGCCGCAAAGAACGCCGCGTCCCGCCGCTTCGTCGCGTCGTAGTATTCGGGGCAATAGGTGAAGCGATGCAGGGAGGGCCGTTCCATCGGATGGTTCGGCGGGCCGATCCGCACATGGGCGGCGATGGCACAGAACTTCCCGATCGTCGCATCCGCCACCTGGCAATCGTGGCCGAGATAGGAGGCGTCCCCGATCTCGGCATATTCGACCGCGCAGCGTTCCAGCACCTCGCAGCGCGCGCCGATCGTCACCTCGCGCAGCTTGACGCTGGGGTGGATGAAGGTCTCGGCCAGCTTGGGCCGAGGTACCGCCTGATCCATGGATGAAAGCCTCAGAGCAACGATGGGATGCCGGGCGGCGGCAGGGTGATGTCGCTGGTCAGGAATTCCTGCAACTGCTTGCCGAAGCCGCTGTCGCATTCCCACGGCGCGCCGGGCGGCGCGGCCATGGCCGGCACGATCACCCCGGCCCCCGGCGGGAAGCGGGCCGAATCGAGGATGCCCAGGTTGAACCCCAGGGTCGGCAGCAGCCGCGGTTCCGGCAGCGGATCCGGCGGCGGGCCATAGAAGCCGAAATAGGTCACGGGCAGCGGGAGCGCACAGGCATTCTCCCACCGCTCGCCTGGCTTGAGCTTCGCGAAATACGGCACGGGTTCCGATTCCAGCCGCCGGCCAGGTGGGGGCGTCGGCACCCACTTGCCGATGACGACGCGCCCCGAGCTCGCCCGCGCGGCGAACAGCAGGGTCGGGTCGCGGTCGCGGTTGCCGATGGCATCCGTCGCGAAGATCACCGCGGCGACGTAGATGTCGCTTGGCCGCGTGTTGACCACGGCGACGTCGAGGTACAGCGCCTCCCGCGTCAGGCTGCTGATCGTGACCGAAAGGCTCGCCATGCTTCCGTCCTGCCTTCAGTAGCGCGGGCGCTGGTATTCGTGCGGGAACTTGCTGATCCCCTGCTGGTCGAACTCCTGGCGCAGCTTGTTCTCGGTATAGGGGTCGTTGGCATAGGGCCCAAGGCCGACCGCTTGCTGTTCGTATCCTGGCGCGCTGTAGGTGTTGCCGTCCGCGCCGGTGTAGTTGCTGGTTGCCTGGACGTTGGTGCCGTGCGTGTCGTGGTTCGCGTGGATCAGCTCATGGCCCAGGCCGATCGCCGGGTCGCGCGTCTGGTCGGGGCGGCCGTTCAGCTTCTCGCGGTCCGGGTTGAAATAGACGGTGGTGTCGCTGCCCGCGCCGGGCTGGCCCGTCACCGGGTTGACGTAGCCCGCGGGTTCGTTCGACGGCACCTCGGAATTCGTGCCGTCCCTGCTCGGCTTGATCGTCGTGGTATGCGGCGCGGCATCGAGGCTCTGCAGCAGCGCGAGCCCAGTCGGCGTGGCCGCCAGCTTGGCGAGGCTCATCATCACCTTGAGCTGGTATTCCGGCGGCCCCTCGATCTTGATCTGCGAGTTGCCGGACAGGATCTTCGCCAGCAGCGCCGCCGCCGGCCCGCCACCGCCGCCCCCTCCGCCGCCACCCGCATCGCCCACCAGCACGGTGAAGCAGCCGAGCACGATGATACCGCCATGGACGCAGTTATCGAGGATGCGGGCCTGCGGCATCTTCATCGTCAGCACGGTCGCCGAACCCTTGGCGATCATGTCCGGCGGACCGACGCAGACGCACATGTCCGTCACCCGCGCCGCGGGCAGCTTGCCGATCAGCACGGTCGGCGCGCCCGGCCCCGCGATCGGCCCGCCCACATGCGGCACCAGCACGGTGAACATCGGGCAGATATGCAGGTCCGTCAGCCGTGCGGCGGGAAATCCGACCATGATCCTCTGCTCTCGCTCCCCGCACTCTCACGGTCCGGCCGGCGCGCCGCAAGCGCCCCGCGTCACGTCCCGCGCCGTTGCCACCCGGCCCCACCCGGCGCACCCTGCCTCCCCAACCGAGGAGACGACGCCATGGCGGCACCGATCCAGGTCTGGACCTGGCCGACCCCGAATGGCCACAAGGTCCATATCCTGCTCGAGGAACTGGTAGAGGAGGGCAAGCCCATCCCCTACGAAGTGGTTCCGGTCGCGATCGGCCGGGGCGAGCAGTTCCGCCCCGAATTCCTCGCCATCACCCCCAACCACCGCATCCCCGCGATCGTGGACCCGGCCGGCCCCGGCGGGGCGCCATTCAGCCTGTTCGAAAGCGGCGCGATCCTGATCTACCTGGCCGAAAAGGCCGGCAGCGCCCTGATCCCGGCCGATCCGGCCGCCCGTTACCGCGCCCTGCAATGGCTGATGTTCCAGATGGGCGGAGTCGGCCCGATGTTCGGCCAGTACGGGCATTTCGCGAACTATGCCGCCGAGAAGATCCCCTACGCGATCGACCGCTACACCAATGAGGTCGCCCGCCTGCATCGCGTGCTCGACAAGCGGCTGGACGAATCGGCCTTCCTCGCCGGGCCGGACTATTCCATCGCCGACGTCGCGACCTTCCCCTGGATCCGCAACCCGGCCCGGCGCAACGTTGATCTTGGTCAATATCCGAATGTCCGGCGCTGGCACGATGCCATCGTCGCCCGCCCCGCCGTGCAGCGGGGCGTGGCGATCCTGGCCGAGAACCAACGCCAGGGCAGCATGACCGACGCCGAACGAGAGATCATGTTCGGCAAGACCCAGTTCCAGGCGCGCTGACCGGCGCCCGGACCAACAGGAAACGCCAGGACCGCCATGGCCGAGATCGACCATATCGTCATTGGGGCTGCCACGCTGGAGCAGGGCGCCCGCTACGTCGAGGATGTCCTCGGCGTGAAGCCGGTGAAGGGGGGGCAGCATACCGGCCTCGGCACCCACAACATGCTGCTCGGCCTCGGTTCGACCTGCTACCTCGAGATCATCGCTCCGGACCCCGGTCAGCCGGCGCCGGCGCAGGCCCGTCTCTTCGATCTCGACGAGGCCAGCATGAAGACCATGCTGGAAGCCGAGCCCCGGCTGATCGCCTATGTCGCCTCCACCCCGGCGCTGGAGGCCGTGGTCGCCCGTCTCGGCCCGTCGCAATCGGGCGAGATCAAGCCGATGACGCGGGGCCACTACGCCTGGCGCATGGCCTTCCCGCCACAGCGCACGGACATGGACAACCTGATCCCGCCGCTGATCCAGTGGGACAGCGACAAGGCGCATCGCAACATCAAGGATTCCGGCTGGCGCCTCCTCGCGCTCGAAGCCGAGCACCCCGAGGTGCCCGCGCTGCATGCCGCGCTCGCGGCGCGCGGCCTTGATGAGGCGGTGAAGCTGCGGCCGAGCCCGCATCCGCGCCTGATCGCTCATCTGCGCCACCGCGACGGGCGGGAGGCGACGCTGACCAGCGCCTGAGGCAGGCGCGCCCCGCGCCGGGCTGGCGGCGCGGGGAAATATCGGGCAATCGTTGCGATATCGGTTAAACTCTGCGCTTTTCGTCCATGAGTTGAGATGCTTTTCGCCCTCTTCACCTTTGAGCGAGTACGCGCGACTATGATCGAAAGACCGCGGGAGCGGCTTGGAAGGGTCGGATGCGGTGTTCAGCCGGCAGGTCGGTACCGCCAGACGCTTGCGGGCGGCAGGTTGAGCGGCGTCCAGGCCTCGCGCCGTGCCGCGAGGCCCAGCTTGCGCCATGGCAGCGGCGAGGTGATGCAATAACTGTAGAGCAGGAAACCGCGCCCCGGGGCGACGGCCTCGACCGCGGCCACGAAGCGCCGCTGCTGTTCGATCGGCAGCAGCACGAGCGGGATCCCGCAGATCGCCGTGCCCACCTTGCCATGCAGTTCCGCCGGCAGGGCGTCCGGCAGCGCGAAGGCATCGCCCTGGATCACCGTCACGCCGGGCAGGCTGCGAGCGAGGTGCTGCGCCATCTCGGGCACGATCTCGACGACGACCAGGCGGTCGGGCGGCAGCCCGCCGGCGAGCAGCGCGCGGCTGATCGCCCCGGTGCCGGCACCCAGCTCGACCACCACCTCATCCGCCGCGCAGCGGATCTGTGCGGCGATCCGCCGGCCCAGCGCGGGGGAGGAAGGCACGACCGAGCCCATCTGCAGCGGATTGGCCGCCCAGCGCCGGAGGAAGAGGGTGAAGCCGCTTTCGGCCGGTTCGGTCGCACGCTCGCCGGCGGTCATCTCGGACATGCACTGCTCCATGACTATACTGTGACAATTCAAGGGCTTGTCACCCGGGCCGTGATAAGTCTGCTTATTTGTGCTGGCCAGTTACGGTTGGATGGCAGAATGGCGGGAGATTTCGCGTGACTGCGCGCGTGCTGGTTGTGGATGACATTCCCGCGAATCTGCGCCTGCTCGAAGCGAAGCTTCGTGCCGAGTATTTCGAGGTGGCGCTCGCGGCGTCGGGGCCGGAAGCGCTCGCGCTGACCTCGGCCTGGTCGCCCGATGTCGTGCTGCTCGACGTCATGATGCCGGGCATGGACGGGTATGAGGTCTGCCGCCGCCTGAAATCGCAGGAGGCGACGGCTCATATTCCGGTCGTCATGGTCACCGCGCTGACCGAGCAGTCCGAGCGGGTCCGCGGACTCGAAGCCGGTGCGGACGACTTCATCTCGAAGCCGGTGGACACCGCGCTGATGTTCGCGCGGCTGCGCGCCCTGCTGCGCATGAAGCAGGTGCTCGATGCCTGGCGCGTGCGCGCCGAGACGGCGCGCGACCTCGGCTTCGAACCGCCCGGCGCGCCGAGCGAGGATTTCCGCGGCGCCCGGCTGCTCCTTGCAGGCGGCGGCGCCGAGGAGCTCGAGGTGGTGTCGGCGGCGCTCGCCGAGGACGGCATGGTGCTGGACTTCGCCGGGGACGAGCCCACCGCCTGGGGGAAGCTGCAGGATTCGCTGCATGACGCCGCGCTCCTGACCGTCCCGCTGCCGGGCGGGGACGCGCTGCGGCTCGCCTCCCGCCTCAGGGCCCATGACGAGAGCCGCGATCTGCCCCTGGTGCTGCTCGCTTCCGAGGACCAGCGCCAGGCGGTGCTGCGCGCCTTCGACCTCGGCGCCTCCGACCATGTGATGTGCCCGATCGACGCGCCGGAACTGCGCGCGCGGGTGCGCAACCAGCTTCGCCGCCGGCGCTACCAGGATCTGCTGCGGGAAAGCTTGGACCGGTCGCTGGAACTCGCCGCGACCGACGCGCTGACCGGGCTGCGCAATCGGCGCTATATCCGCCGGCACCTCGAATCGCTGCTGCGCACCGGATCGACCGCGGCGGTGCTGCTGATCGACGTGGATCGCTTCAAGTCGATCAACGACCGGCATGGCCACGCCGCCGGCGACGCCGCGCTCAAGGAAGTCGCAGCGCGGCTGCGCGAGCATCTGCGCGCCGTGGACGTCGTCGCCCGCTATGGCGGAGAGGAATTCCTGGTCGTCATGGCAGGTGCGGCGGAGGAGGAAGCGAGCGCGGTGGCCGAGCGCCTGCGCGCCGGCATCGCGGAGCGGCCCGTGCAGGTCGGGCGGGATCTCGCCATGCCGATCACGGTCAGCATCGGCCTGGCCATCGCGCGCGGCCAGGCCGCGGCGGACGGGCTGATCGCGGCCGCTGACGCGGCGCTCTACCGGGCCAAGGATGCCGGCCGCAACCGCGTCCAGATCGCCGCGCCCGAGGATTGGGGCGTCTCGCTCGATTGACGACGCCGCGACGGGTCCGCACCGGGCCCGTCGCGCCTCGGCCGGCCGTCAGGCATTCCCCGCCAGGTAGTCCATCGCCGCCTGCACGCCGCCAGCCTTGTGGGGCACGCCGGCCGTGCGGAGGCCCATCTCGACGCCCCCCAGCGTGCCGATCAGCGACAGGTCCCCGAAATCGCCGAGATGGCCGATGCGGAACACCCGGTCGTTGAGCTGCCCGAGACCGTTGCCGAGCGACATGTTGAACTTGTCGAGGATGGTCGCGCGCAGGGCATTCGCCGAATGCCCTTCCGGCAGCCGCACCGCCGTGAGCGAGGAGGAGTAGTGCCGCGGATCCGCGCATTGCGTCTCGAAGCCCCAGTGGCGCACCGCGCGGCGGGTGGCTTCGGCATGGCGGTCATGGCGGGCGAAGACGTTGTCGAGGCCTTCCTCCAGCAGCATGTTCACCGCGGCATCAAGGCCGTAGAGCAGGTTCGTTGCCGGCGTGTAGGGGAAGTAGCCCGTCGCGTTCGCCGCCAGCATCGGCTTCCAGTCCCAGAAGCTGCGCGGCAGCTTCGCCGTCTCGGACGCCTTCAGGGCCTTGGCGCTGATCGCGTTGAAGGACAGGCCCGGCGGCAGCATCAGCCCCTTCTGCGAGCCCGCGACGGTGACATCCACGCCCCATTGGTCGTGGCGGTAGTCGATGGAGCCGAGGGAGGAGATGGTATCCACCAGCAGCAGCGCCGGATGGCCCGCCGCATCCATCGCCTTGCGCACCTCGTCGATACGGGAGGTGCTGCCGGTGCTCGTCTCGTTGTGCACGACGCAGACGGCCTTGATGGCGTGCGCCTTGTCGTCCCGCAGCCGCGCCTCGATCTGAGCGACATCGGCGCCGCGGCGCCAGTCGGTCTTCACGAAGTCGGTGACGATCCCGAGCCGTCCGGCCATCTCATGCCACAGATGCGCGAACCAGCCCGTCTCGCACATCAGCACGCGGTCGCCGGGCGAGAGCGTGTTGGTCAGCGCCGCCTCCCACGCGCCGGTGCCGGAGGCCGGGTAGATCACCACCGGGCCCTCGGTCTTGAAGACGTGGCGCACCTTGTCCAGCAGCGCCTTGCCCAGCTTCCCGAAATCGGGGCCGCGATGGTCCATCGTCGGATTGTCCATCGCGCGCAGCACGCGATCGGGCACGTTGGTCGGCCCCGGGATCTGCAGGAAGTGGCGGCCGGCAACGGGCTTGGACTGGAAATAGGCCATGGGGGCGTCTCCCTCTCTCGCGCCGGTTCATGCGCCAATCGCGGCGATGGCGCCAATGAGTTCGGCGCGTCGCGCCCATGAGCCGCGACGATCGGAGCGGACGGCCCGCGCCCCTATGGCAGCATCTTGCCGGGATTCATCATCCCCGTGGGATCGATCGCCGCCTTCACCGCGCGCATCAGGTCGAGCGCCACGGCATCCTTGTGCGTCGCCATGGCGTGGCGCTTCGACTGGCCGATGCCGTGCTCGGCCGAGAAGGAGCCGCCGAGATCGACCGCGATGGCGTTGACGACGCCCTCGGCCTCCTTCGCGCGGGCCGACCAGTCGGCATAGCTCGTGCCGCTCGGCGCCATCAGGCTGACATGGATGTTGCCATCCCCGGCATGGCCGATCGCGATGAAGCGGCCCTCGGGCCAGCCTTCGGCGAGCGCCGCTTCCACCCGCGCGCAGAATGCCGGTACGGCGGAGACGGGCACGCAGGTGTCGGTGTTGATCGTCGGCGCCTCCCGCCGGCCGCAATCGGGCCAGTCCTCGCGGATGCGCCAGATCATCGCGCGCTGCGCCTCGTTCTCGGCGATGGCGGCGTCGAGCACCTCCTCCGCCTCCGCCCCGGCCGCGAGCGTGTCCTCCAGCATCTCGCGCAGCGGCACGGAAGGATGCGCGGCGGCGAGTTCCACCATCACGTACCAGGGGCTGCCGAGCGGCAGCGGGATACGGATGCCGATGCCGTTGCGGTGCACGATGTCCATGCAGGTGCCGACGATCAGCTCGAAGGCGATCACCTCCGCCCCGCTCTCCATGACACGGGAAAAGAGGTTCAGCGCCGCCTCCGGCGAGGGCACGGCGACGAAGGCGGTCTCGACGCGCTTCAGTGCCGGCACCAGCCGCAGCGCGGCCGCGGTGATGACGCCCAGCGTCCCCTCCCCGCCCAGGAACAGGTGGCGCAGCGCATAGCCCGAATTGTCCTTCCGCACGCGGCGCAGGTCGTTCAGCACGCGCCCATCGGGCAGCACCACCTCCAGCCCCAGCACCAGGTCGCGCGCATTGCCCCAGCGCAGGGTGCGGATGCCGCCCGCATTGGTGGACAGCGCGCCGCCCACCATCGCCGAGCCCTGCGCGCCCCACGACAAGGGGAACAGCCGGTCCACCGCGGCAGCCGCCTGCTGCACCGCCTGCACGACGCAGCCGGCTTCGGCGACCAGGGAAAAGTCCCGCGCGTCGACATCGCGAATCCGGTTCATGCGCTCCAGGCTGAGGATCACCGAGGGCGGCCCATTCGCCGGCACCACCGCCCCGCCACAGAGCCCGGTGCGCCCGCCCGCCGGCACCACCGCCAGCCCCCCGGCGGCGCAGGCCCGCAGCGCCGAGGCGACCTCCGCGGTGCTGCCTGGCCGCAGCACGGCCTGCGGCGTGCCACGCCAGTGGCTGCGCCAATCGACCGCGTAGGGCGCGATATCGTCCGCCTCGGTGAGACAGTTGCGCGGGCCGAGGGTTGCGGCCAGGTTCTTGAGCGTTTCCATGTCCCGATCATGCGTGCCTCCGGGCCGGGGACAAGGCCCCGGGGCGCGATTGCGCGCCGGAAGGCGGGCGGGATACCTATTCACGGCGCAACATTCCGCCCCGGAGCCGCATGCACACCACTCGAATCCTGTTGCTTGGCGTCTCCGTCGTGCTCGTGCTCCTGCCCTGGCTGCTGTGGCGCCTGCGGCTGGTCCGCGCCATCGCGCCGCTGGCGGTGGTGCAGATCCTGGTCGGCATCGCGCTGGGGCCATCGCTGCTCGGTCGGATCGCGCCGGAATTCCATCACGCGGTCTTCACCGGACCGTTGTTCGGCGCGCTGAATGGGATCTCGACGCTCGGCGTGCTGCTCTATGTCTTCGTCGCCGGCATGCACCTCGACGCGACGGCCCTGCGGGATCGGGCGCACGCCCTGGCCGCGCCGGCGCTCGGCAGCTTCCTGGTGCCGCTGGCGCTCGGCGTCGGGCTCGGGGCCTGGATCGCGGTGTCGGTGGATGGCGCGCTCGGGCCGCGCGGCGGCGTGCTGGGCTTCGCGGCGGCCTTCGGCGCCTGCATCGCCTGCACGGCGCTGCCGGTGCTCGCCGCCATCCTACGGGAAGCGAAGTGGACCGAGACGAAGCTCGGCCAGACCGCCCTCGCGCTCGCCGCGCTGAACGACGCGGCGTTGTGGATCTACCTCGCCGTGATCCTCGCCCTCGCGGCCGGCAGCGGCCAGGGCGCGGTGATGGCGCTGGCGCTGTCCATCGCCTGGGGCGCGGCGATGATCTGGGGCGTGCGGCCGCTGCTCGAATGGGTCGCGCGGCTCGATGAGCGTGCCGGCGGGGGGCGGATGATGGTCGCGACCGTGACGGTGGCCTTTGCCTCGGCGGCGGTGGCGGAAGCGATCGACCTCGGCTTCATCGTCGGCGGCTTCGCGGCGGGGGTCGCGGTGCCGCAGCGCTGCCGCGCCGCCCTGCTCGACCGGCTGGAACCGGTGGCCGCGACGGTGCTGCTGCCCTTCTTCTTCATGTCCACCGGCCTGCGCGCGATGATCGAGCCGGATTCGGCCGCCTTCCTGTTCATCCTGTTCAGCGCCACGGCAGCGACGATGCTGGGCAAGGTCGCGGGCGTGACGCTGCCGGCGCGCCGGGCCGGCGAGCCCTGGTCCCATGCCCTCGCGCTCGGCGCCCTGATGCAGTCCAAGGGGCTGATGGAGGTGGTGGTGCTCGCCGTGCTGCTCGATGCCGGGCTGATCGGGCAGACCGTCTATTCGGCGATGGTGGCGATGGCGGTGGTCTGCACCGTGGCCGCGGCGCCGCTTGCGCGGATCGCCTTGCGCGGGCGCGGGGCGGGCGTGCCGGGTGCGGCGCCCGGGGAACGTGCCGCCAGTGGGTAGCCCGGGCCGGCGCGGCGCCTTGGGGAGGGGCCTTGTCCCCGTCCGGATGTCGCGTCGCCAAAGGCCGGAGGATTTTGTCGATCACCCGGCCACTCCCGCTGTCGAAGTGGGGGGGGGGGGGGGGGGGGGGGGGGGGGGGGGGGGGGGGGGGGGGGGGCGGG
>JAYSDS010000184.1:0-10418 GCA_041914265.1 Roseomonas sp.
GGGCGCCCGGCCCAATGTGGGGGTGTGCCCCGGCGTGCGGCCGCGGGGGGGGGGGGGGGGGGGGCCCCCCCCCCCCCCAACTCCGACCGCAAAAATAGCGGAGCGCCCAGGAAGGCCCTGAGCCCTTGGCAGGAAGAGCCAAGGCCTTCCTTGGTTTTCAGACCTCCGGCAGGCGCTGTTCGGACGCGGCGGCCAGCTCTCGGACGAGGTCCGCCGAGAGATGCCCCGCCAGGGCGGCCTGAGCCGCGCGCCATGCCGGCAGGGCGGCGTCGAGTTGCCGGAGCCCGGCCTCGGTCAGCCAGACGGCGCGGCGGCGCAGATCCCGTTCGGCCGTCACCAGTTCGACCAACCCTTCGCGTTCCAGCACGCGCAGGTTCCGCGACAGGGTCGATTGGTCCATGCCGCAGCGGCGCGCCAGGGCGCCGAGCGTGTCGTCCTCGGCTGTCGCGACCTGCGCCATCAGCCCGATCCGGGCCGAGGTCAGCCCATGCGCCGCCAGTAAGCGGTCCAGGGCGAGGGTGATCCGGCGCGCCGCCAGGCGGCTGTTCCAGCCGGGACAGGACTCGAGCAGGGCACGGGCCTCGGGCCGCAGGCTGGATTTCGGTTTCATCGCCATGCGCCTTTCTATATGCATCTACAAAATTTGCAGATACAAATATCAACGACATGCAAACGATCCTCGACACCATCGGCCAGACGCCCCTGCTGCCCCTGCGGCGCATCACCCCGCCCGGCGGCGCGCGCCTGCTGCTGAAGATCGAAAGCACCAACCCGACCGGCAGCATGAAGGACCGCATGGCCCTCGCCATGATCGAGGCGGCCGAGGCCGATGGCCGCCTGCCGCCCGGCGGCCCGGTCGTCGAATACACGGGCGGCAGCACGGGCGTATCGCTGGCCCTGGTCTGCGCGGTGAAGGGCCATCCGCTGCATGTCGTGACCTCCGACGCCTTCGCGCGGGAGAAGCTCGACCACATGCGCCTCCTCGGCGCGCAGCTTCAGGTCATCCCGAGCGAGTCGGGCCGCATGACCGCGAAGCTGACCCGCGACATGATCGCGGCCGCCGGGGTCGTCGCGGAACGGACGGGCGCCTTCTGGACCGACCAGATGAACAATCGCGACCAGCTCGCCGCCTATCACCGCATGGCGGCCGAGATCGACCTTCCGGTCACGGTCTTCGTCCAATCGGTCGGCACGGCGGCCAGCCTGCGTGGCCTCGGCGAGGCCTTGCGCCGCCGCCACCCCGTCATCCGCATCGTCGCGGTGGAACCGGCCGAATCCGCCGTGCTGTCGGGCGGCCCCTCCGGCGCGCATGGCATCGACGGCATGGGGGCGGGTTACGTCGTCCCGCTCTGGGAGCCCGGCATCGCCGACGCGATCGAGCCGGTGTCGACGGAGGAGGCCACCGCCATGGCCTTGCGCCTGGCCCGCGAGGAGGGCCTTTTCGCGGGTCCTTCCACGGGCGCCAACCTTGTCGCGGCGCTTCGCCAGGCGGAGACGCTGGGGCCCGAGGCCACCATCGTGACCGTCATGTGCGACACCGGGATGAAATCCCTGCGTCGCCTGGGGGCGGCGCTTCCGGGCTGACCCGTCGCCCGCGGATGGACGCAGGGCGGGCCGCATGGCAGGTTCCGCGGGCATGCTCTCGATCCCCGCCAGCCGCCCCAACGCCTATACGGGCAGCCCGCTCGACCGCGCCGGAGAGAAGCGCGACGACGCGGAATTCATCGCCGCCGCCCTGACCCACCCCGACAGCCTCTTCGCCCCCGTCTGGCGGGCGCGGAGCCTGATGAAGGGCGTCGAGGACGGCCACCCCGAAGCCGTCCTGCTGACCGGCGCGGCCGCCGAGGCGGTGCGCATGGCCGATGGCCCCTGGGCCTTCCTCGGCCTGTGGGAGGGCCGGCCCTGCTTCGCGGTGGACTGCTCCCACGCCGACGACCCACTGCCCCTGCTGCCGCAGGGGATGGGCGGCTTCACCGACCTGCGCCAGGTCGCCGGCCTGCTGCCGCCGGGCGAGGCCAGCGTCCTCGCCCATGCGCGCGGGTTGATGCACTGGCGCACGAAGCACCGCTTCTGCGGCATCTGCGGCAATCGCTGCGAGCCGCGTTCGGCCGGGCACGTCATGGTCTGCCAGGGCTGCGGCGCGCAGCATTTCCCGCGCACGGACCCGGCGGTCATCATGCTCGTGATCCGCGGGGATTCCTGCCTGCTCGGCCATTCCCACCGCTTCCCGAACGTGACGATGTACTCGACGCTGGCCGGCTTCGTGGAACCGGGCGAAAGCCTGGAGGAAGCGGTCCGGCGCGAGGTCAAGGAAGAAGCCGGCATCGAGGTCGGCGAGGTGCTCTACCACTCCTCCCAGCCCTGGCCCTTTCCCTCCTCCATCATGCTCGGCTTCCATGCCGAGGGGCTCAGCGAGGAGATCCGCATCGACCCCGAGGAGCTGAAGGACGCGCGCTGGTTCACCCGCGACGAGATGCGCAATCACCAGGCGCTCGGCTTTTCCCTGCCGCGCCCCGATTCGATCGCGCGGCGGCTGATCGAGGATTGGATGGCGTCATGAGGACCGGCTGGACGATGGCCGCGCTGGGAGCGGCGGCGATCGGCCTCGGCGCCTGCCAGGATGGCGGCGTGTGGGCGAATGTGCCGATCGACGATTCCCCCGACGCCCAGGCCTGCCGCGTCGAGGCGGAGAACAACCCCGAGGCCAAGCGCCTCGCAGACTCCGTCAGCTCGGCCAATTGGGGGCACGACCAGATCATCCGGCAGCAATTGCTGGCCCTGCTGCCGCGGCTTTGGACGCAGTGCATGCAGCGGCGCGGGGCGATACGCGGCGGCGTGGAACGGGTGCGGCGGACGACGTTCTGACGGTAGGCGGTTGGAGAAGGGCAGCGCCCCTCCTGTTACTGCCCTGCTTTTCCGTGGCCGAATTGGAGGGGCTCTGCCCCTCCAAGCCACCCCGCCAGACCACAATGTGGCCTGCACCGCCGGCATTTGGCGCCGCGCGCAACACTCATTCCGGCCCCCGCGGCGCGTTTCGGGCGCAAGAGCGTCCCTCGGCGCCATTCTGGCAGCGGCGCGCTGCGCCAGGTGGAGGTTTGCAAAGGCCCTTCGGCCTTTGCTGGGGAGGTGTCGGAGGGGCAAAGCCCCTCTGACGTCCACAACGGAAGCAGCCGCGTAATCAGGACGCCCCTTCCGATGCGCCCGGGTGAACCTTGCGCGTCTGGGGCGGCGCCCCTCTCACTTCCGTCCGCCGGTTATTTCCCCGGGGCGGTCGGCATCAGCTCCCGGGGCCGACCAGCGTCACCTCGATGCGGCGATTCTGCGCGCGCCCTTCCGGCGTCGCGTTGGACGCGACCGGGTTCGCATCCCCGCGCCCATCGGCCGAGATGATGTTCCGCGGCACACCGTCCCGGATCAGCACGTCCGCCACCGTGTCGGCGCGGCGCGAGGAGAGATCGAGGTTGGACGCGATCCCGGCCCGCTGCATCTCGCGCGAGACCGGCACGTTGTCGGTGTAGCCTTCGACGATGACGCGGGTCTGGGTCAGGCTGCGCAGGGTCGGCACCATCTTGCGCAGGACTTCGCGCGCCTGCTCGGTGATGGTGTAGCCGCCCGAGGGGAAGAGGATCCGGTCGGTCATGGTGACCTTCAGGCGGCCTTCCAGCATCTGGATGGTGGCCTGGTCCTGGTTGTACTGGCCCTGCAGCTCGCGATAGGCGCGCTGCAGCTCCTCATACTCGCCGCGGGGCACGCAGGCGCCGAGCGGGGCGAAAAGGGCGAGCTTCAGGAAGGAACGGCGCATCGGGGGCGTCCTGTACGTGGTTGCGGGTGCCGGCCTGGCCGTGGAGGCGAACTCCGCGCTCCCGGCGCCAAGCGCGCAACGATTTCTCTACGACAAGTGGAACACCCTGTCGCGCCTCACCACTATCCCGATTCCGCAGCGATCCGGGGACGGATGCTTCTGCGTCGGCCCGTCCGCATCGGCGATGCGGACGGGCGGGCCGGTCAGGCCTCGCCCACGCAGTCCAGCATCGACGCCGCCAGCGCATCGGCCGGCGACTTGCCGCCCCACAGCACGAACTGGAAGGCGGGGAAGAAGCGCTCGCACTCGGTGATGGCGATGTCGACCATGTCCTCGAGGCTTTCCGCACTGGCCCCCTGGGCGCCGCGCAGCAGCACGGAATGGCGGAAGACCGGCACGCCGTCCTCCATCTCCATCCCGAAATGGCCGATCCAGAGCCGGTCATTGGCGAGCGCGAGCAGCTCGTAGAGCTTCTCCCGCCGATCCGCCGGCACCTTCATGTCGAAGGCGCAGGTGAAGGCCATGGCGCTGATCTCATGCGACCAGGAGAAGTGCAGCCCGTAATCGCACCACTTCCCCGGCGCCTCGGCCGCCATCTCCCCGTCCGAACGGCGCTCGAAGGCCCATTCATTGGCGGCGATGATCTGTTCGAGGATGTCGAGCGGGTTGGCGGAACGATCCCGTTCCATCTGGAGAGAGGCGGACATTGCGGCACCTCCTTGCCCGGTGGCACCGCCCGGTGTCCACAAGATGTTGTGGGCGAATCGGACGGGCGACAACGATTGGCAGACTACGCAGACGCGAAAACGCGCCGCAAGCCCGGTTGAGTTGCAATCTCTTCTTCAGTCCTCGGGTGAGGATTCTTCGCCAGCCTCATCTGCCGCCAGCCGGGCCTCCAGCGCGGCTACCCGGGCTTCGAGGGCCTCGGCTTGTTCGCGGGCGCGGCGGGCGACTTCCATGGCCGCGTCCAGCTCCTCGCGCTTCACCAGGTCGAGCTTGCGGATCATGGCCTCGGTCTGGGCCCTGGCCATCTGTTCCATCTCGGCCCGGATGCCGGCGAGCACCGAGAAGGCACCGCCGGCCATCCCCGCCAGGTCGTCCATGAATTTCGGACGGCCGCTGTCGCTGTTCATCGGAAAGTCTCCTGTCTGGCTGCTCGCCTTGCCGGGCCGTCCCGGCGGGGCCTATACCGCCGACGCCCCTGCCTCAAGGGCCGGCTCGGAAGCAGCGGATCGTCAATGCACATCGTCACCGGCGGAGCCGGCTTCATCGGCTCCAACCTGGTCGCCGCCCTCTGCGCCCGCGGAGAGGAAGTGGTAGTGGTGGACCGGCTGCGCCAGGGCGTCAAATGGCGGAACCTGGCCAAGCACGCCATCGCCGGGATCGTATCGCCGGAGGAATTGCCTGGCTTTCTCGGCAAGGCACCGCCGGTCAAGGCGCTGTTCCACATGGGCGCGATCAGCGCGACCACGGAAACCGACGGCGACCTGGTGGCGCGCACCAACATCGCCCTGCCGCAGATGCTGTGGGACTGGTGTTCCGAAGCGGGCGTGCCCTTCATCTATGCGTCCTCGGCCGCGACCTATGGCGACGGGGAGCTGGGCTTCGAGGACGACCTGCGCGCCGAGGCGCTGGCGAAGCTGAGGCCCCTCAACCTCTATGGCTGGTCGAAGCTCGCCTTCGACCGGCGCGTCGCACAGATGCTCGCGCGCGGGCACAAGCGGCCGCCCACCTGGGCGGGGCTGCGCTTCTTCAACGTCTATGGCCCGAACGAGCACCACAAGGGCCGCATGGCCTCGGTGGTCCTGCACAAGTTCAAGCAGATCATGCAGGGCGAGGCCGCCACCCTCTTCGCCTCGGACCGCGAGGGCATCGCGGACGGGGAACAGAAGCGGGACTTCGTCCATGTACGCGACTGCGTCGCAGCGATGCTGTGGCTGCAGCGCAACCCGCAGGCCGCGGGCCTCTACAACATCGGCTCGGGCCAGGCGCGGACCTTCCTCGACCTGACGCGGGCGATCTACGCGGCGCTGGGGCGCAACGCCGATATCCGCTTCGTCCCGATGCCCGATGACCTCAAGGGCAAGTACCAGTATTTCACCGAGGCGCGGATGGAACGCCTGCGCGCGGCGGGTTTCACCGAACCGGCAACGACGCTGGAAGATGGCGTGCGCTCCTATGTCCAGGACGTGCTGCTGAACGCCGAGGACCCCTTCGCCTGATGCTCTTCGCCATCCCCTTCCCGATGATCGATCCGAACGCGATCGAGATCGGCCCCATCGCCATCCGCTGGTACGCGCTGGCCTATATCGCCGGCATCGTGCTGGGCTGGCGGCTCGCCCGCTGGATGGTGACGCGCACGCCGCCCGTCGCGACGCGGGAACAGGTGGACGACTACGTCACCTGGGCAACGCTCGGCGTCATCCTGGGCGGGCGGCTCGGCTACGTGCTGTTCTACCGGCCCGGCTACTACATCACCGCCCCATGGGAGGCGCTCGCCGTCTGGCATGGCGGTATGTCCTTCCATGGCGGGGCGCTCGGCGTCATCGTCGCGACCTGGTGGTTCTGCCGCCGCAATGCCCTGGACTGGGTGGCCTTCGCCGACCGCATCGTCTGCGTGGTGCCGATCGGGCTGTTCTTCGGGCGGCTGGCCAACTTCATCAATGGCGAATTGTGGGGCCGGGTCGCCCCGGACGTGCCCTGGGCCATGGTGTTCCCGACCGGCGGCCCCGAGCCGCGGCACCCATCACAGCTCTATCAGGCCGGCATGGAAGGCATCGCGCTTTTCACAGTACTGATGTTGCTGGCGAATGACGGGACGCTGCGGGCACGGCGCGGCTTCCTCTCGGGCGCCTTCCTCGCCGGATATGGCGCGGCACGGATCATCGGCGAGTTCTTCCGCCAGCCGGACGCGCATCTGGGCTTTCTCTTCGCAGGGGCGACCATGGGGCAGCTCCTGTCCCTGCCGATGATCGTGGTGGGAGCCTGGCTGATGGCGCGGTCGAAGGCCGCGAATGGCTGAAGTGGCGGGCCGCAGAAGGGCTCTCGCCCGCGGCCGGGACGCGGCTCTCGTTCTTCCGCGGTGGCACCGAGAGGGGCTTTGCCCCTCTCGGGCTCACCCCACCAAAGGCCGAAAGGCCTTTGGAAACCTCGACTTGGTGCCTGGCGCACCGGTCAGAATAGTGCCGAGACCCCCTTTTGCGCGCGGCGGGCGCCTGGCGGGAGCAGCAAGGCCGCTGTGCCGGGTGCCAGAAGATTGCGGTCCAGGGGCTCCAAGCCCCTGGCGGGGTGGTTTGGAGGGGCGGCGCCCCTCCTACTCCAACAGCGCAAGCAGGAAGGCCTTTGGTGGGGTAAAGCCCGGAGAGGGGCAACACCTCTCTCCGGTGCCACCACGCCCCTGCCGCCGCGCCCGGCCTGCGGCGTGAGCGCCCGCCATGGCTGAACGCCTCGACCACTTCATGTCCCGCGCTGTCGCGGCCTATTACGCCGCGCGCGATCCCTTCGGCGTGTCCGGCGACTTCACCACGGCGCCTGAAATCTCGCAGGCCTTCGGCGAATGCCTCGGCCTCTGGGCCGCGGTGACCTGGGACCTGATGGGCCGCCCCGACCCGGTCCTGCTGGTCGAGCTGGGCCCCGGCCGCGGCACGCTGATGGCCGATGCGCTGCGCGCCGTTGCCGAGATGGTCCCGCCCTTCCGGGCCGCGCTGCGCGTGCATCTGGTCGAGACCTCCCCCCGCCTGCGGGAGGCCCAGGCGAGCCGAGTGCCGGGTGCGACCTGGCACGACGCCATCGCCACCCTGCCGCCTGGCCCGGCGATCGTGATCGGCAACGAGTTCCTTGACGCCTTGCCGATCCGGCAGTTCGTCCGTCGCGGCGATGGCTGGATGGAACGCCACGTCGCCGCCGGCGCCTTCGTGGAGATCCCGGCCGGCGATGCCCCGCCCCTGCCCGACACCGCCGAGGAAGGCGCGGTCCAGGAGGTGAACGAGCCGGCCCGCGCCATCGCCGGCGCCCTCGGGGCCCGGGTCGCGGTGCAGGGCGGCGCGGCGCTGTTCATCGACTATGGCCCGGCCGAATCCGGCTTCGGGGACAGCCTCCAGGCGATGAGCGCCCATGGCGCGGCCGACCCGCTCGGCCCGCCGGGGGAGGCCGACCTGACCGCCCATGTCGATTTAGGCGCCGTGGCGCGGGCGGCGCGCGCGGCCGGGGCCGCCGTCCATGGCCCCCTGCCGCAGGGGCTGTTCCTCGCGCGGCTCGGACTGCATTCGCGGGCGGCCGCGCTGGCGGCACGCGGCGGGCCGCGTCATCTGGCCGCCGCGCAACGGCTGACGGCGCCCGAGCACATGGGCAGGCTGTTCAAGGCGCTCTGCCTCTGCCATCCCAGCCTTCCCGCCCTGCCCGGTTTCGAGGGATCCTGATGGCCGTCTTCGTCACCGCCGAGAGCCTCGCCGCCCAGCCCGGCCTCGCCCACGGCTTCTTCACCCGGCGCGGAGGGATCTCCGCGGGGCCCTTCGCCGCGCTGAACTGTTCGGTCTCGTCCAAGGATGATCCCGATTCGGTACGCGAGAACCGCCGCCGCGCCGCCGATGCGCTGGGCCTGCCGGGGACCTCGCTGTTCGGGCTGACCCAGGTGCACGGCACGGATGTCGCGGTGCTGGACGATCCCTGGCCCGAGGGCCACCGCCCGACCGCCGATGCGCTGGTCACGCGCCGGCCCGGCGTTGCGCTCGGTGTCGTCACGGCGGACTGCGCGCCGGTGCTCTTCGCCGATGCCGAGGCCGGGGTGATCGGCGCCGCCCATGCCGGCTGGCGCGGGGCCGCGGCCGGGATGCTGGAAGCGACCATCGAGGCCATGATCGCCCTCGGCGCGCGGCGGGATCGGATCGTCGCGGCCGTCGGCCCCTGCATCCGGCAGCCTTCCTATGAGGTGGCGGCCGATCTGCGCGATGCCGTGCTGGCGCGCGATGCCGCCGATGCCCGCTTCTTCGCCGATGGCGCGCGGCCCGAACGCTGGCAGTTCGACCTCGCGGGGTATTGCGCCGCGCGGCTCGCCGCCGCCGGAGCGACAGCCGAGGTCACGCCCTACGATACGCTCGCCCTGGAAACGGACTTCTTCAGCCATCGGCGCCGGACGCTCGCCGGCGGTGGCCCGATCGGGCACCAGCTTTCGGCCATCGCCCTTTCCCCCGGGGCGGCGCGCGGGCCGAGCGGGGGATGACGGATGCCCTATATCTACATCTTCGTGCTGATGATCGTGATCACCGCCTTCGCCACCTGCGTGGCGGTGCTGTAGCCCAACGCCGTTCCGCCGGAGTAATGCGGCTCATGACCTTTTCTTTCCGGGCCCTGCGTGGCGCGGCGCTGGCGCTGCTGCTCGCCCTTCCCGCCTGTGGCGACCTGCCGCAGCCCTTCCGCGGCAATCCGGGCGGGCAGGCAGGGGCGCTGGCCGCGCCACCGGCCTATCGCCTGGCCGTGCCCACCCCGGCCGGCGCCCTGCTGAGCGAGACCCAGGCGCTAGGCCTCGCCGAAGCACTCTCCACCGCGCTGCTGACCGCCGAGGTCCCTGCCTCGGCCACCGACCCGCTGCCGCTCGACTGGCGCCTGACGGTCGAGGCCAGCCTGCAGGGCAATGCCGTCGTGCCGCGCTATGTCCTGATCGATCCGGACGGGCAGCAGCAGGGGGCGACGCTCGGCACCCGCATCCCGGCCCGCGACTGGCAGGATGCCAGCCCGGAGGTCCTGCAGCGCGTCGCCCGCGAGGCGGCCCCCCGCATCGCCGACCTGCTGCTGCGCGCCGAAGCCGCCCGCAAGGGCAACGACCCCGCGGCGCTGGCCGAGGTCGGCCCGCCGCGGATCTATGTCCCGATGGTTCGCGGCGCGCCGGGCGATGGCAACGAGGCGCTGACCGCGCGCATCCGCGAGGCCCTGACCAACCAGGGCATGGTCGTGCAGAACACCGCCCAGGGTGCCCGCTTCGCCGTCACCGGCCAGGTTGCCGTGGTCGACCAGCCCGCGCAACGCAACCAGCGCGTGGAGCTGCTTTGGACCGTCTCCCGCCAGGACGGGCACGATCTCGGCCGCGTGCTGCAGCTCAACGAAGTGCCGATGGGAGTGCTGAACCGGTTCTGGGGCGACGTTGCCTTCGCCGCGGCAGCCGAGGCGGCCGGTGGCGTGCGCACCGTGGTGCAGAATGCCGGCGGCTTCCCGCAGCGGCCGGCAAACGGCGCGGCATCGCGGGCAGGGACGGGCGCGGCGGCAGGAGCCGGCGCAGGGCTGACCATGCCACGCAACCCGGATGCGCTGCCGCCACCGCAGGTCCAGGCGACGAACTGATACTGGCGGTCGAAGCACTCGATCGCTGATGTCCGCTTTTTCGTGCCCTCGGGCGCCGGGGAAGGGCTTTGCCCCTCCCCGGCAAAGGCCGAAAGGCCTTTGCAAACCTCCACTGGGCATCAGGCAAAACAGGCAGCTCACACCCTCGAAAGCCTCACCGTGCCCGACGCCCGGATTTCCCCAACGCCGCGCCCGATGTGACCTTCACCCTATCGGTCAGGTCCTCGTGCCCCGCACCAGATCGAGGTTTCCAAAGGCCTTTCGGCCTTTGGCGGGGTGAGGT
>JAYSDS010000185.1:0-10409 GCA_041914265.1 Roseomonas sp.
CGGCGGTCCTCGCCACCCGGGGGCCTGGCGGGGAGGTCCGGTGGGGCCGCGCCCCTCCGGTTCTGAACCCGCCAAGTCACCACTGAAGTGGCGTCCGGCGAAGTTCCTCAATCGGCCAGGCCAGTTCCGCCGCCTTCAGCGCCGGTCCTTCTTCGCCTGGGCGTTCTTCACGAATTGCGACACGCGGCCGATTTCGCGCGGGTCGGTGCGGACGCTCCGCTTGCGGGACGGCTTGGCCAGCATGCCTTCGGCTGCCGTTTCGCCTGCTCCCGGGTGGGATGCGGCACCGGCACGCTTGCGGGCCAGGGCATCGCGCAGCGCGGCGGCGTGCCAGGCGCGCCGCGCCTGCCCGTGCAGCACGTCCAGCCGATGGTTCACCCGCTTCAGGGCCGCGGCGAAGACCTGCTTGCGGCGCGCCAGCGCCGTATCGTTGCCTGCGGAGGCCCGGGGTTCGCCCTTGCCACGCCGCGCGCGGCGATTGGTGTGGACCATGCCGCGCAGCCGGTCGCGATGGTCGCGCAGGCTGCGCGCCAGGGCCAGCACCTCTTCGGCCGGCAGGTCGCCGAGGGCCGGGTAGTGGCTGGGCGCGACGACGGCGAAATCATCGCCGAGCAGACGACGTTCGGTGCCGATGCTGTTGGCCATGGGATCTTCTCCTCCTCTTTCGTCGCAGCATAGCTGGCGGCGGAGGGGGCTCAGCGCAACGATGCGGGGACGGGGCCGGGACGCCGGGCTATCGCCCGAAACGCGCAGCCGTTCCGGCGAAGCGCATGGGATGGGCCGGCGAACCGCCGCCGGTCCGCCCCTCAGCCAGAATTCCGCAGCACCGAGGACAGCGTCACCAGCATCGAGGCCGTGGCCCCCCAGATGTAGTGGCGCTCATGCGGCCAGACCCAGAATTCACGCATCCGGCCCCGGAATTCCTGCTGGCGGCGTTCCGGTGCCGCGGGGTCCAGCAGACGCGACAGCGGGTATTCGAAGGCTTCCTCCACCTCGGCCGGATCGCTGCGCAGCGTGAAGGGTGGGCGCAGCAACGCAACGACCGGGGTGACCAGGAAGCCCGTGCCGGTCAGCAGCGGCGGAAGCCGGCCGAGCAATTCGGGAAAGGCGGGGTCGAGCCCCACTTCCTCCGAGGCCTCGCGCAGCGCGGTCTGTTCCGGCGTTTCGCCGGCCTCGGCGCGGCCGCCCGGAAACGAGACCTGCCCGGCATGCGCATTCAGCCGGGAGGAGCGCAGCGTCAGCAGCACCGTCGGCTCGTCATGGGTGACGAGCGGCACCAGCACCGCGGCGGGCACGATGCGCCCGCCGGTGCGGGCCGCGCGATCGAGGTCGTCCTCCGGCGAGGGCCGGTCGCGGGGAATGGCATCGGGATCGGCGAGCCGCGCGCGCAGCGACACCGGGTCCAGGCGCAGCGCCGTGGTGCTCATTCAGTCCGCCGCCAGGCCGAGATCCGGCACCTCGTCGATCGGGAAGAAGTGGCCCTCGCTCCAGACGCCGAGGATCGGCCGACCGTCGATCTGCTCGGGTTCGGCCAGCGCGACGAGCTCATAGAAGACCGCGCGGCTGATCCGCGCCTCGAGCCCCGGGCGGACGGTGATGTAGGGGCGCGGTTCGCGCGTCACCGGGCAGATCGCGACGCGGATCGGATGCGCCGAATCGGCGGTCACCATCTCGTCGAGGTTGGTGCGGAAGGTCAGGCACTGCCTCGGCTGGGGGCAGCCGCAATCGCAATCGCGCCAGAACAGCTCCACCGCCACGAAGGGGGCGTCCTCGACCTCGATCCGCCCGCGCTCGACGGGGGTCTCGAGCCAATAGGACCCGTCCTCCCCGCGCTTGAGGATGGAGGAGAAAAGGCAGACCAGCGGCTTCCGCTGGATCGGACTGCCCCGGTAGTACCAGGTGCCGTCGCGACCGATACGGATCGCGTAATCGCCGCACTCGGTCCTGGCGCGTGCCAGGACCGTTCCGGGTGCGGGAATACAGGCGGTGCCTGGCGGCGTGGCGCCGCTCATCTTTTCCATGCCATGGACGGTCATTGCATTTCGTCGCCCTTGCACTCAGCGTGGCCGATGCGAGCTAATCCATCAGGGGTGGCTTCGGCCGCGCGCCTCCGCCTCTGTCATATAGGGAGCCCAGCCTGCATGAGTGAAGTGGCCGAGACGACACAGGACCCCGCCGTTCTCGTCGCGGAGGTCGAAGCGCTCGGCGCCCGCCTGACCCGGGTGCGGGAAGCCGTGGGCCGCGTGATCTTCGGCCAGGAGCTGGTGATCGAACGGGTGCTGATCACGTTGCTGTCCGGCGGGCATGTGCTGCTGGTGGGCGTGCCCGGCCTCGGCAAGACCAAGCTGGTGGACACGCTCGGCACCGTGCTGGGCCTGGATCCGCGCCGCGTGCAGTTCACCCCCGACCTGATGCCGGCCGACATCCTGGGGTCGGAGGTGCTGGAGGAGGATGCCCACGGGCACCGCGCCTTCCGCTTCATCAAGGGCCCGATCTTCTGCCAGCTCCTGATGGCGGACGAGATCAACCGTGCCTCCCCCCGCACCCAGTCGGCGCTGCTGCAGGCCATGCAGGAGCACCGGGTCGCGATCGGCGGCGAACTGCACGCCCTGCCCGCCCCCTTCCACGTGCTGGCCACCCAGAACCCGATCGAGCAGGAGGGCACCTACCCCCTGCCGGAGGCGCAGCTCGACCGCTTCCTGCTGGAGGTCGAGGTCGGCTACCCGGACGAGGCCGCCGAGCGCGCGATGCTGCTCGCCACCACCGGTGCGCGGGATGCGAAGCCGGTACAGGCCATGACGGCGCAGGAGCTGATGGCGGCCCAGGCGCTGATCCGCCGCATCCCGGTGGGCGAACAGGTGCTCGAGGCCATCCTGAAGCTGGTGCGCGGCGCGCGGCCCGAAACCAGCACGCTGGAAGCCGTCAGCAAGCACCTCGCCTGGGGCCCGGGGCCCCGCGCGGCCCAGGCATTGATGCTCGCGACCCGCGCCCGCGCGCTGCTCGACGGGCGACTCGCGCCCAGCGTGGACGACGTGATCGCCCTGGCCGAGCCCGTGCTGCGGCACCGTATGGCTCTGACTTTCGCCGCCCGCGCGGACGGCGTGCGACTGAGCGAGGTGATTGACGCGCTGAAGGACAGCCTGGGGTGACGGCGACGGTGGCGACGGGGCGGGGAGATCCGCAGGGGCGCCGCTCCATTGGCGCGGAGATGAGCATCGGCGGTTGGATCAGGGAGGGGCTCCGCCCCTCCCCGAACCCCACCCTGGCAAAGGCCGAAAGGCCTTTGCAAACCTCAACCTGGTGTTGGGCGGCGCGGCCAGGACGAATGCCGGGCCGTGCCCCTGCGCACCAGGCACGCCGCGGGGGTTCGGTATCCGCGTCGCGCCCGGAACCAGGTGCCGGCGGTCCAGGCCACACGGTGGCCTGGCGGGGTGTGGTCCGGAGAGGGGCAGCGCCCCGCGCCGGTCTTGCCGCCGCGCCCCCCCCCCCCCCCCCCCCCTCTTCCCGTCGCGCATAGAGACCGACACTCCTCCAGCCGCGGCAGCGAAAGCATCCAGGTCAACAGGTTCGGCTTTTGGCGGATAGGGCTCCAGGGGAAGGCAGACCCCTCCGCCGGAACCGCGCCATGACCACCATCCCCGTCCCCTGGGCCGAGGCCCTCGGCGCCACGCTTCCCCCGCTTGTCGTGCAGGCCGAGCGCGTGGCCGCGACGGTCATGCAAGGCGTGCACGGGCGGCGCCGGCCGGGCCAGGGCGATGCCTTCTGGCAGTTCCGGCCCTATCTGCCCGGCGATGCCGCCGCGCGCGTCGATTGGCGTCAATCCGCCAAGTCCGACCGCCTCTTCGTGCGGGAAACGGAGTGGGAGGCCGCGCAGACGGTCGCCCTGTGGTGTCAGTCCGGCGCCGGGATGGACTGGCGCAGCGATCGGATGCTGCCGACCAAGCGGACGCGGGCGGAATTGCTGCTGCTCGCCCTCGCCGCGCTGCTGTTCCGTGGCGGGGAGCGGGTGCGGCTGTTCGGCCTGCCGCGCGCCTTTTCCGGGCGCGGGGCCATGCCCATCCTGGCGCAGTCCCTGCCCAGCCAGGCCGCGACCGCCGAGGATGCCCGGATTCCTCGCCACGCCCGGGCCGTGCTGATCGGGGATTTCCTCGCCCCGCTGGAAGACGCACGTAACGTCGTCGCCCGGCTGGCGGCGGCGGGCGTGAGGGGCCATCTGTTGCAGGTGCTAGACCCCGCCGAAGAATCCCTGCCCTTCACCGGCCGCATCCGCTTCCGCGGCCTTGGCGATGCCGAGGAAGCCCTGGTACCGCGTGTCGAGGGCGTTCGCGCCCTCTATGAAGACCGCCTGGCCCGGCATCGGGAGGGGCTGGCGGCGATCGCCGCCGGCTCCGGCTGGTCCTTCGCCACGCATCGGACGGACCAGCCGCCGGAGACGGCGCTGCTGGCGCTGCATCGCCGCCTGGCGCCCGGCTGATGTGGCAGCTCGGCCCCCTCGCCTTCGCCTCTCCCTGGTTGCTCCTGGTCCTGCCGGCGCTGCCGGTGCTGTGGTGGCTGCTGCGCGTCAGCCCGCCGGCGCCGAAGGTGCAGGACTTCCCCGCCATCCGCCTGCTCCGCGACCTGCCGCCCACCGAGGAGACACCGCACCGCACGCCGTGGTGGCTGCTGCTGCTGCGCATGGTCGCGGCGGCGCTGCTGATCATCGGCCTGGCGCGCCCGGTGTGGCAGCCTGTGGCCGCCGGCGGCGGGTCCGGGCCGCTGCTGGTCGTGATCGACAATGGCTGGGCGGCCGCGCCCGATTGGCCCGCCCGCACCGCCGCGGCTGCCGCGGCGCTGGAAGCCGCGGCACGGGAGGGCCGGCGCGTCGCGCTGCTCGCCACCGCGCCACCCGAGACGGGCGAGGCCATCGCCGCCAGCGCCCTGATGCCGGCGCAGGAGGCCGCGGCGCGCCTTGCCGCCCTGCGCCCCCATGGCTGGGCGCCCGACCGCGCCGCGACGCTCACCGCCCTCGAAGCCTTTCGTCGTGCCAATCCCGGCCCGCTCGCCGCGCTTTACGTCGCGGATGGGGTGGAACACACGCCCGCCGGCGACGATTTCCGCCCCCTGGCCGAGGCACTCGCCGCCGCCGGCCCGCTGACGCTGGCCCGCGCCGACACCCGGCCGGCCCGCCTGCTGCCGCCACCCCGCGCCGAGGCCGACCGGCTGATGGTGCGGGTGCTGCAGACCCCGATCACGGCGCCGAGCGAAGCGACGGTTCTCGCCCGCACCGGGGACGGGCGCGCCATCGCCTCCGCGACGGTCACCATTCCGGCCGGGGCGGGGAGCGGGGAAGGCGCGCTCGACCTGCCCATCGAGATCCGCAACCAGGTCGTGCGCCTCGACCTCGAACCGGAAGCGGGCGCGGCCGGCACGGTGCTGCTGGATGAGCGTTTCCGCCGCCGCCCGGTGGGTCTCGCGGCGGCGACCGAGACCGCGGCCGATGCGCCGCTGACGGGGGAGCTCTTCTACCTGGAACGCGCGCTCGGGCCCTATGCCGAGGTCCGGCGAGGGTCGCTGGAGCAATTGCTGTCGCGGCAGCTCGCCGTGCTGGTCCTCGCCGATCGCGAGGTGCCGGAAGGCCGCGAGCGGGAGGCGCTGACCCGCTGGGTCGAACAGGGCGGGATGCTGATCCGCTTCGCCGGACCGCGCCTTGCCGAACGGCCCGATCCGCTGCTGCCGGTCGCGCTTCGCGCCGGCGAACGCCAGCTTGGCGGCGCGCTGTCCTGGGACCGGCCGCAGAGCCTCGCCGCCTTCCCCGAAAGCTCGCCCTTCGCCGGCCTCACGCCGCCGGCCGAGGTCACGGTCGAGCGCCAGGTGCTCGCCGAACCCTCGGCACGGCTGACGGAACGGTCCTGGGCGCGGCTGGCGGATGGGACGCCGCTGGTCACGGCCGCCGCGCGCGGCCAGGGGCGGATCGTGCTGTTCCATGTCACCGCCAATGCCGACTGGTCGAACCTGCCGCTCTCGGGGCTTTTCGTGGATATGCTGCGGCGGCTCGTGGCACTCTCGGCCGGCGTGCAGGGCAATGAAGGCGAGGCGCCGCTGGCGCCGCTCGAAATCCTCGATGGCTTCGGACGGCTCGGTGCCGCCCCGCCGGCGGCCGCGCCCATCCCGGCCAACCGGGTGGAGGAGACGGCAGCCTCCCCGCGCCATCCGCCGGGCTGGTACGGATCGCCGGGCCAAGCGGAGGAAGCCTCCTGGCGGCGCGCGCTGAACCTGACGGCGCATCTGCCGGCACCGCGCGCCACCTCGGCCGCGCCGACCTCGGCGCGGGTCGAGACCATCGGCGGCGTGCCGGCGGAACGTGACCTCGGCCCTTGGCTGCTGGCGGCTGCCCTGGCGCTGCTGGCACTCGACCTGCTGGTGTCGCTCGGCCAGCGCGGCATGATTGGGCGGCAATGGTCGCGCGGGGCGCGGGCGGCCGCGATCGCGGCGCTGCTGCTCGCCGGCGCCCCGGCCCGGGCCGAGGAGCCCGAAGCGGCGGCCAATGCGACGCGCCTCGCCTATGTCGTCACCGGCGATTCCCAGGTGGACGAGACCTCCCGCATGGGCCTCGTCGGCTTGTCGGACTTCATGAACCGGCGCACCGCCGCAGCACTGGCCGAACCGGCCGCCGTGGTGCCGGGGCGCGACGACCTGTCCTTCTACCCGCTGCTCTACTGGCCGGTGCTGTCCGAGGCAGCACAGCCCGACGCCGAGGCGGCCGCCGCGCTCAATACGTTCATGCGCAATGGCGGGATCATCCTGTTCGACACGCGGGACGAGGGGTCGGGCGAGGGCATGAACCCCGGCGGCCGGGCGGCGCTGCGGCGGGTGACGCGGGACCTTGCCATCCCGCCGCTGGCCCCCGTCGCCGAGGACCATGTTCTGAAACGCGCCTTCTACCTGCTGCAGGACCTGCCCGGCCGCTACGCCGGCGGCCAGGTCTGGGCGGCCCGCGACCAGGACCGCGCCAATGACAGCGTGAGCCCGGTGGTGATCGGCGGGCACGACTGGGCGGCGGCCTGGGCGATGGATGGGCGGGGGCAGAATCCCTACGCGACCATTCCGGGCGGGGCGCGTCAGCGCGTGCTGGCCTACCGCTTCGGGACGAACCTCGTGATGTACGCCCTGACCGGGAACTATAAGGGCGACCAGGTGCACGTGCCGGCGATCCTGGAAAGGCTGGGGAATTGACCGTGCGGCGCAGGATCGGCGGTAAGGGCCAGGGGCGCGGGAACGCGAGGGGCGGCGTGGCGGGAGTGTCCCGGAGAGGGGCTTTGCCCCTCTCCGGACCTCACCCCACCAAAGGCCGAAGGGCCTTTGGAAACCTCCATTTGGCGCCGTGCGCCGCGGCCGGAGTGGCGCCGAAGGACGCCTTTGCGCACGAAGGGCGTTTGGAAGGGCAGCGCCCCTCCCATTCCAACAGCGCAAGCAGGCCATTCGGCCTTTGGTGGGGAGGGTCCGGCAAGGGCAAGGCGCCTCCCGCGACACCCCTGCCTGAATCAGGGCCCGCCCGATGAACCAGTCCGTCGCCGGCATCGACTTCGCCCCCGTCCTGCCGTTGTGGCTCCTCGGCCTCGCTGCCGTCCTGACGTTGCTGGCCCTGGCCCCGGCCGCCTGGCGCCGCGCCCGTGGCGTGATCTGGCGCGCCGTGACCTTCGCGCTGATCCTGCTGGCGCTGGCCAATCCGCGGCTGGTCGAGGAAACGCGCGAGACCCGCCCGGACATCGGCCTGCTGGTCGTGGACCGCAGCGATTCGGCCCGCATCGGCAATCGCGCCGCACAGATCGAAGCGGCCCGCCAGGAAATCGAGGCCCGCGCCGGCCGCCTGCCGGACCTTGAACTCCGCACCGTCGAGGTGCCCGAGCAGGGCAACCAGGGCACACGCCTCTTCTCCGCCATGGAGCGGGCGCTGGCCGAGATCCCGCGCGCCCGCCTCGCCGGCGTGATCGCGCTCACCGACGGGCAGGCGCATGACGTCCCGGCCCAATCCCCGATCGACGCGCCCTTCCACGCCCTGATGCCCGGCCGGGCGGGCGAGACCGACCGCCGCCTGCGCGTCATCGAGGCGCCGGGCTTCGGCATCGTGGGGCGGGAGGTCGAGATCCGCGTCGCGGTGGACGATCTCGGCGTGCCGAACCCGACGGGCGCCGCGCGGCTGACGATCCGCCGCGACGGGGAGACGCCGCGCGTCGAATCCGTCCCGGTCGGCCGCGACCACCGCATCGCCGTGCCCATCCAGCGCGGCGGCCCGACCGTGGTGGAGATCGAGGCCGAGGCCCGGCCCGGCGAGGTCTCCACCCTGAACAACCGCCAGGTCGTGACCATCAACGGCGTGCGCGACCGGCTGCGCGTGCTGCTGGTGAGCGGCGAGCCGCATGCCGGCGAGCGCACCTGGCGCCGCCTGCTCAAGGCCGATCCGAACGTCGACCTGGTCCACTTCACCATTCTCCGCCCGCCGGAGAAGGACGACCTGACGCCGCTGAACGAGCTGGCGCTGATCGCCTTCCCGGTGCGCGAGCTGTTCCAGGTGAAGCTGCGGGACTTCGACCTGATCGTCTTCGACCGCTTCAGCAATCGCGGCATCCTGCCGGCGGCCTATCTGCGGAACATCGCGGATTACGTGCGCGGCGGCGGGGCGTTGCTGATGTCGACCGGGCCGGAATTCAGCGGGCCGACCTCGCTGGCGCTGACGCCGCTCGGCGGCGTGCTGCCGGCACGGCCGACCGGGCGGCAGAACATCGTGGCCGAGGGCGCCTTCCGCCCGCGGGTTTCCGGGCTGGGCTTCCGCCATCCGGTCACCGAGGACCTGCCCGGCGCCAATGCCGACAATGCCGAGCCGAGCTGGGGCCATTGGTACCGGTCCCTGCGCGCCGACCCGCGCAGCGGCAGCACCGTCATGGAAGGTCCGGACGGGTCGCCGCTGCTGGTCCTGGACCGGGTCGGGGAAGGCCGCGTCGCCCTCCTCCTGTCCGATCACATCTGGCTGTGGTCGCGCGGCCATGACGGCGGCGGCCCGCAGGCCGAGCTGCTGCGCCGCATCGCCCACTGGCTGATGCGCGAGACGGAGCTGGAGGAGGAGGACCTGACGGCGCGCATCGAGCATGGCCGCCTGACCGTCACCCGCCGCAGCCTGACCGAGGGCCCGCCGCCCGAGATCACGATCACCGCCCCCGACGGCACCGTCACCCGCGCCACGCCGGAAGCCGCCGGCGGCGGCCGCGCCGTGCTGAGCATGCCGGCGACCCAGCCCGGCGTGTGGAACGCTACGGACGGCCGGCGAACGGCGTTTGCGGCCTCGGCCGCGACCAACCCGCTGGAGGTCGCCGACCTGCGCGCCGATCCCGAGAAGCTGCGCCCGTTGCTGGCCGGCACCGGCGGCGCGGCGCGCTACATGGGCGACGGGACGACGCCCGCCCTGCCGGAACTGCGCCGCGTCGCCCCTGGCCGCGACGTCGCCGGCACAGGCTGGATCGGCCTGCGCCGCAACGGCGACCATACCGTGACCGGCATCAGCGCCCTGCCCCTGCTGCCCGCCTGGCTGGCGCTGGCCCTGGTGCTCGGCGCCGCGGTGATGGCCTGGCGGCGGGAGGGACGGTAGGTCACGCCAACGCGCAATTCCCTGCGCGCGGAAACTGCTTTAGACACGGCGCCATGCGACGCATCCTCCTGCTGGCGCCCCTCGCGCTGACGCTGCTGCCGGATGGTCCGGCCCAGGCCCAGTTCTCCGGTCCGCCGCCGGCGCAGCCCCGTTCGTCCTCGGCCCCGCCGCCGGCCCTGCCCGGCATCGCCGCGCGCCGGGCACCGGAGCCCATTCCGGGGGATCCGAATGCGAACCTCTCACCCACCGCGGCGCTGTTCGACGCCATCACCCGCGGCGACCTGCCGGCGGCCCGCGACGCGGTGAACCGGGGCGCGAGCCTCGAGGAACGCAACGTGCTGGGGCTGACGGCGATCGACGCGGCGGTGGACCAGGGGCGCAACGAGATCCTGTTCTTCCTGCTGTCGGCCCGCGGCGCCACCCGCGCGCCCGCCGCACCGCCCGAAGCCTCGCTGAGTCCGGCCCAGCGCGCCGCCCGCGACCGTGCGGCCGCCGCCGAGGCGGAACGTTCAGCCCGCGCGGCGGTCGCCGCCATGGGCGGGGGACGCAACGCCCCGCGCGGCCCCGCGCCGCAGACGCGGCCGCGACTCTTCGTGAACGACGGTGGGGCACCGAGGCCGGAAATGGGATTCCTGGGCTTCGATGCGGGGCGCGGGGCGGCGACGGCGGCGGAACGCCGATCGCGGCGCGGGTGACGCGGAGAGGGGCTCTCCGGGGCTCTTGGCCAAGCTGATGAACCGGGGGGGGGGGGGCCCCCCCGGCCCCCCCCCCCCGCCCCCGGGGGGGGGGG
>JAYSDS010000186.1:0-10391 GCA_041914265.1 Roseomonas sp.
CTCGACGCGACCGTGGCCGGCATTGCAGCACCAGAGCCCCGCCGTGCCGTCCAGGATCTCCTTCCCCTCGGGCGTGAAGTAGGACATGCCCTCGGCCCGGGCGAGCATCCGGGACGTGTCGCCCTTGAAATACTTGTTGTCGGAAAACGGCATCCAATAGGCGTCGAGCGAATTGGGGCGGCTGATCTCGTTCATCGGGGTCTCCGGGCCACGGCGGCCCGGCAAACAACACCCTGCGGGGCCGCGGGGCAAGCGGGGCCGCCGCGAATCCCCCAGGGTCGGCCCTTGTGCGGTGCATGAAAACGCGGCGCGATGTCGCGCGGAGCACCTGCGGGGCAATTCGGGACTATGATCAATATCGACCTGATGAGCGTGGTGGCGGTCTTCGTCGCCATGACGGTGGCGGCCGGCCTGCCGGTGCTGTTCCCGCGCCTGCCGCTGCCGAGCGTGGTGCTCGAGATCGTCGCGGGCGTGGTGATCGGGCCGCAGGTGCTGAACCTCGTCCATGCCGGCCCGATCGTGACGGCGCTGTCCACCCTCGGGCTCTGCGTGCTGTTCCTGCTGGCGGGGTTCGAGGTCGATCCCGATGTGCTGAAGGGCCGCCCCCTGCGGCTGGCCTGGCGCGGTTGGGCGCTGTCCGCGGTGCTGGCGGCGCTGGCCGGCTTCGCGCTGGCCGGGGTGGGACTGATCGAGGCGCCGCTCTTCACCGCGCTCGCCCTGACCACGACGGCGGTGGGCGCGCTGCTGCCCATCCTGCGGGATGCGGGGCGGCTCGGCCCGCCCTATGGGCCGATCGTGCTGGCCACCGGCGCGATCGGGGAGGCCGCGCCGCTGATCGCCCTCTCGCTGGTCCTCGCCGGCGGTGCCGGGGCGGCCGGGCAGGCGCTGATCCTGGTGGGCTTTGCGGCAGGCGCGGCCGCCGCGGTCTTCGTCGCCGCGCGCACCACCCATGGGCGGCTCGCGGCGATGGTGGCGCGGACCATGGGCAGCTCCGGCCAGCTTCCGTTGCGGCTGGTGCTGCTGCTGATGGTGTTGCTGATCACCCTGTCGGAGGAGCTGCGCATCGACCTCGTCCTCGGTGCCTTCGTGGCCGGCGCGGTGGTGCGGGCGGCACTGCCACACCACCAGCATGAGGCGCTGCTCACCCGGCTCGATGGCCTCGGCTACGGCTTCCTGATCCCGGTCTTCTTCATCGCCTCCGGCATGCGGCTCGATGTCGTGGCTTTGGTGACGGACCCGCGCGCACTCGCCATGGTGCCCGTCTTCGCGGCGCTGATGCTGGCGGTGCGCGGGCTGCCGGTGCTGCTGCTCGCGCGGGGCGACCTCGACGCGCCGCGGCGCCAGGCGCTGGCGCTGCATGCCGGGACGCAGTTGCCGCTCGTGGTCGCGATTTCCGCCATCGCCGTCCAGGCCGGCGCGATGCCGCCCTGGCAGGCGGCGAGCCTGGTCGGCGGCGGGGTGCTGACCATGCTGGTGTACCCGACGCTGGGGCTGCATCGCCTGGCGCGATAGGCGCCGCGCCATGCACATGAAAGGTGATGGGAGGTCGAGATGGGCTTTGCGCCTCTCCAAACCTCCCCCCGCAAAGGCCGAAGGGCCTTCCTGATTATTGGATCACTTCCACGGCGGAATTGGAGGGGCAAGGCCCTTCCTCCGCCCATCGGCGCCACGTCTTCGCGTCCCTGCCGGCGCGTGGCAGTCTCCGCCCGCGCCGGAAGGAGGGCGCGTGCATGGCTCAGGGTCGCCTCGTCATCGGCACCAAGCGGTATTCGTCCTGGTCGCTGCGCGGTTGGCTTGCCGTGCGGCTCGCCGGGCTGGATGTCGAGGAGGTGGTGGTGCCCCTCGCCGGCGGATCCTCGCCCGAGGTGAAGCGGCTGACGCCCTCCGGCACCGTGCCCTATCTGGAACATGACGGGGCGCGGATCTGGGAGAGCCTCGCCATCCTCGAATACTGCGCCGAGATCGCGCCCGCCCTGTGGCCGGCGGATCGCGCGGTGCGGGCCCATGCGCGGTCCATCGCGTCCGAGATGCATGCGGGCTTTCGTGGCCTGCGCATGGCCATGCCGATGAACATCCTGCGGGAATTCCCCGGCCAGGGGCGCACGCCGGAAGCGCTGGCCGACATCGCCCGGATCGAGGCGATCTGGTCGGGGGCGCTGTCGGCCCATGGCGGTCCCTTCCTGTTCGGCGCGGCCCCCGGCGCGGCGGATGTCATGTTCGCCCCGGTTGCCTGCCGCTTCCTCACCTGGCAGCCGGAACTCACCGCGACCTCGCGGGCCTATGTCGCCGCGCTGCGTGCGCATCCGCTGATGGCGCAATGGTATGCGGACGCGGCCGCCGAACCGGCATCCTGGCTGCTCGACAAGTATGAGAACCCGGCATGAGCAACATCGCCGTCGCCCTCGACCATATCGGCGTCTGCGCGCGGGACCTCGGCCCGCTGACCGCGGCCTATGAACGGCTCGGCTTCGCGCTGTCGCCCATCGCACAGCAATCGGGCCGCCGGCGGCCGGACCTGCCGGTGGAACAGTTCGGCTCGGGCAATCGCTGCGCCTTCCTGAAGCATGGCTACATCGAATTGCTGGCGATCCTCGACCCGGCGCTGTTCGACAATTCGGTCGGCCGGTTCATCGACCGCTATCCGGGGATGCATATCCTGGCGCTCGCGGTCACGGATGCCGAGGCGAACCTCGCCCGGCTGCGCCAGGCGGGGCTCGACATCCCTGGCATCGCCTGGCTGGAACGCCCGGTCGAACCCGGCGGTCCCACCGCGAAATTCGCCCGCCTGCCCTTCCCCGACCCGCCCGAGGGCCGGGTGCAGCTCATCCAGCACCTGACGCCCGAACTCATCTGGGACCCCAGATGGATGGACCACGCCAACAAGGCCGAGGCGCTGGAGGAGGTGATCCTCTCCGCGGCCGAGCCGGCGGAAACGGCCGCGCGCCTGTCCCGCCTGACCGGCCTGCCGGTGGAACCCGACCCCGCTGGCGGCTTCCTGCTGCGCTTCCCCGGCGCGGCGGGCGCGGCCGGCCCCTTCGCCCCGGCGATGGAAACCCGGGTGCGCATGCTGACCGAGGCGGCGTTGCCGACCGTCCTGCCGGGGGTGGTGCCGCCGGCCTCGCCCTTCATGGCGGGGATGGTGATCCGCACGGCGGATGGCGGCGCGGCGGCGCGCAGGGTGTTGGCAGGCATTCCGGTGGTCGAGGCGCCGGGCGGCATCATGGTCCCGCCCGCCTTCGCGGCAGGGACCGCGGTCGTCTTCGCGTGAAGAAGAAGAAGAAAGAGCGGGGGAGGAACACCTCCCCCGAATCCCCCACCGTTTTTTGTCTATTGGGGACTGACAGCGGCGGCCGGCGCCAGGTAATCAGAAAAAGGAGGGGGTTCGGGGGAGTTCTCTCCCCCGACCTTTCCGCGCCCTGACCGGCTTCGCGAAGGCCGTCGGGGCCTCGCTGCGCACTTATTACGCGCCGGGCCGCGCCGCGCTGCTCGACGGCTTCTACCGCCGCTTCCTCGCCCCGGGCGATCTTGCCTTCGATGTCGGCGCCCATGTCGGGGACCGCACAGCGAGCTTCCGCCGCCTCGGGGCCCGGGTCGTGGCGGTGGAACCGCAGCCGCGCCTGTTCCGCGCGCTGCGGCTGATCTTCCGCGGCGATCCCGGCGTCACGCTGGTCCCGGCCCTGCTCGGCGCGGCGGAAGGCGAGGCGGTGCTGCGCCTGAACACCGCCAATCCCACCGTCGCCACGGCCTCGGACGCCTTCATCGCGGCCGCGGATGGCGCCGCCGGCTGGGAGGGGCAGCGCTGGGATGCCGAGATCGCGCGCCCGGTCACGACGCTGGATGCGCTCGCGGCACGCCACGGCGCGCCGGCCTTCATCAAGATCGACGTGGAGGGCTTCGAGGCCGAGGTGTTGCGCGGCCTGACGCGCCCGCCGCCCGCCCTGTCCTTCGAATTCACCACCATCCAGCGCGATGTCGCGGCGGCCTGCCTGGAACGGCTGGCGTCCCTCGGCTACCGGCATTTCAACGCCTGCCTGGGCGAGGGCATGACCTTCGCCCATGCCGCGCCGATCGGTGCCGGGGCCATGGCCGGCTGGATCGCCGCGCTGCCGCATGCGGCGAACAGCGGCGATGTCTATGCCGCGACGGCGTCAGGCTGCCTGCGCTGAATCCACCTTCCGCAGGCCGCCCGGCTGCAGGCGGTAGCCGAAGCGGTGCGCCACCGACAGCCAGAGATAGGCTGCCTTGAAGGCCAGGACCGGAAGCTGCCGGTTGGCATTCGCATGCACATCGCCGGCGAGCAGGCTCACCAACCCCTCCCGCATGCGGAAGCGGTTGGAGGGGTTCATGAACATGTCCCGCAGCACCGGCTTGTTGATGCGGTAGATGAGCCAGGACAGCGAGCCGATCGCCCGCCGCACCTTGCGTTCGAAGGCGCGGGCCATCGGCGTGGCGCGCGCGGGATCGTCCAGCCAGGTATCGGCGACCTCCGCGCCCATCTCGGCGCTCGCCATGGCAAGCAGCACGCCCGAGGAGAAGACCGGGTCGATGAAGGCATAGGAATCGCCCGCCATCAGCCAACCGTCGCCATGCATGACCTTGGATGCATAGGAGTAGTTGCCCGTGGTCGTGACGTCGCCGATCAGCTCCGCATCCGCGATGCGGCGCGCGACGGAGGGGACGGCGCGCAGGGTCTCGAGGAAGAAGTCGCGTGGCTCCCCGCGCCGACGCTTGAAGAAACCGGGGTTGGACACGACGCCGATGCTCATCACGCCGTCGGGCAGGGGGATCATCCAGAACCACCCCTCGTCGAAAAGATGGATGGTGATGTAGCCGTCCTCGGCCCCGTCGAAGGGCGCGACGCCGCGGAAATGGCCGTACAGCGCCGCGGTGGTGTTGTGCGGGTTGCGCGCCTTGCTGCCCATGGCGGTGGCGAGCACCGTGTCGCGCCCCGAGGCATCGATGACGAAGCGGGGGCGGAAGCCATGCATGGCGCCTTCCGCGTCGCGCGCAGTCACGCGGTGCCCGGCCCGTGCATCGAGCGCCACATCCAGCACGCGCATTCCCTCGCGCGCATCCGCGCCGGCCGCGCGCGCGCGGCGGAACAGCACCTGGTCGAACTCGCTGCGCCGCACCTGGTAGGCATAGGTGAAGTCCTGGTTGAGGCCGGCGGCGAAGGAAAAGGCGGTGTGCCGGCCATGCTCGTCCGAGACGAAGCGGGCGCCGGGCTTGTGGACCCCGATCGCCGCCATGTCCTCCGAGACCCCCAGCTTGTCGAAGATGCGCAAATTCAGCGGCAGCAGGCTCTCGCCGATGTGAAAGCGCGGATGCTGGTCCTTCTCCAGCATCACGACATGCCGGCCCTTCCCCGCGAGCAGCGTCGCGGCGGTGGCCCCGGCCGGGCCGCCACCGATGATCAGCACGTCGCAGGGGGTTTCGGTCATGGAGGTGTCAAGCGGCATGGGCCTGTGTTCCGCGGTCTTTCGAAGGTAGAAGGATAGCCTGATTCCAACAGTCCCGCCGTGACCGACGCAACTGTCCCGCTGATCGCCGTGATTCCCGCCTATCAGGAGGCAGCGACCATCGCGGAGGTGGTCACGCGCCTGCGTGGCGCCATGCCTGGCGTCGCGGTGCTGGTCGTCGATGATGGCTCCACGGACGGGACGGCCGCGCTCGCCGCTGCCGCCGGAGCGGAAATCCTGGGCGGAACCGCCAATCGGGGCAAGGGCGCCGCGCTGCGCCTGGGCATGCGCGCGGCGCTCGCCCGCGGGGCGGGCTTCGTCGCGACGCTGGACGGCGACGGCCAGCACAGGCCGGAGGATCTGCCGCGCCTGGAGGCGCTCGCGGCGCCTGACCGCATCGTGATCGGGTCCCGCCGCGGCGCGCCGGGCCAGCCGGCGGCGCGGCGGCGGGCGAACCGGGTGGCGGATTTCTGGATCTCCTGGGCCGCGCGGCATCCCATCGCGGACAGCCAGTCGGGCTTCCGCATCTACCCGGCCGCCGCACTCGCCGATCTCGACCGGTATGAAGGCCGTGCCCGGGGCTTTTCCTTCGAAAGCGAGATCCTGATCGACGCCGCGCGGCGCGGCATCACCACCGTCGCGGCCGACATCCCGGCCCTGTATGGCGCGGCCCTGCGCCGGCCAAGTCATTTCAGGCCCGTTGCGGATATCGCGCGGATCGTCATCATGGTCGCGGGCAAGCTGCTCTCACGCGGGATGGACCCGGTGGGGCTGGCGCGCAGCCTCAGCGCGCCTCGGCGGGGTCAGGAGGGACCGGATGCTTCTTCGTCGCCGTAACGCCGTGCCGGCAATGGTGGCCATCGGCGCCAGCATCGGCCTCGGCGCCTGCCGCGGGGCGCCGGTCTATGAGAGTGTCGGCGGGCAGTTCCCCGGCCGCGGGGACATGCCGGAACGCGAAGCGCTGATCCGCCGCGCCGCCGCCGCCCAGGGCGGCTGGAACATCGTGCCGGTGCGCTACGGGCTGCTGCGCGGGACGAATTCCTGGCGCAGCCACCAGATGACGGTGGATATCGCCTTCGACGTGCGGACCTTCTCGATCCGCTACGTCAACAGCGTGAACCTGGACTACGACGGCGCCCAGATCCACAGCGCCTACAACGACCGCGTGCGCGCGCTGGAGGCGGCGATCCTGCGGGGCGGGTAGACGCGGAGGAATCCGCACAGCCTGGCGATGCGCGCCGGCGCGTGACAGGCGCGGGCAGGCCAGGAGCATCGGCCACGGGTGGCGGTTCCCATGCGCATCGCCGGGAGGGTGCGTCGAAGGCTGCTTCCGCATATCACGGTTGGAATGGCCGGAGCCTCCTGCATCCGCTGGAGAATCGGAGGAGCGCCGTCCGGCATCCACGGAGCCGAACGCCCCGATGGGAAGACCCCGACCGGCACAGGCTCTCTCCCGGTCTCCCCTCAGCCGCCGCGCAATCCGATCCGTTCCAGCCGGCGCGCCGCTACCGCGTTCACGGCGTTGTCCGGCATCTCGCCGCGTGCCAGTGCAGCGACCTGTCGCACCGTATCCATCGCCTGGTGTTCCATCGCCTCGGGCGTCATGCCGCCGATATGCGGCACCGCGATCACATCGGGCCGCCGCGCGAGGAAAGCCGATGGCCGCTGATCCGCCGCGCGCCCCACATCCATCGCCGCGCCGGCAAGCTGTCCGCTGTCCAGCGCGTTGGTGAGCGCCTGCTCATCCACCAGCTCCCCGCGCGAGAGGTTGATGAAACGCGCGCCACGCTTCATGCGCGCGAAGGCGACGGCATCGAACAGGTCGCGCGTTTCGCCGACGGAAATGGCCAGGCACACCACGATGTCAGCTTCCGCCAGCACGTCGCCGAAATCGCGCTGCGCGATGCGGGGGTCCTCCACGCGTGCATGCGGGTCGGACACCATCACGCGCATCCCGAGGGCGAGGGCGACCTCCGCCAGCCGCCGCCCGATACGCCCATAGCCAACGATGCCGAGCGTCGCCGCGGAAAGCTGCAGGCCCATCCGCCCGACAGGTTCCTCGCCGCGCCGATAGGCGTGCACATGCGCCGATACGCCGCGTGCGAGGTCCACCATGAGGCCCAGCGCCAGCTCCGTGACGCTGTCCACGAAGCCCGGCGTGGCGCGGGTGACGAGCACGCCTGCCGCGCTCGCCGCCGCGACGTCAATGGTGCTGATGTCCACCGCCACGCGCAGGAAAGCGAGGAGGTCGGGCGCGGCGGCGAAGGTCTCGGCGGTACCAGGCGTGGCGCGGTCGGCGACGATCGCGTCGCAGCCCCGGGCGGCCTGCGCCAGCGCGGCGCCCGACAGCACCGTGTCGCCGGGATTGCGCACCACCTCGGCGTGGTCACGCAGTGCGGCGAGGGCGCGTTCGCCGTAATAGCCTTCGAACATCTCCGGCGTATGCGCCAGGAAGACGCGCAGCATGGTTGGTTCCTCCCCCCGGCGATGATGAGGCGCCGGTCTCATGCCGCCGAGCCTTGCCGATGACATGCGCATCGGCAAGGCGAATGCCTGGCGTGCGGGGCTGATGCGGCGGCCGAGCGCGAAACACGGGCGCTGGTGCCGGGCCGGCCGGGATCAGCGGGTCGGGGGCGCGCCCTGCATCTGCCACTCGCGCACCGCCTCGACCGGCCAGGCCAGCATCAGCACGTTGAGAGTGAGGTTGTCACGAATGACCCAGGCGGCCACGCCTTCCAGCGCGAGCACCGCCAGGACCGACCCCCACACGGGCAGCCGCGCCGCGAGGAAAAAGCCGAGCAGCATCGCGACGCCATCGCCGAAGGAATTGACGATGCTGTCGCCGAAGTAGTCGAGCGAGGCCGTCACCTCCCGGTAGCGGCCGATGATGAGCGGCGTGTTCTCCAGCACTTCCCACGCGCCTTCGATCGCGAGCGTCGCGACGGCGCGCCAGAGCACGCTCCAGCCCGGCCGCAGCCAGGCGAGCAGCGCGTAGAACAGGAAGCCATGGACGATGTGCGACAGCGTGTACCAGTCCGCCAGGTGCTGGGAATTGCCCGAGGACCAAACCTCGTTCTCCCAGAGCTTCACGTATCCGCAGGTGCAGATCGGCACGCGGCCCAGGGCGTACTGGATGGCGGCGACGGCGGCGAGGATGCCCGCCATCGCCGCCCAGGGCCACCACCGGGCGTTCACGCGCGCCACCGCGCCAGCGCCATCATCACCCCTCCCGCAAGCAGCCCCCAGAATGCCCCGCCGATGCCGAGGAAGGCCACGCCCGAGGCGGTGACGACGAAGCAGACCAGCGCCGCCTCCCGCCCCTGCGGCGCATGCACCGCGCCGAGCATCGCGCCCCCGAATGGCCCGAGCAGCGCCAGCCCCGCGACCGCCTGGATCAGCACCGGCGGCGCCGAGGCGACGAAGGCCGTCACCGCGCCCGCGCAGAGGCCGAAGACGACGTAGACCGCGCCCGCCACCACCGCGGCGATCCAGCGCCGCGCAGGATCCGGCCCCGCGCCCTCCCCGGCGCAGAGCGCGGCCGTGATTGCCGCGAGGTTCACGGCATGCCCGCCAAAGGGCGCGCCGGCCAGGCTGAACAGCCCGGTCACGGTGAATAGCGGCCCGGCCTCCGGCCGGTAGCCATTGGCGGAGAGCACGGCGAGCCCCGGGATGTTCTGCGACGCCATGGTCACGATGAAGAGCGGCAGCGCGATGCCCGTGACTGATGCCAGGGAGAAGGACGGCACCACGATCTCCGGCTGCGGCATCCAGCCCCCGCCCGGCATGGGCGCCGAGGCCGCGATGACCGCGACCGCCACGACCACCGCCGCCGGCACGGCGAGCAGCCGGTTGATCCGCGCCACCACCGCCCAGGCGAGCACGATGGCGAGCCCCGCCACTGGCTGTTCCGCCACCGCCCGCACCGGCGCGAGGCAGAGCGTGAACAGGATCCCCGCCAGCATGGCGTTGGCGAGCGGCGCCGGGATCGCCGCCACGGCCCGGCCCAGCGGCTTCCACAGCCCCGCAACGGTCAGCAGCACGCCGCAGATGAGGAAGGCGCCGACCGCCTCGGCGAAGCCGCCCGCCGGCGCCGCGGTCGCGGCCAGCAGCGCCGCCCCCGGCGTGGACCAGGCGACGCTGACCGGCAACCGCAGCCGCAGCGACAGCACGATGCCGGCGAGGCCCATGGCGATGGACAACGCCATCAGCCCCGAAGCCGCCTGCCCGGGATTGGCCCCCACCGCAACCAACCCCTGCAGCACCACGGCGAAGGAGGAGGCGAAACCCACGAAGCCCGCGAGCAGCCCGGCCGAGACCGCCTGCATCAGCGCCGCCCCTTGCGCAATGAATCGAGCACCGCGCCCAGCCGCGCGGCGGCCTCGGGCGTGACCTGGCGGATCTCCCGCGCCAGGCGGTTCGCGAAATCCGTCACGTCCGGATCCAGCCCCGAGGTATCGAGCACCACCCTCGGATGCGATTGTCGCGCAAGTCGCGCCAGCTCATCGGCATCATCCCAGATCAATCCGAAAAACTCGTTCACCTGATGCACCAGCCCGGCAGAAGGCCGGCCCCGACGACCATGCTCCAACGCCGAGAGATACGCCGCCGAGACCTGCAGCGCGGCGGCAAGATCCTTCAAGGTGACGCCGCGTTGGGCACGCAGCTCGCGCAGGCGGGCGCCGAAGGGGGTCATGGCGGAGGGTACCGGGGCGTGGTCATTCGGCGCTTATGGGCAAGAAGGTGGGCCAGGGGCAAACGGAGGTCTGTCTGATGGCTCCGGTGTCTTCTCTGGGGCTGTTGGAGGGGCGTTGTCCCTCCAAACCACCCCAGCAAAGGCCGAAGGGTCTTCCTGATTGCCCCTATTCTTCCGCTGTCGTCGTTGGAGGGGCTCTGCCCCTTGTAAGTCTCGCGAGCGGTGCCTGTTGCCCGGTA
>JAYSDS010000187.1:0-5412 GCA_041914265.1 Roseomonas sp.
CCCTCCAAACCACCCCGCCAAGTGCTTGGAGCACTTGGAACGCAATCTTTTGGTGTTGGGCGCAGCGCCTTTGCTGCGCCTTCCAAACGCCCTTCGTGCGCAAGGGCGTCTTTCGGCGGTATGCTGGCAGTGGCGCACGGCGCCAAGTGGAGGTTTGCAAAGGCCTTTCGGCCTTTGCTGGGGAGAGTTCGAGAGGGGCAAAGCCCCTCTCGCTTCCACAGCGGCGGTAGCCGGGTAATCAGGAAGGCTCATTCTTCGATACAGGGCGCCTGCCAATGGCATGGGGGCGGCGGCGGCCGGCATCGGTCCGTCGAGCCCCGCCCGCTTCATCCCTGGGGTGGTCAGGGCAGCCGCATCAATAGCCCGGCCAGTCGCTTCATCGGGTTGGACAACAGCTTCGGCGCGAAGAACTCGGTCGCCGCGCGCTTCGCCGCCTCCTGCAGTGTGGGGTAGGGCATTACCGCCCCCACCAGGGCGGAGAGCGGCAGTCGCCGCCCGATCATCAGGGCGAAGGTCCCTGCCATCTCCTCCACCCCAGGTCCGACCAGCGAGGCGCCCAGCAGCCGCCCCTTCGGGTCCGCCACCAGCTTCACCAGCCCGCCGGCGCGACCCTCGGCGATCAGCCGGTCGTTTTCGGCGAGCGGCCAGCGCAGCACGACCAGGCCCTTCTGGCCGGCGGCGCGCAGTTGCGCCTCGGTGGGGCCGATCTGCGCGATGGCGGGGTCGGTGTGGATGACGCGCGGCAAGGTTTCATGGCCAAGCCGTGCCGGCAGGCGGAACAGCATGGCGCGGGCGATCAGCGCAGCATGATGGGTCGCAGCATGGGTGGAACGGGCGGGCCCGGCACCGGCCGCGTCCGCGATGTCCCCCGCGGCCCAGACCCGGCGGTTGGAGATCGAGCGCAGCCCCCGATCGGTCATGATGCCGCGCGGCGAAGCCTTGATGCCCGCCGCCTCCAGATCCAGCCCTGCAAGCCGCGGCGCCCGCCCGAGGGCCAGCAATAGATGCGTGCCCGTCAGCCGCGTCCCGTCATCGAGCAGCAGGGCGAGGCCGTCCGGATCCGGCTCCGCGGCAACGGCGCGGCTGCCCTCGCGCAGGGCCACGCCGTCGGCGGCGAGCGCCTGGCGTAGCGGCCAGAGACATTCCGGATCCTCGTTCACGAGGATCGAGGCTGCCTCGATGAGCGTGACGCGGATACCGAGCCGCGCATGGGCCTGGGCCATCTCGACGCCGGTCCGGCCGCCGCCGAGGATCAGCAGGTGGTCGGGGCGTTCAGCCAGGTCGAACAGTGTTTCGTGCGTCAGGAAGGGGATGTCCGACAGCCCGCGCAGGCGCGGGATGACCGGCGCCGCCCCGGCGGCGACCACGGCCCGGCGGAAGTGGAAGCGGCGCCCGCCGGCCTCGATCACGTCGCGCCCGGCGAAGCGCGCGGTGGCGCGCATCACCGTCACGCCCATGCCGCGATGGCGGTCCTCGGATGCGTTCGGCGCAACCCCGGCGACCGCCCTGGCGAGGTGAGCGCGCACGCCGTCCCAGTCGATCTCGGGCGGGGGCAGGCGGATGCCCAGGCGATGGGCTCGGCGCGCCTCGGCCGCCGCGCGCGCGGCGGCGAGCAGCGCCTTGGACGGCACATCGCCGGTGGTGAGGCTGGTGCCGCCCATCGCCTCGCGCTCGAACAGCGCCACCTTGAGGCCGAGGGCGGCCGCGATGGCCGTGACCTGGAGGCCGGCGGCTCCGCCCCCGATCACCGCCACATCGACATCAGGCATCGTGACTCCCCACCCCATGGCTTGGCGGCCCTGGCGCCCGAACCGCCGCCGAGCCCGATGCCCTGCTCGGGCCGGGAGCGCAAGGCACGAGGCGAGAGGCCCCTTCCGCTCCGTTCGTCCCGGGCCGGGCATCGCGCCCCCCGGGCCGCGGGATCCATCACAAAAGACTCCTGCTCGGTTGACGGCGGGCAAGGCTGGTCCCTATACGTCCGACCCTCGCCGGGGCGCCCTGAGGAAGGGGTCCGCCGGCGTGTTCTGCTGGCATCGCGGCCGGCGGGCCAGCACTGCGTTCAGGAGACTTGTCGTGAAGCGTACCTATCAGCCCTCGAAGCTTGTCCGGAAGCGCCGGCACGGCTTCCGTTCCCGCATGGCGACCGTGGGTGGCCGCAACGTGCTGGCGAATCGTCGCGCCAAGGGCCGCAAGCGCCTTTCGGCCTGACCCTGTCCGCCGGGCGGAACCTCCCATGTCGGGCAGCGCCGACCCGGCCGCGCCCCATGCGGGCGTCCCCGCCAGTCGGCTGAAGAAGCGCCGGGACTTTCTGCGCGCCGCCTCGCGCGGCAAGCGCGCCGCTCGGCCGGGCCTGGTCGTCCAGGCCCTGGCGACCGAGCCTGGTTCCCTGCGCCTCGGCTTCACCGTGACGAAGAAGGTCGGCAATGCCGTGGTGCGCAATCGCGCGCGGCGCCGGCTGAAGGAAGCCGCACGGCTGGCATTGCCCGGCCTCGGCCTCGATGGCTGGGACCTGGTGCTGATCGGGCGCGACGGCACCGGCGGGCGGGATTTCCGCCAACTCATGGGCGACCTGCGCGGCGCGCTGAAGCAGGCGGGGGTCGTGACATGACCGCCGCGGCGACGGCCCTGAAGGGCTGCGTGCATGCCTATCGCTATTCGCTGCGCGGCATCATCGGCAGCCATTGCCGCTTCTACCCCTCCTGCAGCGACTATGCGCTCGAGGCCCTGTCCACCCATGGCGCGGCGCGCGGCACCCTGATGACCGCGAAGCGCATCCTGCGCTGCAACCCCTGGAACCCGGGCGGCTATGACCCGGTGCCCGGCCCCATCCCGCCGAAAGGCTGAGAAATCCGACCGATGGACCAGAAGCGCCTCTTTGCCGCGATCGCGCTCTCGATCGGCATCCTGCTGATCTTCGACGTGTGGAACCGGACCAACCGGCCGCCCACCCCGACGAACCTGCCCGAACGGCCGGCCCAGACGACCGCCGCGCCGTCGGCGCCGAGCGTGCCCACCCCGGCCGGCACGACCGCGGCCCCCGGCGGCGCCGAGGCGACTGCGGCAACCCCGCGCGCGCCCGCCGCGCGCCTGCCCATCGAGAACCCCCGCGTCGCCGGCAGCGTCAACCTGCGCGGCGCGCGCATCGACGATCTGGTGCTGTCCACCTATCGCGAGACGCTCGCCCATGATTCGCCGCTGGTGCGGCTGTTCGCGCCGCGCACCGACCCCAACGCGTATTTCGCGCAATGGGGCTGGACCGCGGCGAGCCCCGGCGTCCGCGTCCCGGACAACGACACGGATTGGACCGCGAACGCCGATCGCCTCACCCCGGGCGCGCCGGTCACCCTGACCTGGGACAACGGCCAGGGGCAGGTGTTCGAGATCAAGCTGACCCTCGACAACGAGTACGTCGTCACGGCCGAGCAGATCGTGCGCAACAACGGCAGCGAGCCCGTCACCGTCCTGCCCTGGGCGCGCATCCGGCGCGAGCACACGCCGCATACCGCCGGCTTCTACATCCTGCACGAAGGCTTTACCGGCGTGCTCGGCGGCCGCCTGCACGAGGTCACCTACAGCAGCGCCGAGACCGAGGCGCAGCGCCGCAACGGCATCGCCTTCGAACAGGAGACGACCGGCGGCTGGGCCGGCTTCACCGACAAATACTGGCTTGCGGCGGTCATGCCGTCCTCGCCGACCGAGACGCTGCGCGCGGCCTATCGCTTCGCCAATGAAGGCGGCGGCAAGGCCGGCGACCGCTGGCAGGTGGACATGTCCGCCCCCCAGCCGGTCACCATCGCCCCCGGCGCGACCAGCCAGATGGGCACCCGCGTCTTCGCCGGCGCCAAGGAAGTCCACCTGCTCGATTCCTACATGGAACGCCTGGGCATCACCGATTTCGACAAGGCGATCGACTTCGGCTGGTTCTACTTCCTGGTGAAGCCGTTCTTCCTCGCGCTCGACTGGATCTTCCGCCTGACCGGGAACTTCGGCGTCGCGATCCTGATCTTCACCGTTCTGATCAAGGCCGCCTTCTTCCCGTTGGCCAACAAGGCCTACCACTCGATGGCGCGGATGAAGGCTCTCGCGCCCAAGATGACCGAGATCCGCGAGCGCTATAAGGACGACCCCCAGAAGGCGCAGTCGGAAATGATGGCGCTCTACAAGAGCGAGAAGGTGAACCCGGCTTCCGGGTGCCTGCCCATCCTGATCCAGATCCCGGTCTTCTTCGCGCTCTACAAGGCGCTGTTCGTCACCATCGAGATGCGGCACCAGCCCTTCTTCGGCTGGATCCACGACCTGTCCGCGCCGGATCCGACGAACCTGTTCAACCTGTTCGGCCTGCTGCCGTTCCACCCGGAACAGTGGTCCACCTTCCTGCACATGCCGGCCTGGGCGCTCATCATGGGCGTGACCATGTTCGTGCAGCAGAAGCTGAACCCGCCGCCGCCCGACCCGATCCAGGCGAAGATCTTCCAGTGGATGCCGGTGATCTTCACCTTCATGCTGGCATCGTTCCCGGCGGGTCTGATCATCTACTGGGCGTGGAACAACACCCTGTCGATCGCGCAGCAATACTACATCATGCGGCACGACCGGGCCGCGGCGAAGGCTGCCAAGGCCGTCAAGAAGTGAAACGGGCGGGGGAGGGCACCTCCCCCGTACGCCCTTCGTATTCTGTCTGTCAGCAAGGCGCGCCAACACAACGGGCACGGCCCATCCGGCGGAAGGAACATCATGACCGGACTTGCCGAAGCCCGAGACCAGGCCGAACGGGACGCGCTGATCGAACAGGGGCGGCTGCTCTTCGCCCGGCCCTGCACCTTCTTCTACGCGGCGCAGAAATCGGACCAGCTGCCGGCGCCGGGGCTGCCGGAAGTGGCATTCTGCGGGCGGTCCAATGTGGGCAAGTCGTCGCTGATCAATGCGCTGACGGGGCAGAAGGCGCTCGCGCGCGTTTCCCAGACGCCGGGTCGCACGCGGCAGCTCAACTTCTTCAACCTCGCCGACCGTCTGACGCTGGTCGATCTGCCGGGCTATGGCTACGCCAAGGCATCGAAGGACATGCAGCGCGACTGGCAGGGCGTGATGTTCGACTATTTGCGCGGCCGGCCGAACCTGATGCGCGTGATGCTGCTGCTTGATGCGCGCATCGAGACCAAATCCGCCGACCGCGCCGCGATGGACCTGCTGAACACCGCCGCCGTCGCCTTCCAGATCGTGCTGACCAAGGCCGATGACGTGGGTCCGCAGAAGCTGGCGGCGCGTATCGAGGAAGCCAATGCGCTGGTGCGCAGCCACACCGCGGCTCATCCGCTGGTGCTGGTGACGAGCAGCGAGACCGGCCACGGCATCCCCGAACTCCGCGCGGAGATCACGTCCCTGGCCGGCTGAGGCCGCCGAGCCCTGCCGATG
>JAYSDS010000187.1:5422-10230 GCA_041914265.1 Roseomonas sp.
CGATGACCTGATCACCGGCAAGGCGGACAGCGAGGTGTCGCGGCGGCGCCCGACAACGGTTCCCATGTCGGCCAGCCGGCAGGCTGGCCGGGCATGAGCGGGCTACGCCGCGCGCACCTCCGACAGGAAGCTGCTCACCTGGCCGCGCAGCCGTTCCGATTGGCGCGACAGCTCCGCCGAGGCGCCGCGCACTTCTCCCGCCGCCTGGCCGGTGCGTTCCGCGCCATCCTTCACCCCGACGGCGTTGCGCGAGGCATCCTGCGTGCCGGTGGCAGCCTCGGCCACCGCGCGGCCGATCTCCTGCGTCGCCGCCGCCTGCTCCTCGCTGGCCGCGGCGACCTGGCCGGTATTGGCGTTCAGTTCCTCGATGGTCCGTGCGATGCCGGCGATGGCCTCCACGGTCCGCGTCGTCTCGGCCTGGATGGTGGAGATCTGCTGGCCGATCTCCTCCGTCGCGCGCGCCGTCTGCGCGGCGAGCTGCTTCACCTCGCTTGCCACCACGGCGAAGCCCTTGCCGGCTTCCCCGGCCCGGGCAGCCTCGATCGTCGCATTCAGGGCGAGCAGGTTGGTCTGCCCCGCGATATCGCTGATCAGCCGCACCACGTCGCCGATCCGGCTCGCCGCATCGGCCAGGCCGCGCACCGTCCCGTCCGTCTCGCGCGCCGCATCGGCGGCGCGGCCGGTGATGCCCGCGGTGTCGCGCACCTGGCGCGCGACTTCGGCGATCGAGGCGGCGAGCTCCTCGGCCGAGGCCGCGACGGTCTGGATGTTGGTGCTCGCCTGCTCGGTCGCGGCGGCCACGGCGGCGGCCTGGCTGGTGCCGGCATTCGCGGTTTCGGCCATCGACTGCGCCGTCGCGTCGAGTTCCGTCGCGGCGGCCGCGACGGTGCGCAGCACATCGGTCGCCTCGGTGTCGAAATCGGCGACCAGTGCCTCGATGCGGCGGGCGCGCTCCGCCGCCCTGGCCTCGATCTCGCGCTGGTGCGCGGCGGCGGCATCGGCGTCCTGCAGCGCCGTGCGGCAGACGTCGACGGCGCGCGCGAGCACGCCGATCTCGTCCTGGTCGGCGGTTTCGGCCAGGGTGAAGCCGTAGTCGCGCTGCGCCAGCCGGCCCATCGCCGAACCGATATGCCCAACCCGGACCGCGATGCTGCGCCCGATGGTCAGCGCGATCAGCACCGCCGCGCCGATCGCCACGATCATCAGCACGATCAGCCCCCAGGTGACGCGCTGCGCCAGGGTCTCGGATGCGGCGGCGTCGAGGTCGGCCTGCTGCGCATTGAAGCGGCTGAGGCGTTCGATGGCGGTGAGGAAGGCATCATAATCGTCCCGCATGCGCAGCAGGACATCCAGCGCCGCCGCATTGTCATTCGCCGAGAGCAGCCGGACGAATTCGCGGTGCGCCGGCATATACGCCGCTTCCCGCGCGCGCACGGCATCGGCGAGGCGACGTTCCTCGCCCGGGTTGATCAGCGGCGCATAGGCGTTCCAGGCATCCTGCAGCGCCCGATGGAGTGGCACGAGGCGCGGCAGGCGCGATGCGCGCTCCTGCGGGTCGGTGAAGAGCTGCAGGGCCGTCTCGGTCTGCCGGATCTGCACCAGGGCCGTGTTGTAGGCGCCGAGATACCGTACCGAGGGCAGCAGGTTCCGCGCGATGTTTTCCACCGAGCCGCGCAGCCGGGTCTCGGCGAAGAGGCTCGCGGCTCCTACGGCGCAAAGCAGCAGGATGATGACGCCGAAGCCACCGAAGAGCTTGGCACGGATGGACAGGCGGGAGAGCATGCGGGGTCACCTTCGCGGATGGCTGGGCGACCCCATCATCGCCCGCAAATCTTTCCGGACCGTGATGCGGACGCGCGGTGTGACGCCCGGGACTTCCCCCCCGCCGCCTGCTTCGCCACCATGCGCGCCCCGCGGCGGACCCCCGCCCCGGACCATCCGACGGAAGCGCCTGACCATGGACCGCCTGCCCCAAGCCTGCACGGCTCCGATCACCGCCCCGCGCCACGCCGCCAGCCCGCCGGCACGCAGGGCCCGGACATGAGCGAGACGAACCCCCCCGCCGCGCCGGCCGTTGCCCGGCCGCCGGCGAAGCGGCGCGTCAACCTGGCGTTGCAGGGCGGCGGCACGCATGGCGCTTTCACCTGGGGCGTGCTCGAGCGGCTGCTGGAGGACGATCGGCTGGAGATCGACGGCCTGTCCGGCACCTCGGCCGGGGCGATCAATGGCGCGATGCTGGTGCAGGGCTTGCTCGAGGGTGGACCCGAGGCCGCGATCGCCGCGCTCGATCGCTTCTGGCGGTCCATGGCGCGCCGCCTGTCGATGAGCCCGGTTCAGGCCACACCCTTCGAGAAGCTGGTCTGGGGCCATGACCTCACCTGGTCGGTGGCCTACCGGACCTTCGACACGCTGTCGCGCGTGCTCTCGCCCTATCAGCTCAATCCCTTCCCGATCGACTTCAACCCGCTGCGCGACGCGCTGACCGACAGCATCGACTTCGAGCGGCTGCGCATGGAGGCGAAGGCGCCGCGGCTGTTCATCTCCGCGACCTCGGTGCGTACCGGCAAGCCTCGCGTCTTCAGCCGGCGGGAGGTCACGGTCGAGGCGCTGCTCGCCTCCGCCTGCCTGCCCCAGGTGTTCAAGGCGGTGGAGATCGACGGCGAGCCGTACTGGGACGGCGGCTATCTGGGCAATCCGGCGCTCTGGCCGCTCTATGACCAGGGTGGGCCGCCGGACATCGTCCTCGTGCAACTCAACCCGCAGGTGCGGGAGGAGCACCCGACCACGGTCTCGGACATCGTGAACCGGCTGAACGAGATCACCTTCAACGGGTCCCTGATGGCGGAGATGCGCGCCATCGACTTCGTGCAGCGTCTGCTCGATGCCGGGCGGCTCGAACAGCCCCGCTACCGGCGCCTCTTCATCCATCTCATCGAGGATGAGGAACGGCTGCGCGGTTTCAAGCTGTCCACGAAGTTCAACGGCGACTGGGACTTCCTGTGCATGCTGCGCCAGTATGGGCGCGAATCCGCGGAAGCCTGGCTCGCCGAGCATTTCGACAAGCTGGGCCGCGAGAGTTCGGTCGACATCAGGGCGAGGTTCCTGTGATGCGGAATGGCTGGAAGCTGAAGGGGCGGCGCCCCCTGCGGTGCGCCGCATGACCAGTTCCTGGGACGCCGCGCAGTACCTGCGCTTCGAGGATGAGCGCCTGCGCCCGGCCATCGACCTGATCGGCCGCATCCCGCCCGCGACGCCCGCACGGGTCATCGACCTCGGCTGCGGCGCGGGCAATGCGCTGCCGTTGCTCGCGGCGCGCTTTCCTGGCGCGGTGGTCACGGGCGTGGATGGCAGCGCGGCGATGCTTGCCAAGGCCGCGGCCACCGGCTTCGCGACCGAGCAGGCGGACATCGCCGCCTGGTCGCCGGCCGAGCCGGTGGACGTGCTGTTCAGCAACGCCGCGCTGCAATGGCTTGGCGGGCATGAGGCGCTGTTCCCGCGCCTGCTGTCCGCCGTCGCGCCCGGTGGCGTGCTGGCGGTGCAGATGCCCGCGATGCACGACCGCCCGCTGCGTGCCGAGCAGGAACGCATCGCCCGCGAGGGCCCCTGGGCGGGCGCGCTATCGCGCGTCACGAGTGCCCCGCCGATCCTGGCGCCGGGCGCCTATTACGACCTGCTGCGACCGCGCGTCGCCGCGCTCGACCTGTGGGTGACCGAATACGTCCATGTCCTGCGCGGGGAGGACCCCGTGGTGCAATGGGCGATGGGCACGAGCCTGCGTCCGTTCCTCGACGTGCTGGACGGGGCGCAGCGCGAGGGCTTTCTCGATGCCTATCGCGCGGCGATGCGCGCGGCCTATCCGCCGCAGGCGGATGGCGTGGTGCTGCTGCCCTTCCGGCGCCTGTTCATCCTCGCGAGGCTGGCGTGAGCGAGGCGGCCGCGCTGCGCCGCATGATCGAGGCCGCGCAGCGCGTGGCCATCTTCACCGGCGCGGGCATCAGCACGGAATCGGGCATTCCGGATTTCCGCGGCACCAACGGGCTCTGGACGAAGATGCAGCCCATCATGTTCCAGGACTTCGTCGCCTCGGCCGAGGCGCGGCGCGAAACCTGGCGGCGGCGCTTCGCCGGCGACGACACGATGCGGGCGGCGCAGCCCAATCGCGGGCATCGCGCGGTCGCGATGCTGGTGCGTCAGGGCAAGACGCAGGCCGTGATCACGCAGAACATCGACGGGCTGCACCAGGCCTCCGGCATTCCGGAAGCGCAGGTGATCGAGCTGCATGGCAATTCGACCTATGCGCGGTGCCTGAGCTGCGGCACGCGCTACGAGATCGGCGCGCTGCGCGCGGTCTTCGAGCACGAAGGCGAGGTGCCGCCCTGTACGGCCTGCGGCGGGCTGGTGAAGACGGCCACCATCGCCTTCGGCCAGGCCATGCCCGAGGAGCCGATGCGCCGGGCACGGGAGGAGACCCTCGCCGCGGATCTCTTCATCGTGCTGGGCTCCTCGCTGGTGGTCTATCCGGCGGCGGGCTTCCCCGAGATCGCGAAGCGCAACGGGTCGCAACTCGTCATCGTGAACAAGGAGGAGACGCCGCTCGACGACATCGCCGATCTGGTGGTGCATGAGTCGATCGGCGAGGTGCTGGGTGGTGCCGTCGGGGTGAACTGAGTTGAGGGGCGTTCTGCCCCTCTCCAGACTTCGCCCCGCCACGCGATCCCATCGGCCGAAGGGCGTCCCGATTGCCCGGTGTCGACGTGGGGGGGGGGGGGGGGGGGGGGGGGGGGGGGGGGGGGGGGGGGGGGGGGGGG
>JAYSDS010000188.1:0-10070 GCA_041914265.1 Roseomonas sp.
CTCGGACACCTCCATCTCAAGCCTCGGGGTGTCCACCAAAGCGGGCCAACTTCAGAGGCCGCGATATTGGCCGAGGCATCCCCGGCGCTGCCGCGGAACAGCCTGAGCTCGGCGATGCGGGTGTTGGTGTTGCCGTTGGCGGCCGAGACGCGGAGGCGGACCTCTCTGGCCGTAACCGGCGCGGCGAGGGCAAAGCTGCGAGCCTGCCCATCGGTCCAGGCGGTCTGGTTCGTCCTGGTGTCGACGACGGACCAGCCTCCGTTGATGGTGTAGCCACCTGCGGCCTCCCGCAGATAGAGCGCCTGAATGCGGAAGCTGGCAGCGCTCGCCGCATTCGCGACGTCGTACAGCACGAAGCGAACGTGCCGGTAGGTGACCGAAGCGGCGAGGACAAACGACTTCTCCTCGCTATTGGCGAAGACCTGGCCCGCCTGGCTGTCGATCAGGTCGAAGGCCACGCCGTCGTTGGAGCCATAGAGGCTCCAGGCCTTGGGGCCGTCGGTCGAGGCGTAGTTCGCCGCCCGGACGCCATAGGCGGCGATGCTGCGCGGTGCGGCAAAGCTGATCTGCGACCAGGCGGAGCCGGCATAGGTGTCCGACGCCGTCCATTCGGTGCCGAGCCAGAGATTGGCAGGCGTGCCGACCGAGCCGCTGTACTCGGGCTCCTGATCCCTGACCTCCAGCACCCAATCCTTGGGCGCGGCGGTCGCCGCACTGGTCCCCGCGACGATGGCGTAGGAGCGGATGGTCTGCGGCTCCGCAAAGGCGACCGCGAGGCGCGGGACGCCGCTGGTTGCCATGACCGTCTCGGTCGCGCTGTTGCCATCGAAGGCACTCGCCGCCGTCCCACCCGAGGCCGAGTAGGTCTTAAAGCTGGCGGGCGGCCCCGAGAGGATGTCGAGGTCATAGGCCTCGGCGCCCTCGTTCAGCGGCAAGGCCTCGACATAGTCTTTCCATTCCCCACTCGTGCGAGTGCGGCGCTGCCAGGTGATGGCGAGGTTGCCGCTGCCGTCGCGACTGCCTGCGATGCCCCAAGGGGCATAGGGCTGCTCGGCACGGCCGCGGAACTCCTTGGAGGTGGTCTCCGCGTCCACCAACCCCTGATAGGTATTCAGCCCCTTGAAGCGATGGACATCGTTGAGATCGGCCGGCGCCGTCGTGAACACGCACCGTGCCTCCTCGTCCATCAACAGCACGAACAGGCTGCCGGCCGGCCAATCCTCCCGCGCGGCGTCCTCCGTCCCCCGCCGGCCGCGGATCAGGGTCGCGAGCCGGTAGCGCCCCTCGCCGAGGTCGGTGGCGGCCTGGAACTGGATGAGCTCTACGCGTCCGCCCGTGGGATCGAGCAGCAAGGCAAGGTTCGCCCCGTTGAGCATTTCGAGCTCGGTGACGCTGTCGAGGGTGCCGACCGTCAAGCGGAGATCGAGGGTGTTCTCGACATCGGTCATGAACGGCACGGCGGGCGGTCCCAGGCTGTCGAGCGTCGCGCCCCAGGCGATGCGGTTGGGGATCCCGGCGAGCAGGTCCCAATTCGTGCCATCGGCATTGCGGTAGAGCTGGAAGCCCCGCCACCCCTCCGCCTGGTAGGGCAGCACAAAGGCGTATTCGACCAGCGCCGCCTGGTTGGCATCGTCCGCATCCGACAGCAGCGGCAGGTCCGGGCTCAGGAAGCGGCCGAAATACGGGCGCGGGATCACCGGCGCCCGGTATCCCTCGCCGCTGTCCCCCGTGGCGGTGACCGAGAACACCGCGGCATCCTCGGTCTCCGCCTCGATCTCGACGGTCCAGTTCGCGCCGATGGTCGCGTGCAGGATGCCGACCCGCTGGGTGCTGCCGTCGCGAAAGGTGACGATGATGGAATCACAGGGGGCGAGGCCGAGATACTTCGTTCCCAGCGTGAAGGAGAGCTTGGTCCGCGCCCGCCACAGCGCGAGGCAGCCACGCTTGGCGATGCTCCGCATCTCGTCCGGCGTCAGCGGGATCGGGATGTCGACCGTCACCTCATTGGCCGAGGCCATGACCCGGGTCGGACTGCGTGGCCGGTCCCAGGACTGTGCGTTCTGCTCCCAGCCGCGGGTGATGTCCGGCGCGCGGATGGTGACCTTGGCCGGCAGGTCCTGGTCCTGCGCCCGGGTCTCCTCCAACACCGGGGCCTCCTCCCCGGTGCGCAGCAGATCCTCATAGGGAATGGTCGCGACCGGGGCGGCACCACGCTTGCGGAATACCAGCCGGCCATCCTGCTCGACGGCGTGGAAAGCATAGGCCGTGGCGAGCGGCTGGATGGCGTCCCGCCCGCTCATTGGCCGGGCCAGGGTGATGCCGCGGACACTGTCGGTCAGCGCGGCGACATCGACCTGGGCCAGGGCCATCCCACTCCGGAGGCAGAGCGCGCGGACGATGTCCGACAGCAGCACGCCGTTCGCCGAACTCCGGCCGAGATAGCGCTTGCGGATCTCGCGCGGCACGCTCACGTCGTTGGCGTCGGCATAGCCCAGCACGGCGACCTGGTCGTCGAGCCAATACCAGGTGGTGAAGGGGCTGCCGGTCTGGGGGACCAGGATGTCGCCGGTGCCACGCTGGATCAGCGGCCCCCCGCCCTGGCCCCAGACCGCGCCACTGGCCCGCTCGTAGGACCCGGCCCCGCCATGGAAATAGGCGCCAGCGGTGGGGGCCATGCCGCCCAGGGGGTGCTCGGGCGTCTGCCAGAGGATGCGCCCGCCGAGCGGACCGTCCGGGGCCACCTTCATGGTGAAGGCATGGGTCATGCCGGTCCCGGTGCCGCCATTGGTCGAGACAGTGAGGACCAGGGTGTCGTCCGCCTCGTCGTAGAAGCCGCCATGCAGCAGCAGGCGCGGGGCCGAGGCGAAGCCCGCCTCCACGGTGAGGTCCATCTCCGGGATGTCGGTGACGGTGGTGATGCCCCGGGCATGCTCGGGCTCGGTCGCCGGGGGGACCAGGATTGGGGTGGCGGTCGCCGAATAGATGACCTTGTGGAAGTACAGCCGCCCCGGATCCCAGGTGGTGCGGAGGAACCAGAGCTCAGCCTGACCATCCTGGCGCACCCGGCCGGGGATGAGCCGGTAGGGCAGCGTCTGCGGGCTGATGCCGAGGCTGCCGGTGACGGGAGGCAAAGGCGACTTCGCGCTGTCCTGCCCCCAGACGAAGGTCATAGTCTCGGCGTCGATGGTCCGGCAGAAGGACCAGGCACCGATCACGACCAGGAAGGTGCGGGCATCGCCGGTCGGGAAATACGCCTTGAAGCTCGCGATATCGAAGGCGCCCGACAGCTGCCAGGCATTGTCGTTCAGCGCCGTGCTGCTCAGCCCCGGCGTGCCGTAGCTCTGCCGGCAGGACCAGGCGTCGGGATCGATCTTGTAGAGGGCGGTGACGTTGCCCCCGCCGCCGACGAGATAGAGGAAGCCATCGACGCCGAGATGCATCAGCCCGCCCTCGAATCCGGTGCTGGGCCAGGTGGCGCGGGTCTCGGAGTTGATAGCGGGAAACAGCGGGCGGCAGATATCCGCCATGTTGTGCTCGGCGATGCCCTGCATGGACTGCAGGTCGATCACCCGGATCACGAAGTCCGCCAGCACATTCGCCTGCTGGCCGTCATTCCTGCGGCGGTATTCGTAGATCCGCCCGCGAGCCTGATCGACGCAGAAATTCGGCCGGGTCGGCCAAGTGTAGTAGGCGCCGAAATGCGAGGCGGTGGCGAACTCGACAGCGGGCGGCGGCGTCACCCCGATTTCGGGATTGCTGTCGGCGGCATTGCCGCAGAATTCCACCGTGACGTTGGGCAGGCGGGAATTGCCGAATGTCTCCAGCGGCAGCCGCTCGAAGACGATGTAGCTGAGGCCGCGGTAGTAGGGCGCGTCTGCCCCCTCCACCCGGGTGATCAGCGGGTCCGGGGTCTGCGCCTCATTGCCATCGTACCAGCGGAACACCAGGCCGGGGATCTGCGTGACGGCGTTCTCGCCGGTCGCGTCGTAGACGAGGGTGGTGTCGAGCCAGATGCGCAGCAGCCGGGGGTTGGTCTGGGGGCGAAGCCAGTTGCACAGGCCGACGGCGAAATTGCCGAAGTAGCGGTATTCGGTGACGCGCTGGACCGAGCCCGCGCCCTTGCCGGATTGCTTGACTTTGCGGGAGGTGACCTCCTCGATGATGTCCTGCGACCACATGACGTTGCCCGACAACTTGGCCTGGCCGTCGACCAGCGGGACGGGAACGCCATAGCCCGAGGTCTGGATCTGCAGGTCGTCGAGCCGGGGGCCGGTGGTACCCGGCAGCTGCTCGGGAATGAAGGCCGCCCCCAGCAGGCTGCCGGCGGCCCAGCCGAGCTGGGCACCGAGCATGGTCCCCACCCCGGGGATGATGGAGCCGATGACGGCACCGGCGACCGCACCGGCCCCGGCGACGGCTAGGCGGGCCAAGGGCCGCCCTCCCATAGCCGGAAGGCGGCGATGAAGGCGTCGCGCATCTGCCGGTCGTAGACGTCCTCCAGCACCTTGCGGTGCCACATCAGAGCGTGGATGACCGAGGGGACGCGGTGCAGGGGATGGACGGCGCAGATGCCGACATGGCCGACATGGCGCGTGGTGCGGAAGACGATGACGTCGCCGGGCGAAGGCACCGAGACCCGCTGAGCCAGCTGCGACGCCTCCAGCACCAACCGCGCATCGGCAGGCTCGCGCTCATAGGGGGCGGGATCGGGCAGAGACAGGCCGGCATCCCCGGCGGCGACCAGTACCAGGCCGATGCAGTCGAGCCCGGCGCGGTTGCGGCCCATGTGGCGCCAGGGCGTGCCGAGGTAGCTCCGCGCGGCGGCGATGAAGGCGGCGGGCGTCATGCGGTGGCGACCATGCCGGGCATGCCGCCGACATGCGGCTCACCGCGGAAATTGGGGTAGTTGGCGAACTTCGATTGGCAGGTCGATTTGAGCCGGTCGCAGCCGGGCTGCAGGCGCAGCACATCCCCTACCGATGGCAGGAAGGACGGCGGGCCGAGGAGCAGCAACTGCCGGCTGGCCTGGGTCCAGCCGATGATCTCGCGGGCGACGCCGGCATTCTGGCCGCTGTCCCAGATGCACACACCGCCATCGAACCAGCCATCGGCGTAGCTGGCGATATCGTCGGCGAGCAGGGTCAGCGTCACGCCGTCCGCCACACCACCCACCGTCGCCGGGCGGGTCCAGGCCGAGCGACAGGTCCACACCACGGTGCCGTCCGTCACCGTCGCGCCGGGGGAGAGGATCCAGCCGCCCGGGTCCACCGCTGCCGTGGTTCCCGCGGTCGTGCAGTCCCATTCCGCGCCGGACGCATCGTAGTAGGTGCCGCTCCCCCCAAAGAGAACGCGCACCCGCGCGCCGATGCCATAAGCCGTCCCGTTCGCGCGAAAGCCCGGAGGCAGGATGGGCAAATTGCAGCGCACGTCGCCGAGCTGCGCCTTGCAGGTCGGCTGATACACCTCGCCGATCGTCACCTGCAGCGGCTGAGAGAGGCTGCGCAGCTCGGTGCGGAAGGTCCCGTCGTCGCGGGCCACCACCTCACCGAAGGTGCCACGCTTGAACTCGACCTGGCCGTTCCCCGGATTGGCCCAGTTCACCGCAAAGACCACGGCCTCGGCGCCGTCCCACAGCCCGGCGCGCAGATCGCGCGTGGTGATGCCGGCATCGTCGATCAGCCCCTCATGCTCGGCATCGTCGACGGCGAGCGTGCTTTGGCTCGACAGCGCACTGCGCCGGTAGCCGATGCGCGCCGCATAGGTCTCGCCGCCATAGAGCACATCCTCGTCATGGTCCGTGAAGGTGAAGACCGCCCCGTCGCGCCGCGTCACCCGCCACAGCGTGGCGAGCGACGTCGTCTCGCCGGCGAGGTGGCTCTGCAGGGCAGCCGGGATCGACCTCATGCGCGGACCTCGATGATGGGAATGTCGGGAATAGCGCCGAGCTCGAAGGCGTCGAGGCGGAGCGGCAGGCGGTCGATGTCGAAGCGCACGGGCACGTCGAAGTCGCAGCTCGCCTCGATAGCCTGGCCGGTTGTGCTGGCGAGCGCGCTGCCCAGCGTGATGATCCCGGTCAGCAGGTCGATCTGGAACTGGCTCGACCCTGTCCCTACGCCGCGCTCGGTGCCGTTCACCCAACAGCGCACGCTGCCGGCGACTGGCTTGGTGAGGGGCCGATCGACGCTATAGGCGCCGTCTGAATAGCTGCGCAGAAGCTGCCACGTCGCATCGCCGCCGCCGGTCGTGCCGATCGACTGCCGCGGCATGCGGTAGTCGGACCAGTCGCGAAACCGGAACCCGTGCAGCCGGCCGCGCCGCAGCCGGAAGAACGCGATCAGCTCGGCGATCCCCGTCGCATCCTTGAGCCCGGTGCCGACATTCCAGGCACCGCGCGCCTGCGCCCAGTTCTGGTTGCGCTGCTCATGGCCGCCGGCACCCTCGGCAATGGCCGTGCTGTAGCCCGGGCCTCCCTCTGCACCAGCCGCGATGGCGTCGGGAAAACGGACGTCGTGGAAGGCCATGGCGCGCTATCCGATGCGGAATTGTAGGGGCGCTGCCCCTCCAAGCCACCCCGCCAGGTGGCCGTGCCACCTGGACCGCCGGCACTTGGTACTGGGCAGGATGGGTGCGCAGGTGGCGACACTGACGAGAACGGCGTGCCGGCCGTTGCGTAAGCCGTAAAGGCGCCGATACGCTCACCGCGACATAAGATTGCTCGATGATCGAGGAATGGCAGTCCTCTGACGATGCCGCGCGTGAGACAAAGCTACAGCCGAGCCGCTGCCGAGAGACGCTTCGCGCGCGTTTACGAAACAGTGGACGGCGATCGCTGCATCTATTGCGGTATGCCCAGCGACGGCACCTACGACCATCAGCCGCCGGTCTATGTGCTCCACAGATTCGCCGGCGATCGGCTCGTTACGAAGCGAGAAATCCGCGAGCGTTTCGGCCAGTGCAAGCTGGTCCCCTGCTGCACCATCTGCAACATGGGACTCGGCGCGTACCACGGCGAGAATGACAACGATCGACGACGGGAGATCGTGAACTGGTTTCTCTGTGACAGAGACGTTCCAGAGGACAAGCTCATCCTGGATATCGGATATGGTCTTATTCAGAAATATTTGAGCTCGAACCGAGAAAAGAACATCTACGTCTTTCCCGGCGTGGGACGCGCCATCTACATCGAAGCGTTGCACGGACTGATCGACGGGAAATTCAGTAGCCCCAGTGATCTTCCCGATTGGCTGAAGCTGACCCAATCCGAGCTCGCGGAGTGGCTTCGCGGCGCGCCCAAGCGAAAGTCACAGTACTTCCTGGATATGGCGAGCCTCCAAAGCTACGACCTCGTGCCTGACGCCCGGAGTGATCCGCGCGGTCAGTTCGAATAGGGTGCTTTTCGCCGCATTCTCGGACGCTGCGCGCTGATCAGCCGACATCCGAAGCTGAAACGCTGGCGTCGAGCCATCATCACGCGTTGCGCATGGCGCGCGCGAGGTCGCGGCGCATGGAGCCGGCCATCTGCATGCGCGTGCGATGGAAGGCCGCGGGATCGTCGGTGCGCACGATGATGGTCTGCGACACGCTGGGTGCGGCGGCGCGGGCCACAGCCTGCTGCTGGCGGCGGTTCAGCACCACCTCGCCGCGGCGCAGGATGGCGGGAACCTCGTCGCTCGCGAAGGGCGAGCCACCGGCGAGGCCGCCCGAATGCAGCCGCGGCGCCCCGCGAAAGAAGATCGCCGGCACCAGGCGGCGTGGTGAAGGATCGCTGCCGACGACGCCGCCCTCATGAAACAGCGGCGCGGCGGCGGTGACCAGCCCAGCAGCACCTTCGACACCCTTGGCCATGCCGACACCGGCGATCTCCATGCCGCCACCGCTGCCGAACAGCGAGCCAATCATGCCCATGAGGCCGCCGCCGCCCGATCCACCCCCACCGACAGCCATGCTGGCGAGACGGCCTAGCGCCTCCTCCAGCGGCTTGAGGATGAGGGCGCGCGTGCCGAGCTGCAGCAGCGCCTGCTCCATGCTGCGCAGCGCGTCGGCCACGCCCTGGCCCTGGAAGGCGATGGCCTGGAAGCCGTCGACCAGCACGCCCGCAACCTCGCGGCCGTAGCCCTCCATCTCCTTGAGCACGCGGATCTCGTCCTGGGCACGGGCCACGTTGATGGCGTTCGAGACGTATTGTCGCCCCGTCTCGGTCTCGGACGCGCCCGGGGAGCGGCGTTCCAGTTCCGCCCGGGCGCGGATGGCCGCGAGGGCTTCGGCGCGGTCCCGCTCACCAAGACCGATGGTGGTCGCCTCGGCACGCAGCAGCTCGATCTGCCGGCGCTGCTCATCGAGCGAGGCAGCGGTGACGCGGTCGGCCCGGGTACGCGCGAGGCGGAGGTACCGTTCGGTCAGGGTGGCGACGGCGGCCGCCTCCTGCTCGGTCCCCGCCAGGCCTGCCCGGCGGACGTCCTCCATGGCCTTGGCCCGCGCCTCGGCCTCCTGCAGCGCCGCGGAGCCCTGGCCGACGGCCTCGGTCAGCCGGCCCTCTGCCGCGATCTGGCGATCGACGCCGGCGGTGAGGTCGCGATACTGGCCCGTGGCGCGGGCCAGCACCGCCTCGCGCACCGCGGCGCGTTCCTCGGTGGTGGGGTCGCGACCCTGGGCGCGGGCGGCCTCCTCGAGGCCCTGCATGGCCTGGGCGAGATCGCGCGCGGCCCCCTCGCTGGTGGTCGCGATCCGGGCCGCCTCGCGCTGGCCGCGGATGAACTGCTCGATCGGCCGTTCGGTACCGGTGATGCGGGCGCGGATTTGCTCGATGGCGTCGCCGAAATCCCGATACTCGGCACTGTCCGGGGCCGCCATGCGCTGCGCCCGCTGGAAGCGCTCCAGATCCCCCGTCAGCTCGGCGACGTCGCCGGTCGGCGTGCCGCGGCGGCGGATCTCTGTGAGTGCGCTGTCGTAGAAGCGCTGGTCCGGCGTGGCCGTGGGCGGGCCGGAGAAAGGCGCGGGCTGCGGGTTCGTCGTCGACGTGGGTGCTGGCGCCGGCATCGCCACAATGGGCTGCACCGGCCCGGCGATGCCATCGCCCGCGTAGCCGGAGCGGATGCCGCGGACATAGCGCGCCGTCTCGGCGGGCAACTCGGCCTGGCCGCCCAGCACGCGATCCACCCGGGTCGGGCCGGCATTGTAGTCGGCGAGTGCGAGGGCGACATCGCCGCGGGTCTGCAGCCGCTCGCGCAGATACAGCGCACCGGCCAGCGTGTTGGCGCGTGGATCGTCGATCCCGCCCGCAATGCCGTAGCGCCGAGCCAGTTCCTCGAAGGTGCCCGGCATGACCTGCATCGGGCCGCGCGCCCCGGCGCTGCTGACCCGCCAGGAGCCGTCTGCTTGGCGCACGCCCTCGGCGCGCTGCACACGCTCCAGGAGCGCACGGTCGACGCCGGAGACCCGCGCCGCCTCCTCCAGCAGCCCGGCCATGTCGGCTGACGGAGCCGGCTGATCGTTCCGCGCGGTGTGGGAAGTCGGTGCCAGCAGCTGCTGCAGCCGGAAGGCACCCTCCAAGGGCAGGCCGCCCGGCAAGGCACGGAGGATGGAGAGCCCGCCTTGCTCCACCAAGAGGCGCGAGTTCTGCTCCGATCGCGCCAACCATTCCAGGAAAGGCGCCCCGGCGCGGGACAACCCGTCCGTGATGCGGTTCCACAGGCCCTCGAGCGACTTCTCGACATTGTTGATCGCCCGCTCGAAGGCGGTGCCGCCATCCGTCGCCCCCTGCACGACGCTGGTGAGGCGGGCGATGACCTGCGCGGCCGCACCCGAGACGTCGCCGGCCCGGACCATGAGCTCGATATGGCGGCGGAACTGCTCGTCGAAGCCGCGCACGCCCTGATCGGCGAGATCGCGCGCGACCTCCTCGGGTCGGCGCAGGGCGCGCGCGACCCGCTCGGCGGCGGAGGACAGATCCTTGTCGAGGGTGCGCGAGAGGTCGAGCGCGAGAGCGGTGTAGCGTTCGAGGTTCTCGCGGTCCTCCGTGACCTTCCCCCCTGAACGGGATCCATCGGTGATGAGACAGTTGGCCTCCTTGG
>JAYSDS010000189.1:0-9909 GCA_041914265.1 Roseomonas sp.
GGTTTTGTGTCAGGGGTTTGGGGGCTGGCGCGCGCCCCCCCCCCCCCCCCCCCCCCCCCCCCCGCTTCTGCAGCCGAACCAGGCCAGCCATCAGGAAGGCCTTTCGGCCCTTGGTGGAGCGGGGGCCGGGAGCGGCAACGCCCCTCTCCAGCCTCCCTGCGGCTCAGGGAATGTGTCGCAGCCACTCCGGCGAGGAAAACTTCTCTGCCGCCAGCGTCTCCGCTGCCGCGTATTCCTCGCGCGTGATCGCCCCGGCCTCACCGCCATACAGGCTCACGAAGGTCTCCCGCATCCGGCGGATGATCTCTTCCCGCGGCAGGCCGGTCTGGCTGCGTAGCGGATCCACGCGCTTGGCCGCGCTGGTGGTGCCCTTGTCGCTCAGCTTCTCGCGTCCGATGCGCAGCACCTGCACCATCTTCGTCGCGTCCATGTCGTAGGCCATGGTGACGTGGTGCAGCACGGTGCCGCCGCCATAGCGCTTCTGCGCCGCGCCGCCGATCTTGCCCTTGCTGCTCGTGATGTCGTTGAGCGGTTTGTAGAACGCATCGATTCCCAGCGAGATCAGCGCCTGCACCGCCCATTCGTCCAGGAAGGCATAGGAATCCGCGAAGTTCAGGTCGCGCACCAGTGCGCCGGGCGCATAGAGCGAATAGGTCACGGAATTGCCGGGTTCGGCCAGCATCGCTCCGCCGCCGGTCACGCGGCGCACCGTCTCGATGCCGAAGCCGGCGGCGGCGTCCAGATCCACCTCGTTCCGCAAGGACTGGAAGGCGCCGATGATGATGGCGGGCCTGGCCCATTCCCAGAAACGCAGCGTGGGCTTCCGCCGTCCCGCCGCGACGCCCTGCGCCAGCACCTCATCGAGAGCCAGATGCATCGCCGGTGCGAGTGGCGGCGCCTCGATGATCTGCCAGGCGTAGTCGCGCCAGCCCGCACCGCTGTTGAGGGCGCGGCGCACGGCGATCGCCACGGCCTCGGCGCTGAAACCGATCAGTGCCGCATCGGGCCGGAGGCGTTCGGTGATGGCTGCCGCGATCGCCTGGGTCGAGGTCGCGCGCGGCAGGCCTTCGACGGCCTCGCGGATGTCCGCGAGCGCCTCGCCGGGTTCGAGGAAGAAGTCGCCCGCGATGGAGACATCGGCGATGTGCCCGTCCCGCACGTCGAGATCGACGACGACGAGCTTGCCGCCCGGAACCTTGTATTCGCCGTGCATATGTCCTGCCCGCCCGTCCCGAATGGCGCCGCGGTCAGGCGCCGAGCAGTGCCCTGAGCTTCACCACCGCGCTGTCCGGGGTGGTCAGCACGGGCCGGCCCGTCGCCGCCTCGACCAATGGCTTCGCCCGCGCGAGGCTGAACTGACCGAGCGCGATGGCGTCGCAATCGGCGAGTTCCTTCGCCGCCTCGGCCGCCAGCCGGTCATGCGTCGCGACATCGCCGGCATCGAGCGCGGCCAGCGCGCCTTCCGCCACCTTCGGCACCACGGTGATGCCGGGCGGGAATTCCGGCGTCATGGAGGGGATCGTGCCGGGGAAGGTGACCAGCAGGCCGATTCGCTTCCCCTTGGTCACCGCCTCCTCGATCATCGCCTCATTCGGCTTCAGCACCGGCATGGGGGCGAGATCCGCCGCGCAAGCCTCGATCGGCGGGCCGAAGGCCGAGCAGGTGAAGAGAATCGCATCCGCCCCGGTGCCCGCCGCGTAGCGCGCCAGCGTGAGGAAGCGCTCGGTCATGCGCGGGGTCAGCTTTCCCTCCCGCGCCAGGTCGGCCGAAAGGCTGTCATCCAGCAGGTTCATCAGCACCTGGCCGGGCCAGAGCCGGGCGAAGGCGGCCTCGATCGGCGGCGGGGAATGCCGCAGCGCGTGGATCAGGGCGATGCGCTTCGGGCTGCTCACTGATTCGGGCTTCCGCACCGGCGCAGGGGGGACGGCATTTCGCGGCAGTTCGGGAAGACGATCTCGTTCGGGCCGGACTGTTCGACTTCGAGCTCATCGGGGCCGCCGGGGCAACCGAAGCCGATCTCGGGCGGCACGCGGCCGCCCGCCGGCACCGCGGGAATGAAGCGGAAGGTCGCCCCGCCGGCGCGGCTGACCACCGTTTCGATGAAGCGCTGGCGATAGGCGGGGTCGAGGATGCCGCTGCGCAGCACCGCTTCCCGCGTGAAGATCACGGTGGGCTGGCCGAAGCAGCGGGCCGACTCGGTGTCGCCGGGCGGGTAGATGCCGCCGGTCCAGGATCCGAACAGCCATTCATGCGGCGGGGCGTTGGGCGCGGCCGGCGCCGCGGGCCGGGAGGCCGGCGGGGCGGAGGGCGTGCCGGCCCGCTGCGCCAGGGCCGTGCCGGCAAGCAGCGGGACGGCCAGGATCAGGCAACGGGCGATGTGGCGCATGGGCATGCTCCTTCCGGCGCGGGGATGCGGATATGGCCCTGTCGGACGGGTCGCGGCAAGCGGGGGTAGCGGCGGGACCGGCGCCCGGCGCATCGAAAGGGAGGGCGGGCCCCTTCGCCGCCCTCTCATTCGGGCACCATGCCGGCCGGCCTCTCCCGCCGATGCCGGCCCTGTCAGGCGATCGCGGGCACGGCACGCGGCCCGTCGCGCACCGGGATATGGATCAGCGCGGCGAAAGCGGCGGCCGCGATGCCGAAGCTCCACATCGCATCGTAGGAGCCGGTGTGGTCATAGATCAGCCCGCCCAGGAAGGCCCCGGTGAAGCCGCCGAGTTGATGGCCCAGGAAGATGATGCCGAAAATGGTCGCGAGCCAGCGCGTGCCCCAGTTGCGCGCGCAGAGGGCGACGGTCGGCGGCACGGTGGACAGCCACAGCACGCCCATCAGCGCCGAGAAGATCATGACGCTGAGCGTCGTCTTCTCCGCGAGCATGAAGCCGACCATCAGCACGCCGCGCGCGGCGTAGATGCAGACCAGCAGCTCCCGCCGCTTCCAGCGCTGGGTCAGCTCTCCCGAGAGCAGCGAGCCGCCGATGTTGAACAGCCCGATCATCGAGATCGCCCCCGCCCCGACATAGAGCGGCAGCCCGCAGCTATGCACGAAGCCCGGCAGGTGCACGGTGAGGAAGGAGACATGCACGCCGCAGACGAAGAACCCGAAGAACAGGCACCAGAAGGACGGGTCGCGGACCGCGCGGGACAGCGCCGCGCCCGCCGTCTCGGAATCCTCGGCCGCGGCGCCGGGCTTGGCCGGGGCCGGCCTGTCCGACAGCGGCAGGGCGAGCGGGATCATCATCAGCGCCGCCGCCGCCATGGCGATCAGCGCCCATTGCCAGCCGAAGCCCTGGATGGCGAGGCCCGCGAGCGGCACCACCAGGAACTGCCCCGCCGAGGAGCCCGCCGTGCCGAGCCCGACCGCCCGGCCGCGCATCTCCTCGGGCAGCAGCCGGGTGAGGGAGGCGATGATGGTCGGCATGCCCGCGGCCGAGACCGCCACGCCCATCACCAGCCCCGCGAAGAAGGTGAAGACCGGCAGCCCATCCGACAGCGCCATGCCCAGGATGCCGAGGGCATAGAGCAGCGCGCCGCCGATGATCACGTTCCGCCCGCCGAAGCGGTCGGCGAGCTGGCCGGTGAGCGGCTGTGATATCCCGTTCAGCAGCACCTGCAGCGCGATGGCGAAGGCAAAGCCGGAAGCCGTCCAGGCATGGGCCTCGGTCATCGGGGCCAGGAACAGACCGAAGGATTGCCGCAGCCCCATGGCGAGCATCGCACCGCCCACCGCGCAGGTGATCAGGATGCCGGCGGGCAGCGCGGCGCGGGATGCGGTGGTCTGGAGGCTCATGGGACGCTCCCGGTCTGGACCGCACCATGTCATTCCGGTTCGCGGTGCCACAACGGGGACGCCGGCGCAGATCTGCCATGCATGCGCACATGCGGTTGACGAGACGGGCATCGCGGCCGTATTCCCCGCGCCTCCGGTGGCGGCCATAGCTCAGTTGGTAGAGCGCCAGGTTGTGGTCCTGGATGTCACGGGTTCGAGTCCCGTTGGTCGCCCCACCCTTCCTTTTCCCGCAGTGTGCCGCGCGTGCCCGCCGCCTGGCCGTGATCCGGCAGGCTCCGGAACGCTTGTGCGTTGACTTGATCTCCCGTCTCGGTCACCGCTGCCGGCCTCAAGAGCCGGAGCGTAGGACGATGCCAAACCGCGAGATCCGTGTCCCCTTTCCCCTCGACATGCTGGGGGATCTCGACACGACGCTGCGCCATGTCGAGGACACGCATCTGGCGCAGTACGACACGCCAGAGAAGCAGCGACCCTTCGAGGCAGTCATCAAGGCGGTGCATGCCTTGAAGGCCGCCCTCCATGCCCACCGCTCCGCCTCGGCGGACGAGGCGCAGGGCGCCCCGGGCCTCCATGTCGAGCGCGGCCATCTGGAGACGCTTCTCGATGTCGCCCAGGGCGTGCCGGAGGGTGGGCCGGAGACGCGCCGGGCTGTCCTCAACGTCTCGGAATGGCTGGACCAGGATATCTGACGCCGGCCGACTCGGAGTGGCCGTGTTCGGTCTTCCGCGCGGCACGGGGTGCTGTGAGTGAGGCGACTGGCGGCTTTCCTGCCCACATGGAATGGGAGGGGCGTTGCCCCTCCAAGTCGCCCCACCAATGGCCGAAAGGCCTTTGGAAACCTCCACATGATGTTGTGTGCCGCCGGCGGAATGGCGCCGAAACCTGCGCTAACGCCCCAAACGCGCCGCAAGGGTTCGGGATCAGCGTTCCGCCCGACGCCAAATGCCGGCGGTCGAGGCCGCACCATGGCTTGGTGGAGGTAGAGGCAGCGCCCCTCCGGTCCATTGTCATCAGGTCCCCCCTAACCTGGTGCCGTTCCTGGTCCGGCGGCCGCCTGACCGCAGCCTGGACCGTGACCGGTCAGGCTCCCGTCACGTTCCGTGACATTCCGGTCATCCTTCCCTCACAGGCCCGGGCCGATAGGGCGCGAGCGGAATCCATCGGAGTCGATCGTGCCCCTCCTGTTGCCCTCCATCGTGACGCGCCGCCGTGCGGCGCTCGGTGCGCTCGCGGCCGCGCCGCTGCTGCAGCCCATCAGGGCTTCCGCCCAGACCGCGGCCGCACCCGCCTGCATCCTGACCCCGCAGGCCGTCGAGGGACCCTATTACGTCGATCCCCGGCTGCAGCGCGCCGACGTCACGGAAGACCGTACCGGCGTACCGCTGGAACTGCGCCTGGTGGTCATCGAGGCCGGCCCTTGCACGCCCATCCCGGGGGCCCGCGTCGATATCTGGAGCGCGGACGCGCAGGGGGTCTATTCGGGCTATCCACAACAGGGCGACGACCGGTCGCTCGACATGTCGCGCCGCACCTTCCTGCGCGGCACGCAATTCGCGGGTGCCGACGGGAGCGTCACCTTCCGCACCCTCTGGCCCGGCTGGTACCGGGGGCGGACCACCCACATCCACGTCAAGGTCTTCCTCGACGAACGCAACGTGCTGACCGGGCAGCTCTATTTCCCCGACGCGATGAACAGCTACATCTACGGCAACGTCACCGCCTATGACCGGCGGGGCCTGCGGCGGGACACCTTCAACAGCACCGACCACATCGCCCGCGAGGACGCGGCGCATGCCGGCTTCGCGGCGGTGACCGAGGCGCCGGACTGTTATCGCGCGGCCCTGGCGCTCGGCGTCGATCGTGCCGCGGTGGTCGTCAACCAGCCGGGACCGCCGCCGCCGGGTGCCCCGGGGCCGGGCGGATTTCGCGGCATGGCGCCCCCGCCGGGCGCGCCGCCGCGCGGCCCGCGTCCGGGCGGACCAGGCTTCGCGGGCATGGCGCCGCCACCGCCGCGCAGCGAGGGACCGGTCGTGATCGTGCCGGGCGTCGACCTGTCCGGGCAGCGGGTGCCCTGACGGGCCGCCACCCTTCCTTGCGCGATCCGGCGGCTGCGGCAGGATGCGCCCCATCCACTGGGGAAACATCCATGCAGATCACACTGAACGGGCGCGCCGCGCTGATCACGGGCGGGTCGAAGGGGCTTGGCCTCGCCATGGGCAAGGCCTTCGCGCAGGCCGGCGGCAATGTGGCGCTGGTCGCCCGCGGCGCCGAGTCCCTCGCCCAGGCCGAAGCCGAGATCCGCGAGGCCGCGCCCACCGCCAAGGTCGCCGCCATCGCCGCCGACATCCGCACGCCCGAGGGTTGCGAACAGGCCTTCACCGGCGCGACGCGCGCGCTGGGGCAGGTGGACATCCTGGTGAACAATGCCGGGACATCCCAGCGCGGGCCGTTCCTCGAGGTCAGCGACGCGCTGTGGCAGGACGACCTGGACCTCAAGCTGTTCGCCGCCGTGCGGCTGTGCCGCCTGGCGCTGCCCGGCATGCGCGACCGGAAATGGGGCCGCATCATCAACGTGCTGAACATCGGGGCGAAGGCGCCCAAGGCGGCATCCACGCCGACCTCGGTGTCGCGCGCGGCGGGCATGGCGCTGACCAAGGCGCTGGCCAACGAATTCGCGCCCCACAACGTGCTGGTGAACGCCATGCTCGTCGGCATCATCGAGAGCGACCAATGGGTCCGCCGCCACGCCGCCGACAAGCGCAACGTCACCTGGGAGGAATGGAAGGCGGAGCAGGGCAAGCCGGTGCCGCTCGGGCGCATCGGCAAGTCGGAGGAATTCGCGGCGATGGCGCTGCTGCTGGCGAGCGAGCAGGGCGGCTACGTGACCGGGACGGCGATCAACGTGGATGGCGGGTCGAGCCCCGTGGTGTGAGGCCGTGAGAGGGGCACGGCTCCATGAGCGCGACGGGAGGGCGGGGAAGGGCTTTGCCCCTCCCTGGACCCCACCCCGGCAAAGGCCGAAAGGCCTTTGCAAACCTCGACTTGGCGCTGTGCACCATTGGCGGAATGGTATTGAAACCCGTTCGTGCGCCGGAAGCACGCTGTGAGGGCTTGGTACGGGACTCTCGCCCGAAGCCAGGTTCTGGCGGTCCAGGCTACGCTATGACGTAGTGGGCGTAGGCGCGGCCTTCCTTCGGTTCCCGACCAGCGGAACCACTCGGGTCATCAGGAAGGCCCTTGCAAACCGCCACTCAATGTCGGGCCGATCGGGCCTCCCGTGCTCTCGAAAGGTCCGCCACGCCCCGCGCCCGGATTCAATCAGCGCTGCGCCCGACGTGACTCCCATCATGCCGTGCAGGTCGTCGCGCCCCGCGCCAAGTGGAGGTTTCCAAAGGCCTTTCGGCCTTTGGCGGGGTGAGGTTTGGAGAGGGGCAGAGCCCCTCTCCATCACCATCGGCGCCAACAAGGCTCGCGCTCATGAGGCGCCGCCGCTCCTCAGCGCCCGGTGAAGAAGGTCCGCAACCGCCCCATCGCCTCGCGTGCCAGCGCCGTGTCCACGGCGAAGCACAGCCGCAGATGCCCCTGTCCCGCCGGTCCGAAGGCGGTGCCTGGCGCTAGGCCGACCTTCGCCTCCCGCAGGATGCGGATGGCGAGTGCCTTGGCATCCGTCTCCCCTGCGACGGAGAGGAACAGATAGAACGACCCTTCCGGCGCTGCGATGGTGATGCCCGGGATGGCCGACAGCCCCTCGACGAAGATGTCGCGTGCCGCGCGGCAGCGCGCGACCATCGTCCGGATGAAGTCGTCGCCCTGATCCAGCGCCGCGATGCAGGCGTATTGCAGGAAGGTCGGGATCGAGGTGGTGTTGTACTGGCCGAGATTGTCGAAGACCTGTGCCAGTCCTTCGGGGAAGATCAGCCAGCCCGCGCGCCAGCCCGTCATCGCCCAGTTCTTCGAGAAGGTGTTCGCCACCAGCAGCCGGTCGGACGGCTCGCAGATCTCGAGGAAGGACGGCGCGATGGCGTTGCCGTAGGTGAAGTGGTTGTAGACCTCGTCCGAGATCAGCCACAGACCCCGTTCGCGCACCAGGTCGCGCAGCGCCGTCATCTGCGCCCGCGGCATCACCCAGCCGGTCGGGTTGGAGGGCGAGTTGATCGCGATGGCCCGCGTGCGCGGCGTGATCGCCGCCGCGACCTCGTCGAGGTCCAGCTCCAGGCGCCCATCCGCGCGGGCATGCAGCGGTACGGGCACGGGCACGCCGCCGAGCAGCCGGATGATGGCATCGAGGTTCGGCCAATGCGGCGCGGGGTAGATCACTTCCTCGCCCGGGCTGAGGATGGCCTGCATCGCCTGCATCAGCGCGTTGATGCCGCCCGAGGTCACGGTGAAGCGGTCCGGCGCGACCTCCACGCCCCAATGGCGTCGATGGTAGTCCGACAATGCCTGGCGCAGCCGCGGCAGGCCGGTGGACCACGTGTAGCGCGTATGGCCGGCCAGCATCGCCTGATGCGCGGCTTCCGTGATGAAGGCCGGCGTCGGCAGGTCGCCCTCGCCGACCCAGAGCTTGATGACCTCCGGATCCTCGAAGCCGAGATAGGCGACCTCCGCGATCTCGTTGGCGGCGAGGTCGCGGATGCGGTCGGGCAGGCTGTCGCGCGGGGCGAGGGGAGGGGTATGGGGCATGGGAGGCGGGTTTTCGCCGAACCAGCCCCGTCGCGGCAAGCGCGTGATGTCCGGCACAGAATCCCCACCCCCATCCGGGCGACCATGGCCATGCCGTTTGGCGCGCATCGCCGCCGGGCCGGGACCGCGGAGGATTGGCCATGCTGGAACTGCTTGCCCTGATCGGGGCGGCGATCCTGATCGTCTGGATGCCCATCGAGACGCGCAAGGTCGCGAATGGCTGGGTGCGCCCGAAGCACAAGGGCACGCCCGAGGAATTCCGCCGCCAGTATCGCCGCCAGGTGACGATGTTCTTCTGGGTCGGGCTGGTGCTCGGCCTCGGCAATCTCGGCCTCGCGGCCTTGCCGGACCAGGAGGAAGTGCGGCGCATCGCCAAGCTCGTCGTCGCGGCGCTGTGGCTCGGCGCCGCCGTGTCTGCCTGGTTCTGTCGGCGGCAATTGCCCCCCGCGCCGGCCTGACGACGTGCAACACCTGTGCTACCGCCGCGCAGACAACGCGCGGAGGGTCGCATGGCACAGGCATTGACGGTTGGCATCGCAGGTCTCGGGGCGATCGGACTGCACCTCGCGCGCACGCTGGATGCGGGCGTGGAAGGGCTGCGCCTCGCCGCCGTGTCGGCGCGCGACATGAAGAAGGCGCAGGCCAATGTCGGCGGCTTCAAGGTGCCCCCGATGGTGGTTGCGAATGCCGAACTCGCCGCCTGCGACATCGTCGTGGAAGCCGCCCCCGCCGCGGCTTTCGAGGAAATTGCGACCGCCGCGATCGAGGCCGGGAAGATCTTCGTCCCCTCCTCGGTCGGCGCGCTGCTGCCGCGCATGCATCTGGTGGATCGCGCGAAGCAGACCGGCGCGCGCATCATCGTGCCGACCGGCGCGCTGCTCGGGCTGGACGCCGTGCGCGCCGCGGCCGAGGGCGCGGTGGAGAGCGTGACCATCGAGACGCGCAAGCCCCCGCGCGGGCTGGAAGGCGCGCCCTATCTGAAGCAGCACGCCATCGACGTGCTGGCCGTCACGACGCCGACGCGCATCTTCAAGGGAAACGCCTTCGACGCGGCGCAGGGTTTCCCGGCCAATGTGAACGTCGCCGCCGCGCTGGCCCTCGCCGGCATCGGGCCGGAACGCACCATGGTCGAGATCTGGGCCGACCCCGGCGTGACGCGCAACACGCATACCATCCGCGTGGAAGCCGCCGCCGCGCGCCTGACCATGACCATCGAGAACGTGCCGAGCGAGGAGAACCCTCGCACCGGGAAGATCACGCCGCTGTCGATCGTGGCCTGCCTGCGGGGGCTGACCAGCACGCTGAAGGTCGGGTCGTGACCTGAGTCCGGAGGGGCGCGAAGGGAAGACCGGAGAGGGGCGCCGCCCCTCTCCGGACCTCACCCCGCCGGGTTCCCATCGGCGTTGCTTCGCAACGTCGATGGGGTCCCCTGGCCAT
>JAYSDS010000190.1:0-1344 GCA_041914265.1 Roseomonas sp.
CTAAGAATGCGCCGGCTGGCGCATTCTCGACCGCGGTCCGAGGCGTCGCCGGGCGCGTCTTGCCACCCCGGGCAGGCCCCCGCATCCTCCCGCCAACGTCCAGGAGGAGAACGCATGACGCTGACCGTGCTCGAGCCCGAAGGGCTCTATCCCGACACCGATCTCGAGCAACGGGTCATGGGCCCCTCGGTCAGGATCCTCCGGGGCAACGCGACATCTTCCATCGCCGAACTGCCTGACGAGCTCTGCCAACAGGCCGATGCGCTGATGACGCTGCGCATGTGGGTGCCGGCGGACCAGATCGCTCGCTTCCCGAAGCTGAAGGTCATCGTGCGCATGGGCGTGGGCTATGACCGCGTCGATCGGGTCGCCGCCGCGGCGCGCGGGATCAAGGTGTGCAACGTCCCCGACTATGGCACGCAGGAAGTGGCGGAATTCGCGGTGCTGATGGCACTCGGCCTGCGCCGCGGGCTGACGCTGTACCACGACACCCAGCGCGGCCCGAACCCCGCCCCCTGGGCCGTGCTGCGTCACCCCGCGGTGCGCCGGCAGGAAGTGCAGACCTTCGGCATCGTTGGCCTGGGGCGGATCGGCACGGCCGCCGCGTTGCGGGCGAAGGCGCTGGGCTATCGCGTCGCCTTCTACGACCCGGCATTGCCCAATGGCGCGGACCGCGCCATCGCCGTGCATCGCTGCCGGACGCTGGAGGAGCTGCTGGCCGAATCGGATGTGCTGTCCATCCATTGCCCGCTGACCCGCCATACGAAGGGTCTGATCGGCGAGCGCGAGCTGCGCCTGCTGCCGAAGAATGCGGTGGTGATCAACACGGCGCGCGGGCCGATCCTCGACATCGACGCGCTGGAGCGCGTGCTGCGCGACGGGCATGTCGCCGCGGCCGGGTTGGATGTGATCCCGGTGGAACCGCCGGTCGAACCCATTCCTTCCCTGCTGCGCGCCTATCGCGACAAGGAGGAATGGCTGAACGGGCGGCTGATCATCTGCCCGCACATCGCCTTCCACACGCCCGAGGCTTGGGACGACATCCGGCTGAAGAGCGCGGAGACGGTGCGCGACGTGCTGGTGGACGGGCTGAACACCAACGTCATTCCGCCGGAGAGCGACTGAGGCGGACAGACAGCCCCCTCCGAGGCCACGGATCGGGAAAGGGTCCGGGCCGGTTACCGCCAGGGAACGGTTCTCCAAATGACATTGTCATTGGGCGGGATGAGGTCCGGAGAGGGGCGGCGCCCCATACGCGCGAAGGGAAGACCGGAAGGGGGGGCGCCGCCCCACACCGGACCTCAACCCGCCACGCCGCAGTGTGGCCTGGGCCGCCGTCGCCTC
>JAYSDS010000190.1:1354-9885 GCA_041914265.1 Roseomonas sp.
CTCCGGCGGCGGTGGGGGGGGGGGGGGGGGGGCCCCCCCCCCCCCCCCCCCCCCCCCCCCCCCCAGGCCGCAGTGTGGCCTGGACCGCCGTCGCCTCATCGTCGCGCCACCCCTCCGATGCCAGCGTCCAACCAGGAGACCCACCACCATGATCCGCGACCCCGCCGCGCAGGCTGCGCGCCTCGCCGCCGCCGAGCGCCTGATCGAGGACGTCCTCATCCCGGCCGAGGCGCAGATGGATGCCGAGGACCGCATGCCCGACGCCGCGCGGGCGGCCATCCGCGCTGCTGGCCTCTTTGGCATCTCCCTGCCTGAGGCCTATGGCGGCCTGGGCCTGACCATGGAGGAAGAGGCCGAGCTGATGCTCGTCCTCGGCCGTGCCGCGCCGGGCTATCGCGCGGTCTATGCCCTGAACAGCGGCGGGGCGGCGCAGATCCTGCAGCGCGCCGGCACCGAGGCGCAGAAGGCCCATTGGCTGCCGGGCCTGGCGCGCGGGGAACGCATCGCCTGTTTCTGCCTGTCCGAGCCCGAGGCAGGGTCGGATGCGGCGTCCCTGACCACCACCGCGCGGCGGGACGGCGAGGGCTGGCGCCTCGACGGCCGCAAGCGCTGGGCCACCAACGCGCCGGAATCCGGCATGCTGATGGTGATGGCCCGCACGGGCGGGGAAGGGGCGCGGGGCATTTCCGCCTTTGCCATCGAGCCGGCGACGCCGGGCGTCCATGTCCAGCCGACCCAGGCCAAGATGGGGATGCGCGGCGCGCAGGTGGCCGACATCGTCTTCGATGATTGCCGCGTGCCGGCCGATGCGCTGGTGGGGGCGGAAGGGGAGGGGCTGAAGCTGGCCCTTGCCGGGCTGGACAAGGTGCGGCTGCACCTCGCTGCGCTGTCGGCCGGGCTGATGAACCGGCTGATCGCGGAAGGCCGGCGCCATGCCCTGGCGCGCCGTCAATTCGGCAAGCCCATCGCGGAGCAGCCGGCGATCGGCGCTCTGCTGGCCGATTCGGCGGCGGAGGCGCTGGCGACGCGCTGCATGGCGCTGGAATTGTCCCGCGCGCGCGATGCCGGGACGCTGCGCCCGGCGGATGCGGCCGCGGCGAAGCTGTTCGCGACCGAGGCGCTGGGCCGCGTCGCCGACCGCATGCTGCAGGTGCATGGCGGGGAAGGCTACATGCAGGGCAGCGCCGTGGAGCGGCTCTATCGCGACGCGCGCGTGCTGAGGATTCTCGATGGCACTTCCGAGATACAGCGCATGGTGGTCGCGCGTGGCGTGCTTGCCTAATCGCCGTCAGCCGGGCGTCGCCACGGTGTCCCTAATGCAGGGTGAAGACCCCGTTGGTGTAGCGGAACTCCGCGGGTTGGCTGAGGGCGGAACAGGCGACGCGCACGGAATGCAGCGGGCCATCGATCTCCCGACGCCAGAAATCGAGGAAGCGGCTCAGCTCCGGAAAGTCCGGCGCATGGTCCACCTTCTGCCAGATATAGGCCTGCAGGACATGCGGGTGGTCGGGCAGGTGGTACAGCAACTCGGCGGTGGTCATCCGCCAGTCGGGGATTCGGAGGATCGGTTCCAGTCCCTGCAGCACCGTTTGCAATCCTTTCCCTTCGGGGTGGTCTGCCGTGCGGTTCTTGTCTCGGCGGCGCCTTTTCATGGGCCGTCCGTCATCAGGATGACATGTGCGCTGCATCAGAACGCAAGATAAATCTTTTAGTTTCAAATCATTAGCACTCGCGCTCGCTGAGTGCTGACAACCGCTTGACGGCGCCAGAGCCGGGGCTTAGATCGCTGGCACTCCTCTGGGGGGAGTGCTAACGGCCGGGGTGCTCCGGCAGCCGGCCAGGCTCCCCAGGGCGAGCCGTCATCAACTCGAGGCTCAGGAGAGAGAGGACATCATGGCTTTCCGTCCCCTGCACGACCGCGTTCTGGTTCGCCGCATCGAAGCGGAAGAGAAGACCGCCGGCGGCATCATCATCCCCGACACCGCGAAGGAAAAGCCGCAGGAAGGCGAAGTGATCGCCGTCGGCACCGGCACCGTGAACGACAAGGGCGAGGTTCGCCCGCTCGACGTGAAGGCCGGCGACCGCATCCTGTTCGGCAAGTGGTCGGGCACCGAAGTGAAGCTCGATGGCAAGGAGCTCCTCATCATGAAGGAGTCCGACATCATGGGTGTGCTGGCCGCCTGAGCCGCCGCTTCGACCCGATCGCAACACAGAATTCAGAGGTAGAGAGCAATGGCTGCTAAGGACGTGAAGTTCGGCGCCTCGGCGCGCGACAAGATGCTGCGCGGCGTGGACATCCTGGCCGACGCCGTGAAGGTGACGCTGGGCCCGAAGGGCCGCAACGTCGTCATCGACAAGTCCTTCGGTGCCCCGCGCATCACGAAGGACGGCGTGACCGTCGCCAAGGAAATCGAGCTGGCCGACAAGTTCGAGAACATGGGCGCGCAGATGGTGCGCGAAGTGGCCTCGAAGACCAACGACATCGCCGGTGACGGCACCACCACCGCGACCGTGCTGGCCCAGGCCATCGTGCGCGAGGGTGCGAAGGCCGTTGCCGCCGGCATGAACCCGATGGACCTGAAGCGCGGCATCGACAAGGCCGTCGCCGAGGTCGTGAAGGACCTCGAGGCGAAGACCAAGAAGATCACCACCTCGGGCGAAGTGGCCCAGGTCGGCTCCATCTCCGCCAACGGCGAGACCGAGATTGGCGAGATGATCGCCAAGGCGATGGAGAAGGTCGGCAACGAGGGTGTCATCACCGTCGAGGAAGCGAAGTCGATCCAGACCGAGCTCGACGTCGTCGAGGGCATGCAGTTCGACCGCGGCTATGTCTCCCCGTACTTCATCACGAATGCGGAGAAGATGATCGCCGAGCTCGAGAGCCCGTACATCCTCATCCACGAGAAGAAGCTCTCCTCGCTGCAGCCGATGCTGCCGCTGCTCGAAGCGGTGGTGCAGTCGGGCAAGCCGCTGGTGATCGTGGCCGAGGACGTGGAAGGCGAGGCGCTGGCGACCCTGGTCGTCAACAAGCTGCGCGGCGGCCTCAAGATCGCTGCCGTGAAGGCGCCTGGCTTCGGCGACCGCCGCAAGGCGATGCTGGAAGACATCGCCATCCTGACCGGCGGTGAAGTGATCTCCGAAGACCTCGGCATCAAGCTCGAGACCGTCACGCTGAACATGCTCGGCCGTGCGAAGCTCGTGAAGATCGAGAAGGAGAACACCACGATCGTCGACGGCGCCGGCGAGAAGGAAGCGATCACCGGCCGCTGCGAGCAGATCAAGGCGCAGGTCGAGGAGACCTCCTCGGACTACGACCGCGAGAAGCTGCAGGAGCGTCTGGCGAAGCTGGCCGGTGGCGTTGCCGTCATCCGCGTCGGCGGCTCGACCGAGGTCGAGGTGAAGGAGCGCAAGGACCGCGTCGATGACGCGCTGCATGCGACCCGCGCCGCCGTTGAGGAAGGCATCGTCCCGGGTGGTGGCGTCGCGCTGCTGCGTGCGTCCACGAAGCTCGCGGGCCTGAAGGCCGACAACAACGACCAGCAGGTCGGCATCGAGATCGTGCGCCGCGCGATCCAGGCGCCGATCCGCCAGATCTCGGAGAACGCCGGCAAGGACGGCGCCGTGGTCGCCGGTGAGGTGCTGCGCACCGACACCTACGAGTACGGCTATGACGCCCAGTCCGACGAGTACAAGAACCTCGTCGCGGCCGGCATCATCGACCCGACCAAGGTCGTGCGCACCGCCCTGCAGGACGCCGCTTCGGTGGCCTCCCTGCTGATCACCACCGAGGCGATGGTGGCCGAGCGTCCGGCGAAGCCGGCGGCCCCCGCCCCCGGTGGCGACATGGGCGGCATGGGCGGGATGGACTTCTGATCCCGGCCTGATCCGCAAGGAACAGGGGGAGGGCGGCCTTCGGGCCGCCCTCTTTTTTTGTGCTTCAGACGCCGGCATTCACCGGCTTGGCTTGCGCGCCCTGCGCTGCTGCGCCGGGGGGCCGCGGAGCGCGGTTGCGCTTTGCGCTCCCGGATCGCGGCCTGGCCGCGATCCGCTGTCTCGGTCGCGGTGGGCGCGCCTCATTCCGCTATGGCGCGGTATCTCGATGATGCTAAGTCAGCGACCCCAGAAAAACCGGGACCGTCCAATGAAGCGCCGCCGCCTTCTTCTCACGCCGACCCTGTTCGTGCCCTCGCTCGCCCTTGCCCAGGGCGCCGGCTGGCGGCCGAACAAGCCGCTCACCATGATCGTCCCCTATGCGGCCGGTGGCGGGACCGACATCGTCGGGCGCGAATTCGCGCAGATCCTGACGCAGAAGCTTGGCCAGACGGTGGTGGTGGACAATCGTGGCGGCGCCGGCGGCAACATCGGCACGACCCAGGCGGTGCGCGCGCGGCCCGACGGCTACACCTTCCTCTACGCGGTGTCGTCCAACATCGTCATCAACCCGCATGTCTACCGCACCGCGGCGCGCGAGGACCCTGCGCTGGTGCTGATCCCCGCCGGCATCCTCGCGAACTACCAGTACATCCTGGTCGCGCATCCGGGCTTCGCCGCGACCAACCTCCAGGAGTTGATCGCGCTGGCGAAGCAGAAGCCCGGCGAGATCACCTTCAGCCATTCCGGCAATGGCGGGAACAACCACCTGGCCGGCAAGCTGCTCGCGAAGATGGCGGGCATCGAGCTGAACGACGTGGCCTATCGCGGCACGGCTCCGGCGTTGATGGATGCGGTGAACGGCACGGTGCAGTTCAACATCTCCTCCCCGCCGCCGGCGATCCCGCTGGTGCGTGAGGGCCAGCTCCGCGCCATCGCGGTGACGGGCGCGCGGCGCTCGCCCGCCTTCCCCGATGTGCCGACCGTCGCCGAGCAGGGATTGCCGGGCTATGCCGTCACCGGCTGGCACGGCGTCTTCTTCCCACCCGGCACGCCGGCCGAACCGGTTGCCGCGCTGCGCGCCGCCGCCGCGGAGATCGCTGCCATGCCGGCCTTCCACGAGAAGCTCGGGCGTGATGGTCTTGAACCGCTGACCGCACCGGTCAGTGCCGAGGCGTTCACGGCGCAGGTGCGCGATGAGCACGGCTTCTGGGCTCGTACTATTCCGGACCTCGGCATCCGGGTGGAGTGACACCGCTGCGTGGCAATGCTTGTCGTTTTCATGGAATGAATGACGGCCATGTCAGCTTTGATTGACGTAGCCGTCGCAATCTGCGCCTGATTCTTGTCCATCGTGCCTTGCCTCGCCTTGCCGTGCCTCCGGACGCCCGGTCGCCTCCAAGCCGAAACCGGGGTGCGGCGGGGACATCTGGCCGCATCCCGGCGGCCGGCAAGCGAGGAGACACGTCGCATGGCGATCGGCACCGTGAAGTGGTTCAACGCGACCAAGGGCTTCGGCTTCATCGTTCCGCAGGATGGCGGCAAGGACGTCTTCGTCCACATCACCGCCGTGCAGAAGGCCGGTCTCACCGGCCTGAACGAGAACCAGAAGGTCAGCTACGACGTGGTCACCGAGCGCGGCAAGGCCGCGGCCTCCAACCTCAAGCCGTTGTAAGGGGGTACTCTGTTCACTCTCGCCGAGCTTGAGGCGGCGGCCGGGTTCGTCCATCGGACTTTCCCACCCACCCCGCAGTTCGCCTGGCCGCTGTTGGCGGCGCGCTGCGGGGCCGAGGTTCATGTCAAGCACGAGAACCACACGCCCTGCGGCGCCTTCAAGGTCCGCGGCGGGCTCGTCTACATGGATCGCCTGAAGCGCGAACGCGCCGGCGTGGCCGGCGTGATCAGCGCGACGCGAGGCAATCACGGGCAATCGCTGGCCTATGCCGGGCAGCGGCATGGCGTGCCGGTCACCATCCTCGTCCCGCGGGGCAACAGCGCGGAGAAGAACGCGGCGATGCGCGCCTTCGGCGCGCGCCTCATCGAACATGGTTCGGATTTCGATGCGGCGCGAGAGGAAGCGATGCGCCTCGCCGCCGTCGAGGGGCTGGAGTTCGCGCCATCCTTCGCGCGCGACCTGGTGCTTGGCGTCGCGACCTATGCGCTGGAGTTCTTCCGCGTCTCGCCGCCGCTCGATGCGCTCTACGTGCCGATCGGACTGGGCTCCGGCATCTGCGGCTGCATCCTGGCGCGCGATCTGCTGGGCCTGCCGACCGAGATCATCGGCGTGCAGGCCGAAGGTGCGCCATCCTACGCGCTGTCTTTCGCCGCTGGGCATGTGGTGACGACGAACAGCGCCGAGACGCATGCCGACGGCATGGCGACGCGCGTGCCGGATGCAGGGGCGCTCGCCATCATCCGGGGCGGTGCGTCGCGCATCGTCACGGTCGGCGACGATGCCATCGCGGATGCGATCCGCGCCTATTGGCAGGACACGCACAACCTCGCCGAGGGGGCAGGTGCCGCGCCGCTCGCCGCGCTGCTGCAGGAACGCGAGGCGATGCGCGGCAGGCGCGTGGGCCTGGTGCTTTCGGGCGGCAACATCGACCTCGACCTGTTCCGCGACTGGGTGGCCGCATGAGCGATCTTCTGCTGCGCAACGTCCGCCCGATGGGTGGCGCGGCGACCGATGTGCTGGTGCTGGGCGGACGCTTCGCCGCGGGCCCCGCGCCCGAGGGCATCGCCGTCGAGGACGGTGCGGGCCTGCTGCTCCTGCCCGGCTTCGTCGAGGGACACACCCATCTCGACAAGACCGTCTTCCACGAACCCGACTGGCTGGTGAACGAGGTCGGCCCGCGCATCATCGACAAGATCGACACCGAGCGCGAATGGCGCGCCCGCACCGGGCATGATGCCGGCGCGGCGTCGCTCGCGATGGCCCGCGCTTTCCTTGCCGCCGGCACGACGCGCATCCGCAGCCATGTGGATGTCGATACCTCGGGCGGCACCGGCCATGTCGAGCGCGTGCTGGAGACGCGCGCGGCGATGGCCGGCCTGCAGGACATCCAGATCGTCGCCTTCCCGCAATCGGGTATCCTCGGACGCCAGGGGACGGAAAGCCTGCTCGACGCGGCGCTGGCGCTGGGGGCGGACATCGTCGGCGGGCTCGACCCCTGCGCGATCGAGCGCGATCCGGTGCGCCACCTCGATATCGTCTTCGGCCTGGCGGAGAAGCACGGCAAGCCGGTGGACATCCACCTGCATGAGCAGGGCTCGATGGGCGCCTTCTCGCTGGAACTGATACTCGAGCGCACCCGCGCGCTGGGCATGCAGGGCCAGGTCGTGGTGAGCCATGCCTTCTGCCTGGGCGACCTGACCGAACGCGAGCGCGACGCGCTGTTGGCGCAGATGGCGGAACTGGGCGTGGCCATCGCCACCACGGCGCCGGCCTCCCGGCCCGTGCCACTGGTCGCCCCCTGCCGTGCCGCCGGCGTGACCATCTTCGGTGGCAATGACGGCATCCGCGATACCTGGACGCCCTATGGCTCGCCCGACATGCTCGAACGCGCCATGCTCATCGGCCTGCGCAACAATTTCCGTCGGGACGACGAGATCGCGCTCGCCTTCGATTGCGTGAGCGGGGCAGGGGCCGAGGGCTGCGGCTTCGAGGGCTATGGCCTCGCGCCCGGCGCGCGGGCCGACCTCGTGCTGGTGGATGCCCGGACCCTGGCAGAGGCCGTGGTCGTGCGGCCTGCGCGGCGCCTGGTCGTCGCCGGCGGTCGGATCGTGGCCCGGAATGGCGCGCTGCTGAACTGAGGCCGCTGGCGCGGGCCTTGCTTGGTCCGCGGCATGACCCGCACCGTCACCCTGCCGGCCCGCCCCGAACCGATCACCGTCACCGTCGAGGAGACGGCGCTGATCATCGTCGACATGCAGAACGCCTATCTCTCGAAGGGCGGCTACATCGACCTGGTGGGCTTCGACGTCTCCGGCGCGCCGCCGGTGATCGAGGAAACGGCCCGCATCGCGGAGGCCTGTCGCAGCGCGGGCATCCCGGTCATCTATCTGCAGAACGGCTTTTCTCCCGATCAGCGGGAGGCGCCGCCGACCGCCCCGGTCTTCCACAAGTCGAACGCCCTGAAGTTCATGCGTGCCAATGAGGCCTATGCCGGGAAGCTGATCACCCACGGCACCTGGGACCATGAGATCGTGCCGGAACTCACGCCGCAGCCGGGCGACGTGGTGGTGCCGAAGTCGCGCTACTCGGGCTTCGCCGGGACGGGGCTGGAGCAGATCCTGGCGTCGCGACGCATCCGGAACCTGCTGGTCTGTGGCGTGGCGACGAATGTCTGCGTCGAAAGCACCATCCGCGACGCCTATCACCGCGAATTCTTCCCGGTGCTGCTGGCGGACGCGACCATGGCGGCCGGGCCCGGGGCGCAGCAGGCGACCGAGTTCAACGTGGAGACGTTCTTCGGATGGCTGTCGAGCGGCGCGGAGCTGCGGGGGGCGCTGATGAGCAACGAGTGACGGCGGGAGGGGCTGTGGCCCCTATGCGCGGGCGGCGCGGATGGCGATGGAGAGGGGCTTTGCCCCTCTCCAAACCTCACCCCAGCAAAGGCCGAAGGGCCTTGCGTCTTGAAATCGTGGTTGAGTTGTAGTCG
>JAYSDS010000191.1:0-9793 GCA_041914265.1 Roseomonas sp.
CGCCGACGCGGGTGTCGCGGACCTGCTTGATCGAGGCGGTGAAGACGCCGATCTCGCCCGGCCCCAGTTCGGCGATGTCGACCATCTGGGGCTTCAGCACGGCGAGCTTGTCGATGCCGTAGACGGCGCCGGTCTGCATCATCTTGATCCGGTCGCCCCTGGCGACGCGGCCGTCCATCACCCGGATCATCACCACGACGCCGAGGTAGGGGTCATACCAGCTATCGACCAGCATCGCCTTCAGGGGCGCGGTCCGGTCGCCCTTCGGCGCCGGCAGGCGGTGGACGATCGCCTCCAGCACCTCGGGGATGCCGATGCCGGTCTTGGCCGAGATCGGGATCGCCGCGCTGGCGTCGATGCCGATGACGTCCTCGATCTCGGCCTTCACCCGGTCGGGGTCGGCCGCCGGCAGGTCGATCTTGTTCAGGACCGGCACAAGCTCGTGGTCGGCGTCGATCGCCTGATAGGCGTTGGCGAGGGTCTGCGCCTCCACCCCCTGGGTCGCATCCACCACCAGGAGCGAGCCCTCGACCGCGCGCATCGAGCGGGAGACCTCGTAGGCGAAGTCGACATGGCCCGGCGTGTCGATCAGGTTCAGCACATAGGTCTTGCCGTCCTTCGCCGGATACTCGATCCGCACGGTGTTGGCCTTGATGGTGATGCCGCGCTCGCGCTCGATGTCCATCGAGTCGAGAAGCTGGGCCTTCATGTCGCGCATCGCCACGGTGCCGGTCATCTGGATGAGCCGGTCGGCAAGGGTGGATTTGCCGTGGTCGATATGGGCCACGATGGAGAAGTTGCGGATCTGGGCAAGCTCGGTCATGGGAGCGGCATATGCGCGGGAAACCGCGGGCGGTCAAGCGGGCGCGGATCGGCCGAGCGCGCGCTGTTCGCCGGGTTCGAGAAAGGCGGCGATCTGCGCCAGCATGTGCGCCACCGCCCGGTCGCGGCTGGTGCCGTCGTCGGCCGCCCGGCGCAGCCAAAGCCCGTCGATCATCACCCCGACGGTCAGTATCGCCGCCTCCAGCCGGTCGCCCGTCAGTGCCGGCTTGAGGCAGGAGGCGAGGTTCGAGGCGAGACGGCGGTAGAAGTAGCGCTGGAGGCGCGCGTATTCGGGATTGGCGGTGGCGGCGGCGCAGACCGAAAGCCAGGCATTGGCGGCGGCGCGGTTGTAGTTTGCCGCCGGGAAGTTGCCCTCGACGATCGCGGTGAGCCGGTCCCAGGGGGTGACGGCGGCGCGCAGGCGGCGGGCGATATCCTCCATCAAAATGCGGTTGTTGTAGCGCACCATCTGGAAGAGCACGTCCTCCTTGCCGCGGAAGTAATAGGCAAGGATGCCGGGTGACAGGCCGGCCTCGGCGCAGATGCGCGCGGTGGTGAGGCCCGCGAGGCCTTGCGTCAGGAACACCCGGTGCGCCGCGAGAATCAGTTCCTCGCGGCGGATATCCTCGATTCGGCTGCGCTTTCGGGCATTCATGACCCGCCAACCCTAGGGAAATCCATTATTAAATACTCATACAATTTTTTGTTTGATCATTCAATATTCTTATCGAAACTGATGCCGTCTCGGACTGGGGAGGATCGTCATGGGATCGAAATCACTTCTGGGCGGCACAGCGCTGGCCCTGGTGGCGGGCGCTGGCCGGCTGGGCCGACGGCGCGGCGTGCGGGAAGGTGCGGATCGCCGATGGCGGCTGGACCGACATCGCCTTCACCAACGCCACGGCCGAGCTGTTGCTCGGGGCGCTGGGCTATGAATCGGAACAGACGCCGCTGGGACTCGACGTGACCTACGTGAGCCTCCAGAACGGCCAGATCGACGTCTTCCAGGGCAACTGGCGCCCGGTGCAGGACGAGCGGTACAAGTCCTATTTCGACAACAATCATGTCGAGGTTCTGGGCACAAACCTGACGGGAGCGAAATACACGCTTGTCGTGCCGGACTATGTCGCTGACGCGGGCGTGACGTCCTTCGGCGACCTGGCCGCTCATGCCAACGAATTCGACCGGCGCATCTACGGGATCGAGCCGGGCACCAACCAGATGCTGATCGACATGATCGCCGCCGATCGGCACCGGCTGGGCGACTGGAAGGTAGTGGAATCGAGCGAGGCCGGGATGCTTGCGCAAGTGGCCCGCGCCGTCGAGAAGAAGGAGTGGATCGTCTTCCTAGGATGGGCGCCGCATCCGATGAATGTTAACTATGACATCACCTATCTGTCCGGCGGCGACATCGAATTCGGACCGGACCTTGGCAGCGCCACGGTCCGGACGCTCAGCCGCCCCGGCTATGCCGCCGAATGCCCGAACGCGGCGAAGCTGTTCGCCAACCTGACCTACGACATTGACTTCGAGAACCACGGAATGCAGCGGATCATGGGCGACGGCGAAAGCCCGTCCGATGCCGCCCGCGCCATGATCGCGGCGGAGCCGGCGCGGCTCGACAAGTGGCTCGACGGAGTGACGACGCTCGCGGGCGAGCCGGCCCTGCCGGCGGTGCGCGCCGCGCTCGGGCTCTGAGGAGGTTGGCGAATGGACGGCACGATGCTCGCGGCGGTGCTGGGCGATTTCGGCGCGGAGCTGCGCCTGGAACGGGTGCCGCGCCCGGAGCCGGGGCCGGGGAAGATCCTGATCCGGCTGGAGGCAAGCGGCGTCTGCCACACCGATGTCCATATCTGGCAGGGATCGGTGCGCCCACCGCAGCCGCCATCGCCCTTCATCCTCGGCCACGAGGGGGTGGGTGAGGTCGTGGCCCTGGGCGATGGCGTCAGCGACTGGCGGATCGGTGACCGCGCCGGGGCGGCCTGGATCCACGACACCTGCGGCGCCTGCGCCGAATGCCGGTCGGGGCACGAAAGCTTCTGCCAGCACCACCGCGCCCACGGGCTGAACGTGCCCGGCACCTTCGCGGAATATGTCGTGGCCGATGCCCGCTTCGCGGCCCGCGTGCCCGATGGCGACGCCCCCGCGCTCGCTCCTCTCATGTGCGCGGGGCTCACCGCCCTTGGCGCGATCGACCGGGCCGGGCTTCGGGCCGGCGAATGCTGCGCCGTCTTCGGCTGCGGCGGGCTGGGGCAATATGCGGTGCAACTGGCGCGGCGGCGCGGCGCGGCGGTCATCGCCGTCGACCGCGATCCGGCGAAGCTCCGGCAGAGCCGAAGCAACGGCGCGGAGCGCACCGTCGATGCGGGCGATGCGGCTGCCGTCGCGGAGCTGGCGGCAAGTGCCGATGTCTGCATCAACTTTGCCCCCACGCCCGCCACCTGGGCGCCGATGCTGGCGCTGATCCGTCCGCGCGGGCGAATGATCGCGGCCGCGATGGTCTCGGACCCGGTGCCGCTCAATCAGGAATGGCTGACGGCGAGCGGGGTGACCATCACCGGCACCTCGGTCGGCACGCGGGCCCAGATGGCGGCGCTGATGGACGAGCAGACCCGGCACCCGCTGGCCGCCGACGTGACGGAAATCGGCCTGACGGAGGTGACGGACGCACTCGGCGCGCTGCGCCGGGGAACCGCTCCGGGCCGGTTCTGCATCCGTTTCTAGGCCACCGCCAGCCGGTTCCGTGCTAGGATGCCCTTCGTGGACAGGCGCGACATCTGAAGGATGGTTCGGTGCACGAGATTGCCGTTCATGTGCGCGTGACCGGGCGGGTGCAGGGCGTCGCCTATCGCGCCTGGGCGCGGGGGCAGGCAACGCAGCTAGGGCTCAGGGGCTGGGTCAGGAACCGCGGCGACGGCTCGGTGGAGGCCCTGATCGCCGGGGCGGAGGCGGCAGTGGAGGCGATGATCACGGCGATGGGCGAAGGCCCCGGCGCGGCCCGGGTGACCGACGTCTGGACCGAACCCGCCGATCCCGGCGCCGTGCCCGCGGGCTTTGCCATCCGCGCCTGACCTCTGCGGCAGGCAGGCCCCTTGACGCCCGGGGCCCGGAGGCACGATCTAGGGACGAGAGCCAGCGGAGGCGCGCATGAAATTCTCCATCCCCGACATGACCTGCGGCCACTGCAAGGCCGTGGTGGAACGCACGATCATCGACATCGACAGTTCGGCGAGCGTGCTCGTCGATCTCGGGTCGCACACCGCCGAGGTCCAGACGACCGCGCCCGCCGAAGCGATCATCGGCGCGCTGAAGACGGAAGGCTACACTGCCACGCGGATCGGCTGAGGCGCCCGGCGACCGCAGGCGAAGCATAGCGCGCAGCAGGGGATGCCCCGCCCCGGCGCCCTGCGGCGATCGCTTCGCCCCGACCGGCGCCGCGGACAGGAGGCCGGCCCCACCCCGGCCCGCCGGCACCTGTCGCTTCCTGAGCCTCTTCGGTGTTATCCCGGCAGAGCGCCGGGGCCACCCCGGCGATGGGGGAAGCGCGATGCTGAAAGGCCTTTCGCACGCGCCGCCGGCGACCGGCCAGGCGGCCCGGCGGGCCGGTCGGGATTCTGCGCGCCGCTGCCTGAGAGGGCGCGCAGCGCGCGATCAGCGCTTGTTGTCCACGGGGACGTCGATCTCGATCACCCCCGCCTTCTCGAAGGTCAGCGTCAGATGCACCGTCGAACCTTCGGCGGGATGTTCCTTCAGACCCATGAACATCACGTGATCGCCACCGCGTTTCAGTTCATGGACATCCTCGGCCGGGATCACGAACCCTTCCGGCACCGGGACCATCTGCATCGTGCCGTCGTTGCCGTGGACATGGGTGTGCAGTTCCACCTTTTCGGCAATGGTCGCGGCGGCGCCGATCAGGCGGTCGTCCTCGCTGGTGTGGTTCTCGATCAGCATGAAGGCGGCACCCGCCATCGCGCCCGGCATGAAGCGGGCATAGGCGTCGTTGATCATCACCCCGTCATGGGCCAGGGCGGGCAGCGTGAAGAGAGGAAGCGCAACGGCAGCCACGGCGGCCGCGAGCGCGGTTTTCAGGACGTTCATCGGTAATCTCCTTTGGGTTCTGGTCTGCTGTCGGATCAGGCCAGAACCGGAGGGCCGCGGGCGCGCGAGATGGCGCGGGCCGGGAAGGTGGAATGGCTGGCGGTTTCGGCTTCTAGCGCCTCGGCAAAGGTCACGGGCCGCGCGACCTCGGGCAGGGCCAACTGGACGCTGGCAAGGAGCGAGGCCGCGAGATCGGGGCAGAGGTGGGTTTCGCCGGTCGGGCTGCCGTCCTCGTCGAGCGTGACCTGGACCAGGCCGCCGCCCGAGCAGAGCACCATGACCCGCCCCTCGGCTCTGGTCTGGCCCCGCGCCGAAGCCGCGGCCAGACCCATCGCCGTCAGCGAGACGGCAAGGACGAGGGCAATCAGGCTGCGGAGCGAGGGGGCACGCATGCACCCTTTCTAGGCGCGGCCGCAAGCCAAGGAAAGCCCCCGTGCAAGGCGAAGGGCCGGATGCAGCCGGCAACGCGGCTCGACGCATCCGCGTTTGCCGGGCGGCGGCCGGCAGCGGCAACCGTCCGAAGCTCGGTGCCCCCGTCGTGTCCGGGATGCGGAGCGGTGCCCGGCGCACCGGCACCGGTCACTCCGGGGGGAAACCGTTGACAGCCCTCGCGCAGCCCCAGTTGGGACGGCCGCCCTGCCGCCCTGTTCGAGGAACCGTCCGGGGCGCTCTTCCCGCGTGCCCAGATCGAGCCGGGCGCGCCCTGGGTGCCGGTCGATGCGGATGACGTGTCCGAAACCGCCGGGCTGCTGTCCCGCGAGCCCTCGGAAGCGGTGCTTCGCGACTGGTTTGGATGGAGTATCGGCGACGCGGAGGTGCCGTCGGAGGCGAACGTGATGTCGTTCATCCCGGCGCGGCGGGCGGAGTGACTGCGCTTCGCGTCGTGGCAGGTCCGTCCGGCCGGAACCTGCACCGGTGGCCATCCCGTTGCACAAGCCCCGGACAGGACTCCGGCGTCCGGCAAACGAAAGGCCCCGCCGGGGCGGGGCCTTCGGATGCGTCGCGGGCGGGCCGGTCAGGCGGCGGCGCGGGCCTTCGCAATGTCCTTCTTGATCTTCAGCGCGCGGGTCGAAAGCTCGTCGTCCTTGGCCTTGGCAAGGAAGGCGTCAAGCCCGCCGCGGTGATCGACCGAGCGCAGCGCCGCGGCCGAGATGCGCAGCGTGTAGGACTGGCCGAGGGCGTCGGAGATCAGCGTCACCTCGTTCAGGTTCGGCAGGAACCGGCGGCGCGTCTTGTTGTTCGCGTGGCTCACGTTGTTGCCCGACATCGGGCCCTTACCGGTCAGTTCGCAGACGCGCGACATGGGGTTCTTCCTTCACAGCTTGGGCTTCGGCCCGGCGATGGGTAATGCCAGGGGACGCCGCCGTGGCGGGGCCCCGAATTCCGTCCGCGCCGTTTACGGCCATCGGCCGGCGCCGTCAAGCGATTCATCGGCTCCCCCTGCCCTGCCGCCCCTGCCCTGCCGTCCCTGCCCTGCCGCCCCTGCCCTGCCGCCCCTGCCCTGCCGCCCCTGCCCTGCCGCCCCTGCCCTGCCGCCCCTGCCGCGCGCGCGCCCCGTCCGCGGCCCCTTCCCCCGCAGGGCGGCGGACCTGAGGCGCGGCGGCCGGCTGCCGGCGGCGGAATCGGCGCTGGACAGCACTCGCCCGCGGGGCCATGCTTTCGCCATGCCGCACGATCACGACCATGCCCATTCCCACGCGCTCCTGCCGCCGGAGCCGGCGCTGAGGGTGAAGGCGCTGGAGACCATCCTTGTCGCGAAGGGTCTCGTCGATCCGGCGGCGATGGACGCGATCCTCGACACCTACGAGCGGAAGGTGGGGCCCCATCTCGGCGCGGCGGTGGTGGCGAAGGCCTGGGCCGACCCCGGCTTCCGCGAGCGGCTTCTCGGCGATGCGAGCGCGGCCGTGGCCGAACTCGGCATCTCCGGCCGGCAGGGCGAGCATGTCGTGGCGGTGGAGAACACGCCCGAGGTGCACAACATGGTCGTCTGCACGCTCTGCTCCTGCTACCCCTGGCCGCTTCTCGGGCTCCCGCCGGCCTGGTACAAGTCCGACGCCTACCGCGCCCGCACGGTGCGCGAGCCGCGGAAGGTCCTGGCGGAGTTCGGCGTGACGCTGCCCGAGGGCCAGGCGGTGCGGGTCTGGGATTCGACGGCGGAGGTGCGATATCTGGTGATCCCGATGCGCCCCGAGGGGACGGAGGGCCTGGACGAGGCCGCGCTGGCCGCGCTCGTCACCCGCGATTCGATGATCGGCACCGGGCTGCCCGGGCGGCCGAAGGGGCAGGACCGGTGACCCGCCTGCACGACATGGGCGGGCGCTGGGGCGACGGGCCGGTGGCGCCCGAGCCGCAGGGCATCGTGCCCTTCGCCGAGGACTGGCACCGCAGCGCGCTGGCCCTGACGCTCGCCGCGGGCGGGCTCGGCGCCTGGACGATCGACGCCTCGCGCCACGCCCGCGAACGGCTGGCGCCGAAGGACTATGCGCGGTTCTCCTATTACGAGAAGTGGATCGCGGCGCTTGCCGATCTTCTGGTGGCCGAGGGGCTGGTCAGCGAGGCGGAGCTTGCCGCGGGCGAGGCCGCCCCCGCCGCGCCGCACCCGAGGCTCTTCCGCGCCGGATCGGTGGCGCCGGCGCTGGCCCGCGGCACGCCCTATGCCCGGCCCGGCGCGGCGCCCGCCTTCGCGGTGGGCGACCGGGTGCGGACCCGCCTGCCCGCGCGCAACGCCCGCGTCCCCGGCGGCCACACGCGGCTGCCCGCCTATGCCGCCGGCCAAGCCGGGCGGATCGTGCTGAGCCACGGCGCGCATGTCCTGCCCGACACCAACGCCCATCGGCTCGGCGAATGCCCCGAGCCGCTCTACACCGTGGCCTTCCGGGCCGAGGACCTCTGGGGCGAGGCCGAGGCGGCGGGCGACGAGGTGACGCTCGACCTCTGGCAAAGCTATCTGGAGCGGGCATGAGCGCCCCCGCCCCCTCGCGCTTCGACGAGCCCTGGCAGGCGCAGCTCTTCGCGCTGACGGTGGCGCTGAACGAGGCGGGGCATTTCGGCTGGCGGGAATGGACCGAAGCCTTCGGCGCCACGCTGAAGCGGCGCGGGGCCGGACGGGCCCAGGACGGCAGCGGCGACTACTACGATGCCTGGCTGGAGACGCTGGAGCGCTTCCTCGATGCGCAGGGCCATGCCCCCGCCGCCGAGGCGGCGCGGACCAGGGCCGCGTGGAAGGCGGCCTATCTCGCCACGCCGCACGGGAAGCCGGTGCGGCTTGCGGACTAGTCCAGCCGGAAGAGCTTGTCGCGCGCAGTTTCGCCCCGGATCAGGGTGAGGCGGGATTTCGCCACGCCGAGCGCGCGGGCGAGAAGCTTCACCACCGCCGCCGTCGCCCTGCCGCCTTCGGGCACCACCGTGACATAGACCCGGATCGCCCCCGCCTCGACCACGACGGCGTTGCGCGAGGCCCTGGGCGTGACGCGCACGGCGATCTCGGCGCCGGGGCGGGCAAGATGCGAAAGGTCGGTCATGGCCGCATCCTAGCGCCTGTTCCGGTCCCCTTGAAGCGGGGCTTGCAGCCGACCCGCCCTGGCCTGCCCGCAGAGCACCCGGCCCGCGCCAACGGAATGCGGATCGGGCGTCGCCCCCTTTTCCGGATCGCCGGCCATCTTGATGCGGGCGGGCCGGCTCTGGCGCGTGCCGCCCCGGGCCAGCCTTGCGCCCGGCCGCGGGATGGGCATGATCGCCCGGCACAGCAGGACAGGAGCGCACATGGCCACCCCGAACCCCGCCGCGATGGAGTTCTTCCTTTCCCGCCGGTCGCGCCCGGCCCGGCTTCTGAGGCCGCCGGTGCCGACGGAGGCGGAGCTGATGCCGCTCCTGACCGCCGCCGCGCGGGTGCCCGACCACGGCAAGCTTGAACCCTGGCGGTTCCTCGTGCTGGAAAGGCCGGCGCTGACCCGGCTTGCCGGCCTTGCCCGCGCCCGGGGCGAAGAGGTGGGGGTCGCGCCGGACCGGCTCGACAAGGACGTCGCGCAATTCGCCGACGCCAGCCTGATCGTGGCCGTGGTGATGGTGCCGCGTCCGGCCGACAAGGCGCCGGAGATCGAACAGGTGCTGTCGGCGGGCGCGGTCTGCCTGACGCTGCTCAACGCCGCCCTCGCCTCGGGCTGGGATGCCTGCTGGCTGACCGGCTGGCATGTGCACGACCCGGACTTCGCGCGAGGTGCGCTGGGTCTGGCCGAAGGCGAGCGCGTCGCCGGCCTCATCCACATCGGCACCGCCGCCTCGGCGCCGCCGGAGCGGCCGCGCCCCGACGTTGCGGCGATCACCACCTGGCTGCGGGAGTAGGGCTTGATCCTCGGCGATTTCCTCAAGGCGCTCGGCCAGTTGCACGACCGGAGATTCCTCAGGGTCGTGGCCCTGGGCGTGCTGCTGTCGCTGGGACTTCTGGCCGGGGTCTACGGGGTGCTGGCGGGGCTGATCGGCTGGTTCGTGCCGGACAGCTTCACCCTGCCCTGGATCGGCGAGGTGAGCTGGGTGGACAGCCTGCTGAGCTGGGGCTCGCTCCTGCTCATGCTGGGGCTCTCGGTCTTCCTGATGGTGCCGGTGGCCTCGGCCTTCACCGGCCTCCTGCTCGAGAGCGTCGCCGGCGCGGTGGAGGCGCGGCACTATCCCGGCCTGCCGCTGGCGCATCCGCAGCCCTGGGGCGAAGCGATCGCCGAAAGCCTGCGCTTCCTCGGCGTGATCCTTGTCGCCAACCTTCTGGCGCTGGTGCTCTACGTGCTGTCCGGGCCCTTCGCGCCCCTGGTCTTCTGGGCGGTCAACGGCTACCTGCTCGGGCGCGAGTATTTCCAGATGGCGGCGATGCGGCGGCTGG
>JAYSDS010000192.1:0-9762 GCA_041914265.1 Roseomonas sp.
GGCTTTGCCCCTCTCCGGACCTCACCCCACCAAAGGCCGAAAGGCCTTTGGAAACCTCCTGTAGCGCTGGCATACCGGTGACCAGGGTGCACCTGACTATTCCGGGTGCTGGGCAGGGCGGGTCGCTCCGCCTATAGGAGGACCCGCACCGCCCTGCGCCAAATTGAGGTGTCCAGAGGCCTTTCGGCCTTTGGCGGGGTGGTCTGGAGGGGCAGAGCCCCTCCATTTCTGACTGACGGGAAGCCATGCGCGCACTTCGCCTCCACGCCGACCGCGACCTTCGCCTGGAAGACGTCGCCGACCCGCCCCCGCCCGCGCCGGGCGAGGTCACGCTGCGCATCAAGGCGGTCGCGCTGAACCACATCGATGTCTGGGGCTTCCGCGGCATGGCCTTCGCCAAGCGCGAGATGCCGCTGACCGTGGGCGCCGAAGCGGTGGGCGAGGTCATCGCCGTGGGCGACGGCGTATCGGACTGGAAGGTCGGCGACCGCGCGGCCCCCTACGGCGCGCTGACCTGCGGCAAGTGCCGCCGTTGCCTCGCGGGACAGGACAATCTTTGCGAAGACGTCCGCGGCGTGAAGGGCTTCCACGTCGGCGGCTTCGCCTGCGAGAAGGTGAACCAGGAAGCGCGCCTGCTGGTGCGCGTGCCGGACGGCATTTCCTGGGAGGATGCCTCCTGCGGCACCATCACCTTCTCCACCGTCGAGCACATGCTGTTCGACAACGCGAAGCTGGAGCCGGGCGAGACGATCCTGGTGCATGCCGCCGGGTCGGGCATCGGCACGGTGGCGGTAAAGATCGCCAAGGAGATGGGCTGCACCGTCATCGCCACCGCCGGCGATGACGAGAAATGCGCCAAGGCGAAGGCGCTGGGGGCCGACCATGTGGTGAACTACTCGACGCAGAACTTCCCCACGGTCGCGCGGCGCGCCACCGGCAAGGTCGGCGTCGATGTGGTGTTCGAGCATGTCGGCGCATCCACCTGGTCGGGCAGCCTGCTGTCGCTGCGCATGGGCGGGCGGCTGGTGACCTGCGGGTCCACCAGCGGCGTGTCCGCCGAGACCAATCTGATGATGCTGTTCCAGCGGCAGTTGCGCATCTTCGGGTCCTTCGGCGCATCCATGCGCAACATCGCCGATGGCTACGACAAGATGGCGCGCGGCATCCTGCCCGTGCTGGACACGGTGCTGCCCATCGAACGCTTCACGGAAGGGCTCGACCGGCTGGAAAGCCGCCGCGTCTTCGGGAAGATCGTTGTTACGCTTTAAGTACAAGCTCTGGCTCTTCGCGGATCGGCTGTTCGGACTGCTGGTCCGGGCCGTGTTCGCGTTGCTGCGCCTGCTCGGGCCGGATGCCGGCCCGCGCATCGGGGCCTGGCTGACGCGCAACCTTGGGCCCTTCACCGGCGCCAACCGCATCGCGCGCGACAACATCGCCGCCGCCTTCCCCGAGAAGACCGAGGCCGAACGCGCGGCGATCCTGACCGAGGCCTGGGACAATCTCGGCCGCGTCGCCTGCGAATACGTCCATATGGACCGCATCTGGGATTTCGATCCGGAGCACCCGATGGATGGGCGCGTCACGGCGGCACCGGAAACCATCGCGCTCTACAACCGGCTGCGCGACGACGGGAAGCCGGCGATCGTCTTCTCGGCGCATCTGGCGAATTGGGAATTGCCGGCGATCGCGGCGGCGAAGCACGGCATCGACAGCGCGGTTCTGTACCGCACGCCGAACAGCCCGGCGGTCGCCAAGGCGATCCTGGAATTGCGGCGCGACAGCATGGGGCAGCTCGTCGCGGCGGGGATGTCCGCCCCCTTCAAGCTGGCCAAGGCGCTGGAGCGCGGGCTGCATATCGGCATGCTGGTGGACCAGCGCTTCGGGCGCGGGCCGCTGGTCAATTTCCTCGGCCGGCCCGCTCACGCCAATCCGCTGCTGGCGCAACTCGCGCGGCGCTTCGACTGCCCGGTGCATGGGGCGCGCGCCATCCGCCTGCCCGGCGGCCGCTTCCGGCTGGACCTGACCGAGGAGATCGCCCTGCCGCGCGACGCCGAAGGGCAGATCGACGTGGATGCCGCCACCCAGGTGATGAATGACGTGATTGCCGGTTGGATCCGGGAACATCCCGGCCAATGGCTCTGGATGCATCGCCGCTGGCGGTAGAACATCGGGCCCTTCACGGAAGGAAGGGCGCGTCATGTCTCATGTCATGGTCACGGCCGGGACGCTCGACGTCGCGGTGGAACTGCATGGACCGGAGAGCGGCACGCCGGTCATCCTGCTGCACGGCTTTCCCGACGATGTGCGAACCTATGACGGCATGGTTGGGCCGCTGGCGGCCGAGGGGTTCCGCGTCGTCGTGCCCTATCTGCGCGGCTATGGGCCGACGCGGTATCGCGACCCGGCGACACCGCGATCGGGGCAACAGGCCGCGCTCGGGGCCGACCTGCTGGCACTGATGGATGCGCTCGGCATCGGGCGAGCCGTGCTGGCAGGATATGATTGGGGCGGGCGGGCGGCCTGCATCGTCGCGGCCCTGTGGCCGGGACGCGTGATCGGCCTGGTTTCGGGGGCCGGCTACAACATCCAGGACATCCCGCACGCGTTGCGCCCGGCCGATCCGGATCGCGAATACCGGTACTGGTACCAGTGGTACCTGCACACCGAGCGCGGCGTCGCGGGGCTGGCGGTGAACCGCGCCGCCTTCTGCCGCAAGCTATGGGATCTGTGGTCACCGACCTATCGGCTGAGCGATGCCGAATACGCGCGCACCGCAGCAAGCTTCGACAATCCCGATTTTGTCGCGACCGTCGTCCAGTCGTACCGCCATCGCCACCAGGCCGCGCCCGGGGATCCGGCGCTGGAATGGATCGAGGACCGCCTGACGGCCCAGCCGCCCATCACCGTGCCGACGGTCGTGCTGCACGGCGCGGATGACGGCGTGGACCCGCCCACGAACAGCGAGGGCTGCGAACGGCATTTCACCGGCCCCTTCCGGCGGGAGGTGATCCCGGGCGCGGGCCATTTCCTGCCGCGGGAGGCACCACAACCCTGGGTGGAAGCGGTGCGCAGGGTTGCTGGCAACTAAGTGATGTCAGATCGTCTCAATTATCGCTACTTAAGCGCAATTTCAGGTTTATGTTTTATTCTTCGATCACATAAAGGGTGAAAAACCGCTTGATGGTACGCGCATAGGTGGTAGTCTACGCCTATAAAGTGAGAGGGCACCAAAATGCGCGTCTTATTGGTTGAGGACGATCTCACAACTGCGCGTGGCATCACCATGATGCTCCGGCAAGCGTCGATGATCGTGGATGCCGCCGACACCGGCGAGGAGGCGGTCGAACTGGCCCGCCTCTATGATTACGATATCGTTATCCTGGATCTGATCCTGCCGGACATCGACGGTTCCGAGGTGGTCCGCCGCCTGCGCGCCGCGCGGATCGAGACGCCGGTCCTCATCCTGTCGGGCATCTCGCGCCCCCAGACCAAGGTGAAGGTCTTCGGCATGGGCGCCGACGACTTCATCACCAAGCCCTTCGACCAGCAGGAACTGGTGGCCCGCATCCAGGCCATCGTCCGCCGCGCCAAGGGCTTCAGCCAGCCCACGCTGCAGGTCGGCCCGCTGAACCTGAACCTCGGCTCGCGGGAGGTGACGGTCGATGGCCGCACCGTCCACCTGACCGGCAAGGAATACGCGATCCTCGAATTGCTCGCCCTGCGCAAGGGTGTGGTGATGACGAAGGAGGCCTTCCTCAACCACCTCTATGGCGGCATCGACGAGCCTGAGGTGAAGATCATCGACGTCTTCATCTGCAAGCTCCGCAAGAAGCTGGCCCAGGCCGGCGCCTCGGACCTGATCGGCACCGTGTGGGGCCGCGGCTATGTGCTGCGCGACCCGGCCGCCTCCCGCGCCGCCGGCTGGCAGCCGGGCACCGAGGCAGCCCCGGCAGCGCGAATGGACATGCAGGCCGCCTGACGCGAGGGGGCGCGCGCCCCTCGGGACCTCCCCGGCGGAAGCATCGTCATCCGCCGACATCCCCACTTCCCGACACAGGCCGCGATCGCCGCGGTGGGGCGATGCCGGGCGGCATGCCCCTAACGCTGGAACGCCCGCGATCAACTCGCCCGCGCACTCGGACGCGCCGGTTCATAGACCCCCCGCTCCCCGGGCGCCGGCACCAGGCGATCAGTCAGACCCAGCACCGTTTCCGCACCACCGAGATAGACGACACCGTCGGCCGCGACCTGGCCCGCCAGCGCCGCCAGCACCCGCGTCTTGGTCGGCGCGTCGAAATAGATCAGCACGTTGCGGCAGAAGATCACGTCGAACCGGCCCAGGAGGCGCGGATCGTCCAGCAGGTTGAAGAACTGCCAGCGCGTCATGGCGCGCAGCTCGGGGGCGACGTGCCAGCGCGTGCCTTCCTGCCGGAAGTGCTTCACCAGCATCTGCACCGGCAGGCCCCGCTGCACCTCGAACTGGCTGAAAACGCCATCCTGCGCGCGGGCCAGCATCTCCTTCGAGATGTCGGTGCCGAGGATGTCCACCCGGCGCCCGCCCAGCAGCGGCGCAAGCCCGGCCGCGACCATCGCCACGGAGTAAGCCTCCTGCCCCGAGGAGCAGGCCGCCGACCAGATCCGCAGCGGCTGGCCCGGCGGGCGCGCCGCGGCCCGGCGCGGCAACAGCTTCTTCAGGTGATCGAAAGGCTTGCCGTCGCGGAAGAAGGAGCTTTCGTTGGTGGTCAGCGCCTCCACCATCTCGGCGATCAGCGGTTCGGCCCCGGCGCCGCGCAGGCGCGACGCGAAGGCATCGAGCCCCGCCAGCCCTTCCCGCCGCAGGACCCCGCCGAGCCGGGTCTCCAGCATGTAGCCCTTGTCCGCGGTCAGCACGATGCCGGATCGCGCCTTCACCAGGCCGGAGAGGAAATTGAAGCTGTCCGGCGTCATGCCATGATCCTCTCGGCCGCGATGTCGGCAATGCGTTCGGCGAGCAGGTCGGGCGGCCCGACCAGCAGCGGCAGCCCGGCCCGGGTCACCGCCCCGGGCATGCCCCAGACCACGGAACTCGCCTCATCCTGCGCCAGCACCTGGCCGCCGGCGGCGACGACCGCGCGGCAGCCCTCCAGCCCATCATGGCCCATGCCGGTCAGGATGACGGCGAGCAGCTTGCCGCCCGTGGCCCGCACCGCGCTGCGCAGCATCGGGTCCACGGCGGGGCGGCAGAAATTCTCGGGCGGATCGGTGGTGATGCGGGCGCGGTAGCCGCCAGCGACGGCTTCGACCAGCAGATGCCGGTCGCCCGGCGCCAGATAAACCCGGCCCGGCGCCAGCGCCTCGCCATCCCGGGCCTCGGCGCAGCGCATCGCACCCACGCGGTCGAGATGCTCTGCGAGCATGGCCGTGAAGCCGGCCGGCATGTGCTGCACCACCGCGACCGGCACCGACAGGCGCGGCAAGCGCTTGAGCAATGCGGCAAGCGCCTGCGGTCCGCCGGTGGAACAGCCGATCGCGAGCAGCGACGCCCGCGCGGCCGGCCGCCGCGGCACCGCGACCGGGCGCGGCGGCGCCGGCGCGGCGCCGCGCGCGGGCCGCTGCGCCTCCCGCCGTTTCATCCGCGCCCAGCCGCGCACCTTGGTGACGAGTTCGGTGCGGAAGGCCGGATCGGCCGCGCCCCCACCCGCCCCCTGCGGCTTCGGGATGTAGTCGGCAGCCCCGGCCGCCAGGGCGGCGATGGCTTCCTTCGCGCCGCGCTGGGTCAATGCCGAGGCGACGATCACCGCCACATGCGGCGCGGCCTTCAGGATCAGCGGCAGGGCGGTCATGCCGTCCATCACCGGCATTTCGAGGTCGAGCAGCACGACATCGGGCTTCGCCTCGGCCAGCGCAGCGAGCGCCGCCTTGCCATCCGCCGCGCGATGCACGACTCGGATTCCCGGCTCGGCATCGAGCAACCGCGCGAGGATGGCGCGCACCGTCGCGCTGTCGTCGCACAGCATCACCCGCACCTCCTCCGCCGCCCGGGGCGGAAGGCTCATGCCGCTTCCTCCAGCAGGCCCGCCTGGGTGAACTTGTCGCGGATGATCTCCGCGTCGAAGGGCTTCATCACATATTCCTGGGCGCCGGCTTCCAGGGCTTCCAGGATGCGCGTCATCTCCGCCTCGGTGGTGCAGAAGACGATGCGCGGCTGGTCGGGGCCGAATTCCGCGCGCGCGGCGCGCAGGAAGGTGATGCCGTCCATCACCGGCATGTTCCAATCCAGCAGCACGCCATCCGGCAGGGATTCGCGACAGGCGGACAGAGCCTCCTGCCCGTCCTTCGCCTCCCGCACCGTGAAGCCGAATCCCTCGATGATGCGGCGCGCGGCCTTGCGCACCACCAGGCTGTCATCGACCACGAGGCAGCTCCGCTGCGCCATCGCCGCCTCCCTCAGCCGATCGCCAGCACGCGCCCGACATCGAGGGCGATGACGAGTTGCCCCTCCTGCCGGTGCACGCCACGCGACACTTCCCGCCACAGCGGGTCGAGCGTCGGCGGGTTAGCGGTGAAGTTGCGCGCGGGCAGCGGCACCACCTCCCCCACCTGGTCCACCAGCAGGGCGTAGAGCTCGCCGCCCTGCTCGACGACGACGCTCATCGCCGGCGGGGCATCCGCCTCGCGCGCCGGCAGGCCCAGGCGCAGGCGCAGGCGCAGGTCGAGCGCGGTGACGATGCGCCCGCGCAGGTTCAGGCTGCCGGCGACCTCGCCCGGCGCCATGGGGATGCGGGTGATGGCATGCGCGCCGAGCACGTCGCGCACCATCAGCACGGGCACGGCGCAGGCCTGGCCGGCAACGGTCAGCGTCAGGAAGACATCTTCCTCCTGCGCCGTGGCGAGATGGGCGGGCGGCGGGGCCGTGGCGGCGATCGCTGTCTGCATGGTCGTATTCCCCCCTTCAGGCCGCGAGCGGCGCCGACAGGCAGTCGGCGAGCGAGCGCATCAGCGCCTCGCGGTCGTATTTCGCGACATAGTCGGTGAAGCCTGCCTCCCGCCCGCGCGCGACATCGGCGGGCTCGGCGCGGGAGGAGAGCGCGATGAGCGGCGCCTCCGACCAGGTGCCGCCAGCGCGCAACGTCTGTGCGAAGGCGATGCCGTCCATCTCCGGCATCTCGATGTCGGAGACGATGACGTCGAAGGGCACGCCCTCCTCGCGCAGCCTCAGCGCGGCGAGGGGCGTCTCGACCGCGGTCACCTCATAACCCTCAGCCGAAAGCGCGGGGACGACGAGATGGCGGAAGAAGGCGCTGTCCTCGACCAGCAGCAGGCGTGGCCGCGTGGCGTCGGCGCGGGTCGGCCGGCCGGGGCGGAACCAGTCATCCCCCGCCTGGGCGAGCCAGTAGGCGGTGTCGATCACCTCCGTCACGCGCCCCGCGATCACCGCGCTGCCGATGAAGCCCGGGCGGCTCGTGCCCGGCTGGATCTCGAGCTTCTCGTCCAGCACGTCGAGGATCTCCTCGACGGCAAGGCCCATGGCGCGGTCGTTCTCGGTGAAGACCAGCACGGGCTGGCGCGCCTGGCCCTCCGGCGCCATCCAGCCAGCGGTGAGCGGGACGACCGGCATCAGCGCGCCACGATACTGCACGACGGGCGTCAGGCCCGACATCTCGATCCGCTCGCCGGGAATGTCCTCGAGCCGCGCGATGAGGCCGAGCGGCACCGCCTTCGGCCCGCCATCCCCCGCGCGGAACAGCAGCAGCGCGGTGCTGGCGTCCGAACGCATGCCGAGCGCGGGGGCGCCACGCCGCTCCTCCTCCGCCGCGCTGTCGAGCCCGACGCCCGCCGCGCGCGCGATGCCGTTGGGGTCGAGGATCATGATCACCGACCCGTCGCCGAGGATCGTGTTGCCGCTGAACATGGTGATGTGGCGCAGGATGGGCGCGACCGGCTTCACCACGATCTCCTCCGTGTCGAAGACGCGGTCGAGGATGATGCCGAAGGCCTGCCCGCCCACCTGCATCACCGCGACGAAGCCTTCATCCTCGGAGGCGGGTGGCAAGCGCAGCAGGCCGGCCAGCGAGACCAGCGGCAGCAGCCGGTCGCGCAGGCGAAGCACGGCGGCATCCTTGATGCGTTCGATGCGCGGCGCGCCATCCTGTGCGGCGCCGACGCGCACCAGCTCCACCACGCCGATCTGCGGCAGGGCGAAGCGTTCGCCCCCCGCCTCCACGATGAGCGCGGAGGCGATGGCGAGCGTCAGCGGGATCTTGATGGTGAAGGTCGTCCCCTTCCCTTCCCGCGAGGCGAGTTCGACCGTCCCGCCGATCTTCTCGATATTGGTCTTGACCACATCCATCCCGACGCCGCGGCCGGAGACCGAGGTCACCTGCTGCGCGGTGGAGAAGCCGGGCGCGAAGATGTAGCGCAGCACTTCGCGCTCGCTCATCTGCGCGAGTTCCGCTTCGGTCGTCAGCCCATTCGCCAGCGCCTTGGCACGGATCCTCTCGACCGGCAGGCCGCGCCCGTCGTCGCCCACCTCGATGATGATGTGCCCGCCTTCGTGATAGGCGTTGAGGATGATCCGCCCGGTCTCGGGCTTGCCGGCGGCGCGGCGGTCGGCGGCGGATTCGAGCCCGTGGTCGCCGGAGTTGCGCACCATGTGCGTCAGCGGGTCGCGGATGAGTTCCAGCACCTGCCGGTCGAGTTCCGTCTGCGCGCCGCGCATGTCGAGCTCGATCTTCTTGCCCAGTTCATGCGCGAGGTCGCGCACCAGGCGCGGCAGCTTGGCCCAGGCATTGCCGATCGGCTGCATGCGCGTCTTCATCACCCCTTCCTGCAGGTCGGAGGTGATGTGCGACAGCCGCTGCAGCGGGACCGCGAAGGCATCGGACTGATGCGCGCGGGCGAGCTGGAGGAGCTGGTTGCGCGTCAGCACCAGTTCGCTGACCAGGGTCATCAGGTCTTCCAGCACATCGACCGCGACACGGATGGTCTGCGGCGCGGCCGCGCCGGCGGTGGCGGGCGCGGCGGCTTCGATGCCCGGCTCATGGGCGACCGGCTCGGCGACGGGGGCGGGCTCCTCCGGCACGGCCGCCGGCGGGGCTTCGGCGGGTTTGGCGAGGGCGACGGGTTCGGGCGGTGGGGCGCGCGTCACCTCCGCGGCCTTGCCTTCCGCCAGGGCGTTCAGCGCGGTGATCAGCGGGCCATCCACGCCGGCGGGCTCGCTGCCGCTGGCCTCGATGCCCGCGACGATTTCCTTCACCCGGTCCAGGGCGGAGAGGATCAGCGTGATGCCGGCAGGCGTGACCGGAAGCGTTCCGTCGCGATACTGGCCGAGCACATTCTCCGCCGCATGGGCGACCGCCTCCAGCCGCGACAGGCCGAGGAAGCCGCAAGTGCCCTTGATGGTGTGGACGAGGCGGAACACCTCGGACAATGTGGGCTGATCGTCGGGCGACCGTTCCAGCCGCACCAGCGCCGAATCGAGGGCAACCAGGCCCTCATGTGTCTCGGTGAGGAAATCCGCCAGCAGGTCGTCCATCGCAGCCCTCGCGTTTCGAGGGCCGAAGGATCGCGCGGTCCTGCCGAAGAATCGGTAAAGCAGTGACCCGCAGCGACCCTTCGATCGGCAGGCGGGCCGTGAGGCTCCGCGGGAGAGAAGGGGGGGGGGGGGGGGGGGCGCGCGGCCCGCCCCCCCCCCCCCCGCCCCCGGCCCCCCCCCCCCCCCGGGGGGGGGGGGGGCCCCGGGGCCCCCCCCCCCCCCCCCCCCCCCGCACCGCGCCGCGGCCG
>JAYSDS010000193.1:0-9706 GCA_041914265.1 Roseomonas sp.
ACCGAGAGGGGCTTTGCCCCTCTCGGGCTCACCCCACCAAAGGCCCGAGGCCTTTGGAAACCGTCACCTGGCGCCTGGCACCAAAAGACGGCTTTCCGAATGATGCGATCATTGGCCGGGTGGTTTGGAGGGGCGGCGCCCTCCAGCTTCCGCCCGCGCCAGTCGTCTCCCAGCGCCGTTCGCGTAACACCCAAGTATGGCCCCGCCACGCCTTGCGCTGATTCATCCGGGCGCGCTGCGGGCGCATGTTCTCCTGCATCGGTTCCCGCCGCCCGCCCCGGCCGGCGAGCGGCTGCAAGGAGAATGACGATGAATGAAGCCCTCACGGCCGGTACGCCGGCCCCACCCTTCTCACTGCCCGCCACGCCCGACCAGCAGGTCTCGCTCGCGGAACTGCGTGGCAGCCCGGCCATCCTCGCCTTCTATCCCGCGGATTGGAGCCCGGTCTGCGGCGACCAGATGGCGCTCTACAATGAGATCCTGCCGGAATTCCACCGCCACGGCGCGCAGCTCATCGGCATCTCGGTCGATGGCGTGTGGTGCCACGCCGCCTTCGCGGCGGATCGCAAGCTGCACTTCCCGCTGCTCGCGGATTTCGAGCCGAAGGGCGAGGTTGCGCGCCGCTACGGCGTCTATCGCGAGAAGGAGGGCGTCACCGAGCGCGCGCTCTTCGTCATCGACGCGGATGGCGTGATCCGCTGGAGCCATGTCTCGCCCCTCGGCATCAACCCCGGCGCGGACGGCATCCTCGAGGCCCTCGACGGCCTGGCCACCCCCAGCAAGGACAACGCGCCATGACCAGCCTGCGTGTTCCGGTCGATGATACCGACCACACCATGGGTCCGGCCGATGCGCCGGTCACGCTCGTCGAATACGGGGATTACGAGTGTCCCTATTGCGGCGAGGCCTATCCGGTCATCAAGGCGGTGCAGGCCGCGATGGGCGCGGATCTGCGCTTCGTCTTCCGCAACTTCCCCCTGGCGGAGATGCACCCCCACGCCATGCGCGCCGCCGAATTCGCCGAGCTCGCCGCCGCCGGCGGCCGCTTCTGGGAAGCCCATGACCTGCTGTTCGAGAACCAGGAGGCGCTGACCGAGCGGGACCTCGTCGGCTACGGCCATCGGCTGGGCCTCAGCACCGAGGCGGTGCTCGGCGCCTTCGACGGCCGCTTCGACGGGAAGATCAGCGCGGATTTCCGCGGCGGCATCCGCAGTGGCGTCAACGGCACGCCGAGCCTCTACATCAATGGCCTCCGATATGACAGGCCGCGCGACCCGGCCACGCTGCTCGCGGCGCTGCAGGAGGCGATCCCGCAGGCCGGGTAGAAGAGGCGCGCATGCCCAGCGGCCCCCGCCAGGGCTGCCCACCGTCACAGGCCCCGGCGGCGGGCATCGGCGGGCCCGCTTACAGCAGGCCGCGCGCGATGCCCCCGTCGACATTCACCGTCTGCCCGGTGACGTAACCCGCGCGCGGAGAGGACAGCCAGACGACCATCGCCGCGATCTCCTCGGGCTGGCCGAAGCGCCCGATCGGGATCTCATGGGCGAATTCGGCGATGATCTCCTCCACCGGCACGCCGCGCTCGGCCGCCATCTTCGCCGCGCGGTCGGTCCATAGCCGCGTCAAGGTCCGCCCCGGCGCCACGCAATTCACGCGGATGCCCTCGGCCGCGTATTCGCCGGCGAGGGTCTTGGTCAGCCCCAGCAGCCCCGCCTTGTGGACGTTGGAGACGATCTGGTTGGGATAGGGCATGCGCGACGCCGCCGCGCCCAGCAGCACGATGGAAGGCGCGGTGCCCTGCCGCAGCAACGGCAGCGCCGCGCGCACCACCCGCACGGCGGAGAGCACGTTGAACTGGTAGTTGCCCATCCAATCCGCGTCGCTCAGCGCCTCGAAGCCCGAGCGGATGGACCCGCCCACAGCGTCGACCAGCGCATCCAGCGCGCCCCAGCGGGACGCCACCTCGGCGAGCAGCCCATCGGCCGCGCCCTCCTGCGTGATGTCCGCCGTCGCGGTCGCCGGCCGGCGGCCGGTCGCCGCCGCGATGCGGTCCGCCGCCGCGCCGATGCCGGCGGGATCGCGGGAGGCGATCATGACCTCCGCCCCCTCCCCGGCCAGCGCTTCCGCCGTGGCGAAGCCGATCCCCACCGAGGCGCCCACCACCAGCACCCGTCGCCCCGCATAGCCGAGGTCCATCACGTTTCCCCTTCGTCGTTCAGTCCTGGAATTCGATGCGCAGTTCCTGCCCCTCGGCGGTGCTGCGCATGCTGTGGCTCGTCGCCTCGCGCAGGGCGAGCCAGAGGGAGACCGCCTCCATCGCATCCCCGCCGGCCTCGATGTCATCGAGGCGCGGGCGTCGCGCCGGTTTGGGCAGCGGCGCGCCGAGGAAACCGACGGTCAGCTCCACCGCTTCCTCCCGCTGCGTCGCGGTCACCGCCATGCTGGCCAGGCCGCGCCCGGCCAGCAGGTCGCCAAGCTCGGCCAGCGCGTGGTGCATCTTGCGCACCGTCTCGGGCCGCAGGCCCCAGGCGCCGCCGATGGCATGCGCGCGGTCCTGCAACGCATCGCCCATGCCAGACCCGAAGCGCTGCTCGAAACGCTGCACGCGCTTGACCAGCGGCAGCGTCACCAGGTTGGCGAGGAAGGCCACCAGCGCGCCCATGGCGAGCGGCGCGGCAAGGGCGGGCACGGCATTGGCGAAGAAGCGCGGCGCCGTCAGCACGGCGAGGCCCGCGGTCAGCCCCAGCCCCGCGACGACGGTGCGCCGCGTGTCCAGGCTGCGCAGCACCACCATGGCGCAGCCCTGGGCCATCATGAATCCGGCGACGTAGAGCAGCATTGCCGCCTGCACCGGGGCCGGCACCAGGATGAACAGCGCCACGACCTTGGGGCAGAAGGCGAGCAGGAAGAGCACCGCCGCGCCCGCCCAGGCAATGCCCCGCGCAAAGCTGCGTGTCGCGATGGACAGCGCCGCGCAGGAGGCGGAGGCACCACCCGGCAGCGCGCCGAAGGACCCCACCAGCGCCACCGCGACGCCATGGGCCAGGATGCCGCGCCGGATCGGCCCCGGATCGGGCCGGCTCCAGCCGCCATCCGTCGCGCGCTGGAAGGCGACCAGCACACCGACCATCGAGGCGAGCGTCGGCACCAGGGTCAGCAGGAAGGCGATCAGCAAGGCGGGGTCGAAGGAGAAATCCGGCAGCGCCGCAGGCTTGGGCGAGGCGAACCAGGGCGCGGCGGCCAACAGGTCGTGCGCGCCTTCCGGCGTCATGCCGATGGCGATCGACACCAGCGTGCCCACCGCCGCCCCGATCAGCACGGCATAGGGCGCGAAGCGGCTGCGCAGCACGGCCACCACGACCATCACGGCGAAGCAGCCGAAGGCCACCAGCGCACCCGGCAGCGCTTCCCGCGGGGCAGCGGGGTCGACATGCACCAGGGTCATCATCGCCGGCAGCAGGGAGGCACCGACCATGAAGACCACCACCCCGGTCACCTCGGTCGGCAGCAGCGCGGTCAGCCGCCGCGTCATCGGCGCGAAGAGCATCGCCGCGAAACCGGTGACGACCACCATGGCCGCCGCCTGGCCGAGGCTTGCCCCCTGGCTCGCGGCCAGCAGCATCGGCGCCATGACCGTGGCGGAGGGCGCGGCGACGAGCGGATAGCCCGACCCGACCGGCCCCTTCATCAGACCCTGCAGCACCGCATAGAGGGCCAGCCCCATCAGCGAGAGGCAGAGCATGTTGGTCGCGTCGAGCGCGGTGCCGCCGAAGGCCGCGGCGACGATGCCCGGCAGCAGGAAATAGATGGATTGCAGCCCGATCTGCTGGCTGGCCAGCGCGAAGGCACGCCCGGGCGGGACGCGATCGTTCAGGCCGAGTTCGACGTCCGGGACATGGGCGGGAACGCGATCGCCCCGCCGGCTCATCAGCGCATGCCAGAAGGTGCCGGCACGGCCGCTGCCTGCCTCGGCGCTCATGCGGCGGGCATGGCCTGGGCCAGCGTGCCGCCGAGGCGCAGCGGTTCGGCGCGCCGCGCGAGGCCCGTCGCGTCGTCGGTCTCGACGAAGAGGCCGCATAGGGTGGCCTCGCCCTCGGCGGGGGCCAGGCGCTCGGCCGGCACCTTGCGCCAGAAGCGCAGGGACGCCCCGCCCTTCTGCATGCCGATCACGCTGTCATAGTCGCCGCACATGCCGGCATCGGTCTGGAACGCCGTGCCGCCGGGCAGCACGCGATGATCGGCCGAGGGCACATGGGTGTGCGTGCCGATGACCAGCGAGGCACGCCCATCGAAGGAATGGGCCATGGCCTGCTTCTCGGACGTGGCCTCGGCATGGATGTCGATCACCGCCGCCTGGATGCTGCCCTGGGCGCCCAGCGTGTGCCGCGCGAGTTCCGCCTGCACCGCGCGGAATGGGTCGTCGAGCGGTTCCATGAAGAGCCGGCCCATGACCTGGATCACCAGCGCGCGCCGGCCACCGGGCACCTCCACCACCGTCGCGCCGCGCCCCGGCGTGCCGGGGGCGTAGTTCATCGGGCGGATCAGGCGGGGTTCGGATTCGATGAAGGGGATGATCTCCTTGCGGTCCCAGGCGTGGTTGCCCAGCGTCAGGACGTCCGCACCGGCGGCGAACAGGGCGCGCGCCATCTCGGGCGCGAGGCCGAAGCCGTGGGAGGCGTTCTCGGCATTGATGATGACGAGGTCGAGCCGGAGGTCGCGCCGCAGCCCCGGCAGCGCGGCGGCCACCGCGTCCCGTCCCGCCCGCCCCACGATGTCGCCGAGGAAGAGGAGCCTCACGAGCCCCCGCCGCAGACCAGCACGCCATTCTCCGTCGCCACGCGGCCGAGCCGGAAATCGGTCGGGCCCGCGGGCACTCCGGGGGGTTCCTGCATCTCCTGTGCCGCATAGGCAACCCCGATCGCGGTCGCGTGCGGCAGGGCGGCGAGCGTCCGGTCGTAGTAGCCCCCGCCATAGCCGAGCCGGCGGCCCGACCGGTCGAAGGCGAGCAGCGGGACGAAGAGCCAGTCGGGCACGACGTCATGGCCGCTGACAGGCTGGCGCGTGCCCATGGGCCCATGGGCGAGTGGATCGCCCGGCGTCCAGCGCCGGAAATGCAGGGGATGCCCCCGCTTCGGCGTGACCGGCAGGCAGAGCGCCTGGCCGCGTGCCGCGAGGGCGTGCAGCAGGGGCCGCACGTCGATCTCGGGGCCCATGGGCCAGAACAGGGCGACCAACGCGCCCGACGGCGGCGAGCAGTCGCGCAGGATCACGGCGGCGAGAGCATCCCCCTTCCCCTCCGGATCGACGGCTGCACGACGCGCGAGGGCGACGCGGCGCGCCTCGACCTTCAGTTCCGCCAGTAGCACGTCGCAATAGGGAGCATCGGACATCGGCGCAGCCTACTCCGCTCTGCGCGCGGGAAAAGCGGCCGCCACCGCGACGGAGCCACCCCAACGGATCGCTGCCCAGCCGCGATCCGGGAGCGCAACGCGCGACCGCGCCCATCCCGCCCATGGCCGCCGGCGCGGCAGCACATGGCGCGAAGGCAAGGCCGGCGCACGCCGGCCGCCCGCCGTTTGAGGGGCAATCCATAGACTCGAAGCGGCCCGCACCGGGCCGCTGAGTGCGGAGCCACCATAGGCCGCTGGCGTCTCATCCTCCCAAGGCCTGCTAATGCAGGTGGGCGCCGGGTACCCGAACCACGGTCCGGACAGAGCCAGCTCCCGGAGGATGCTTATTGGCCCCGGGGATGAAGTGCCTGGCGCACCGGGCAGCTCCGCGAGGGAATACCTAGGCCCGCTCCAGCCCGGCCGCAATGCCCTCGATCGCTTCGGCGAGCGCATTCAGCCGGTCGGCAAGCTCGGTGTCGGGCGCCGGCGCAACGGGGACCGGCGCTGGCACGGCGCCACCGGCCCTGAGCGCCGCGTTCTCGGTCTGCAGATCCGAGGTCTCGTCGGCGAGTTGCAGCGCGGCGAGAAGCAGCATGCGAGTCTCCCCGAACTGCATGCCCATGGCCTTGAGCGCGCCAATGCGGCGATCGACCTCGGCGGCCATGTTGGTCAGGTGGCGTTCCTGCCCGTCCTGGCAGGCGACGGGGTGGGAATAACCGCCGACGCGGATCGTGACCTGGGCCATCAGCCCTCCTCGCCCAACACGCCGCGCAGCCGCGCGATGGTCTCGTCGAGGCGGGCAGCCAGCGCCGTCACCGCCGCGGGATCGACACCCGGGGTGACGGAGTCTCCTTCGGCGCCGCTCGGCGCCGGGCGGGCCGCCGCAGCACGGGAGAGCCGCTCCACCGCCGCTTCCAGCCTCTGGGTGGCTTCGGCCACCGGGTCCACCGCCTCGCTCAATCCGCCCCCTTGAACGGTTGGTCGTTCACTTCCCCGCGACGCTTGGCGGGGCTAGGGAAAGCCTTGGCAGAGAGGGGCCTCGGGGTCAACGGTGACATCAGGTGTCAGCATGCCGGCGGTCGTGGTGCATGCGCTCGCCCAAGCCGAGGCTGCGTTGCAGGCCGCGGGACCGGCCGGGGTGATGCTGCTGTCGGCGCCCGGCGCGGGCGGCTTCGCCGGCGCGGCCTGGTTCCAGGCCCTGGTGGCGGAAGCGGCGCGGCGGCACCCGGGCGTGGCCTGTGCCGCGGCACTCGATTGCGCGGATGCCGCGGGCGCGGCGCTGGCCGCGCTGCGGGCGGGCGTGGGGATCGTGGTGCTGGACGGCACCTGTCCCGCCTTCCCGGCCGTCGCGGCCGCGGCCGCGGAACTCGGCGCGACATTGCTGGACGCCCGGCCGCCCGCGCTCGATCTCGGGCGGCTCGATCTCCGGCAGCGGGACGATCTGCGGAAGATTGCCGCCTGGTTCGCCATGGAAGCGCCACAGGGATCGCCGAAATCGCCTGCCCCGTGACAGAAACCGGCACCTGCGCTATCGCGCCGTGGCCGATCGGATTGCCGCAGAAGGACGCCGGACCATGAAGCTGACCCGCCGCGTGAAGGAAATCCTCTCCTGGTATGAGAGCGACAACCCCGGGACCAAGGCGAACCTCGCCCGCATCCTGATGGAAGGGAAGCTCGGCGGCACCGGCCGCATGGTGATCCTGCCCGTGGACCAGGGCTTCGAGCACGGCCCGGCCCGCTCCTTCGCGCCGAACCCCGCCGCCTATGACCCGCACTACCATTTCGAGCTGGCGATCGAGGCCGGGCTGAACGCCTATGCCGCGCCGCTCGGCATGATCGAGGCCGGTGCCGCGACCTTCGCCGGCGCCATCCCCACCATCCTCAAGGTGAATTCGTCCAACAGCCTGTCCACGACGAAGGACCAGGCCGTGACGGGGTCGGTGTCGGACGCGCTGCGCCTCGGCTGCTCGGCCATCGGGTTCACCATCTACCCGTCCTCCGAATACCAGTTCGAGATGATGGAAGAGCTGCGCGAGCTCGCCGAGGAAGCGAAGTCCGCCGGCCTCGCGGTCGTCGTGTGGTCCTACCCGCGCGGCCCGATGCTCGATAAGACCGGCGAGACGGCCTACGACATCTGCGCCTATGCCGCACACATGGCCGCCCTGCTCGGCGCCCACATCATCAAGGTGAAGCCGCCGACCGACGCGCTGTCGCTCGATGCCGCGAAGAAGGTCTACATCGACCGCAAGATCGACGGCTCGGACCTCGCGACGCGGATCAAGCACGTGGTGCAGTCCTGCTTCAACGGCCGCCGCCTGGTGGTCTTCTCGGGCGGCGAGGCGAAGGGCGCCGACGCCCTGCTCGATGAGGCGCGCGCCATCCATGCCGGCGGCGGCAACGGCTCCATCGTCGGCCGCAACGCCTTCCAGCGCCCGAAGGAAGAGGCGCTGAAGCTGCTCGCCTCGATGATCGAGGTCTACAAGACCAAGGCGTAACCCTGCCCGCCCGGGGTCGGAGCGCCACGCCGCCGCGGGGGAGACCCTGCGGCGGCGTTTTTCGTTGATGCGGCGCCGTTCCAGTCGCGACTGACGGTTGACATTCGCCGTCAGCCGAGCACGTTGCGCCGCAAACGCTCCATGAGGGTTGTCTGATGTACGAAGATCGCGTCCGCCGCGCCGACCTCCGCGACCGGATCGTGACCGCCGAGGAAGCGGCCAGCTTCATCAAGGACGGCATGACCGTCGGGATGAGCGGCTTCACCCGCGCCGGCGAAGCCAAGGCGGTGCCGATGGCGCTGGCCGAACGGGCGAAGCGCGACCCGCTGAAGATCACGCTGATCACCGGCGCCTCGCTCGGCAACGACCTCGACAAGACGCTGGCCGAGGCCCACGTCCTGTCCCGCCGCATGCCCTTCCAGGTCGATCCCGCCCTGCGCCGCGCGATCAATGCCGGCGAGGTGATGTTCATCGACCAGCACCTGTCCGAGACGGTGGAACTGCTGCGCAGCCGCCAGATCGGCCCGGTCGATATCGCGGTGATCGAGGCCGTCGCCATCACGGAACAGGGCGGCATCGTGCCCACCACCTCGGTGGGCAATTCCGCGACCTTCGCCATCCTCGCCGAGAAGGTGATCATCGAGATCAACCTGTCGCAGCAGGCGGAGCTCGAAGGCCTGCACGACATCTACATCCCGACCTACCGGCCGCACCGCATGCCGATCCCGGTGGTCTCCCCCGAAAGCCGCATCGGCCTGCCCTTCATCCCGATCGACCCGGCGAAGATCGCGGCCATCGTCATCACGACGAAGCTCGACAGTTCCTCGACCGTGCTGCCGCCGGATGACGAGACGCGCGGCATCGCCGGGCACCTGTCCGAATTCTTCCTGAACGAGGTGAAGCAGGGCCGGCTGACCAACAGCCTGCAGCCGCTGCAGGCGGGGATCGGCACCATCTCGAACGCCGTGCTGCATGGCTTCATCGACACGCCCTTCGAGCACCTGACCATGTATTCCGAGGTGCTGCAGGATTCGACCTTCGACCTGTTCGACGCCGGCAAGCTCGACTTCGCTTCGGGGTCGTCCATCACCCTGTCCAAGGCGAAGTACGAGGCAGTGCTGCCGCACCTGCCGCACTACAAGAACCGGCTGATCCTGCGCCCGCAGGAAATCAGCAACCATCCCGAGATCGTCCGCCGGCTCGGCATCATCGGCATCAACACCGCGCTCGAATTCGACATCTACGGGAACATCAATTCGACCCATGTCGGCGGGACGCACATGATGAACGGCATCGGCGGATCGGGCGACTTCGCGCGCAACGCCTTCATGTCGATCTTCGTGACCAAGTCCATGGCGAAGGAGGGGCACATCTCCTCCGTCGTGCCGATGGTCAGCCACGTCGATCACACCGAGCACGACGTGGATATCGTGGTGACGGAATGCGGCCTGGCCGACCTGCGCGGCCTGGCGCCGCGCGAACGCGCGCAAGTCATCATCGCGAACTGCGCCCATCCCGACTACCGCGACGCGCTGACGGACTACGTCCGGCGCGCCCAGGCCCGCGGCGGACACACGCCACATGTCATCGAGGAAGCATTGTCCTGGCACACCAGGCTGCGCGAGACGGGCAGCATGAAGGCGCAGAGGATGGCGGCCTAGGGAAAGGCGCCGAACCCCAGCGCCGGAAGCGCCTTTCACGGTCGGGAAGGGGGGGGGGGGGGGGGGGGGGGGGGGGGGGGCCCCCCCGCCGCGCCGGGGGGGGGGGGGGCGGGCGGCGGGGGGGGGGGGGGGGCGGCCGCGCCGCGCGCCCCCGCCCCCC
>JAYSDS010000194.1:0-9701 GCA_041914265.1 Roseomonas sp.
GCCATACAATGGCCTGGCGGGGTGGTTTGGAGGGGCGGCGCCCCTCCAATTTCCGCCCGCACCGATCACGTCCCAGCGCCGCTGGCATCAGGTCCTGTAGTCCGGCTCCTCCCGGTCCAGCACCCGGCGCCAGGCGTCGAGGTGCAGCCGGGCGTCGAGCTTCTCCCCCCAAGGTCCGGTGTGGTTGCGGCGCAGCTTCTCCGGCAGCTTGTGCAGGGGCAGGCCGGTCTGCATCGCCGTCATCTGGTACATGGTCGTGCGTTCGGCCATGTAGGTCTCGTCGAAGGCATCGTGGACGGTGGGGCCGACCACGGTCACGCCGTGGCCGCGCATCACCATGATGGTCTTGTCCCCCATCAGCCGGGCGATGCGGTCGCCTTCCTCGTTGGAATGCACCGGCTCATCGCCTTCGGGGTCGTAGACGGCGCGATCGTTCAGCAGCAGCGAGTTGTGGTGCGAAAGCGAGAACTCCGCGCCCTCAATCATCGACAGCGCCGTCAGCCAGCGCGGATGGACGTGGACGACGCAGGTCGCCGCCGGGTTCGTCAGATGGATCCGGCAATGGATGTGGAAGGCGACCTTGCGCAGCTCGCCGGTGCCGCGCACGACCTTGCCATCCAGGTTGCAGACGATGAGGTCCGAGGCGCGCAGTTCCTGGAACAGGTATCCGCGCGGGTTGATGAGGAAGAGCGGCTCCTCGGCATCCGGCAGCATCAGCGAATTATGGTTGCCGATGTGCTCGTTCCAGCCGAGCCGCGCGCCGATGCGGAACACCGCGGCCATGTCGCAGCGCAGCGCCCATTCTCGTTCCTCGGCGCGGCTGTCGGTGAGGTTGCGGATCACGTTCGACATGATGGCCCTCCTGCACGCGGGAAGGCTGGCATGATCGCGGCGGACGCGCCAGCCACGGATTGACGCGTCGCAGCACGCGGCGGAGGCTTCGCGGCGGACCTTGCTGGAGCCGCCGCATGCCATCGCCCGCGGAATTGCCGATCACCGGCTATCTCGACCGCTTCTCGCACCGGCCGGGGCAGCGCTTCGCCGCCTTCGTCAGCGTGAAGGATGCCGGCGAGGCACGCGCGCGGCTGGTGCGGGTGATCTCGGGCGATCCCAACCCGGACGGCCCGGGCCTGCGCTTCGAGGATCTGTCCCATCGCTTCGACGTGACCTTCACCGGCCGACGCCAGCCGATCCGCATCGGATCGCATGCGGTGGTGCCGCGTGCGCCGCGCCGCGGGATCGGACCGCAGACCTGGACGGCCCTGGTGTGGCTGTCGGCGGCGCCCGCCTCCGAGGCCGTGGTGATCGCGGAGGATGACGTGTCGCTCGCCATCACGCCGGACGGCGTGGCAGGCCGCATCGGCGGCATGGTGGTCGCGACGGATCGTGCCCCCACCCTGCGGGCGTGGCACCGGCTGTGGTTCAGCGCCGATCCCGGCAGCGGGCGCATCGCCGTGGGCTTCGTGCCGATGGAGGGCGGCGCGGCGGCGGTCGCGACGGCGGTGGTGCCGGGGCTGCGCCTGCCCCGCGGCGGCGGCCGGCTGACCATTGCCGCGGATGGCCAGGGCCAGCGCCACCTGACGGCGAAGGTCGAGGACCCCGCGCTGCTGGAAGGCTTTCGCGACAGCTTCCCGCATCCGGATGCGACGCTCGCCGCCTTGGAGCCGATCGCTGGCTGGGATTTCGCGCGCGACATCCCAACGCAGCGCATCCTCGATGTCGGGGCGCAGCATTGCGACGGGTTCCTGGTGAACATCCCGACGCGGGCGATGGTCGGCGCACGCTGGTCGGGGCGGGAGATGTGCTGGCGCCACGCCCCCGGGGACTATGCGGCGATCCACTTCCACGCCGATGACCTCGGCGATTGCGGCTGGCAGTCCGACCTCGCCTTCGATGTCCCGCAGGACATGCCGAGCGGTGCCTATGCGCTCCGCCTGACCTGTGCGGGGGGCGAGGACTGGCTGCCCTTCTATGTCCTGCCGCCGAAGGGTGTCGCGCGCGCGCCCGTGGCCTTCCTCGCTTCGACCTTCACCTACCAGGCCTATGCCAACCATCGGCGCGGCAATGCCGATGCGGCGTACAAGGCGCGCGTCGCGGCATGGGGCGCCTATCCGCACAATCCGGACGATTTCCCGATCTATGCGGGGTCCACCTACAACCTGCATCCGGATGGCAGCGGGGTGTCCTTTTCCTCCCGCCTGCGGCCGATCCTGACCATGCGGCCGGGCTTCCTGACCTTCAACGACGCGCGCGGGTCGGGGCTGCGGCACTATCCGGCCGACACGCATCTCCTCGCCTGGCTGGAGGCGAAGGGCATCGCCTTCGACGTCATCACCGACGAGGACCTGCACGAGGAAGGCCTGGATCTGCTCGCACCCTATCGCGTGGTGATGACGGGCTCGCATCCCGAATACCACACGCTGCGCACGCTCGATGCGCTGGCCGCCTATACGCGCGGGCCGGGGCGGCTGATGTATCTCGGCGGCAATGGCTTCTATTGGCGCATCGCGGTGACGCAGACCCTGCCCGGCACGCTGGAACTCCGCCGGGCCGAGGGCGGGATCCGCGCCTGGGCCGCGGAGCCCGGCGAATACTATCATCAGACCGACGGCGCCTATGGCGGGTTGTGGCGGCGCAACAGGCGCCCGCCGCAGATGCTCGCCGGCGTCGGCTTCTCCGGACAAGGGCTGTTCGAGGGAACGCATTACCGCCTGCTGCCCGAAGCCCGGGACCCGCGGCATGCCTGGATCTTCGAGGGTGTGGAAGGCGAGACCTTCGGCGACTACGGCCTGTCCGGCGGCGGCGCGGCGGGCTTCGAGCTGGATCGCGCGGATGTCGCGCTCGGCACGCCGGGGGGCACCGCGATCCTCGCGCGATCGGAGGACCCGCCGGCTTCCTTCGTGACGGTGCCCGAGGAGTTGCTCTCCCATGTGAAGACCGTGACCGGCGAAAGCCCCGATGCGCTGAAGCGCGCCGAGATCGTGTATTTCGACACGCCCGGCGGCGGCGCGGTCTTTGCCACGGGATCGATCACCTGGTGCGGAAGCCTGTGGCAGGATGGTGCATTCCAGGGCGCCGTCAGCCGCATCATGGAGAATGTGCTGCGGCGCTTCATGTCATGACCGGTTGACAGGCCGCGCAGCGCGACGGACGCTCTTCGGAATACTGGGGTGGCTACGCAATTTCCGGGGGATGGTGCTCATGAAGCGCTCTCGTCTTGCGTCTTCGTTCCTGGCGGCGGGCCTTGCCCTGCCTGCCGCGGCGCTGGCGGCGCCCTTCGAATGTCCCTCGCGCGGGGGGGACATCGTCTTCGGGCAGGAAGCGAATGTGAATTCGCTGGACCAGATGACGTCCACGACCATCTCGACGCGCAACATCGCGATGAACATCTACGAATCGCTGATGACGCGCAGCGAGGACAACCGGCCGATCCTTGAACTGGCGGAGAGCATGGAGGAATCGGGCGACGGCCTGACCTACACCTTCCGCCTCCGCCAGGGCATCACCTTCCACAACGGCAAGCCGATGACCTCGGCGGATGTCGCGGCCTCCTTCAACCGATACAACCGCATCGGGATACAGCGCAGCACGCTCGACAACGTCGCGGGCTGGGACACGCCGGACCCGCGCACCTTCATCATCCGCATGAAGCAGGTGCAGCCGACCTTCATCGAGGCGCTGTCCTCCTTCTCGGTCCCGATCGTCATCATCCCGTCGGAACACGAGAATGACGAACGCCAGCAATTGCGCACCGTGGGCACCGGCCCGTTCCGCCTGCTGGAGTTCGTCCCGGGCAGCCATGCGCGGCTGGGCCGCTTCGACGCATACCAGCCCAATACGGCCTTTCAGCAGCGCAGCGGCTTCGGCGGGTATCGCGTGGCCTGCGTGGACACCGTCACCTTCCGCATCGTGACGGAGGCTTCCGCGCGCGTTGCCGGCCTTGAGACCGGCGCCCTGCAGGCGGTCGAGGACGTGCCGACGCGTTCGCTCGACAGCCTGCGCCGCAACAGCGCCATCACGATCCTGCCGCTGGAGAATTGGTGGATCCAGATCGCGCTGCCCAATACGGCCATCCCGCCGACCAACAACCTCGCCTTCCGCCGCGCGGTGCAGGCCGCGCTCGGCATGGAAGACATCATGGATGCGGCGACGGATGGGAACTATCGCCTGAACATCGGCTTCCAGTTTCCTGGCCGGCCTTCCTACACCGATGCGGGCAAGGAGACGTACAACATCAACGATCAGGCGCGTGCCCGCGCCCTGCTCCGCGAATCCGGCTATCGCAACGAGCCCATTATTCTCCTGACCAATCGCGACTATCCGCCGATGTACAACGCAGCCCTGGTCATGCAGCAGCAGCTTCGCGCGGTGGGCATCAACGCCAATCTGCGCGTGGTGGATTGGCCCACCTCCGTGCAGATGTCGCAGCGGGTGAACAGCGACGAGTGGCACTTCTTCCATACCGGCTGGGGCACGCAGCCCGCGCTTGGCGCGCTGGCAACGATGCAATTCCTGGTCAGCCCCAACGCCGCCTATCGACCGCGCGACGAGCGCGACGACCCGGAGGTGCTGGCCCTGTGGAATGCGATGAACAACGAGCGTTCCGCCGAAGCGCGCCAGGCGGCCTATGCAAACATGCAGCGGATGGTTCTTGAACGGGTCTATGCCCTGCCCTTCGGTTCACTGACCAAGGTGCAGGCGGTGCGGTCCAACGTGCAGGGCTTCGTGCCCTTCCGCATCCCGCGATTCTCCAACGTGTGGATCCAGCGGTAGTCGCGTGGCCCGACTGGCGATCGGACGCGTCCTCAGCGCGATCCCGGTCCTGCTCATCGTCAGCCTCATCACCTTCGGGCTGATGCGGCTGATCCCCGGCGACCCGGCGGCGGCCATCGCCGGGGTGTCCGCGACGCCGGCGCAGATCGAGCAGCTCCGGCGCGACCTCGGGCTCGATCAGCCGCTCTACCTGCAACTGGTGGATTATTATCGCGGGCTGGCGCAAGGGAATCTCGGGCGCTCGCTGCTGCTCGGCACCGGCGTCTTCGCCGCGACCATGGAACGCCTGCCGGTGACGATCGGGCTGTCGCTCTATGCCCTGGTCTTCACCCTGCTGATCGGCATCGCGAGCGGCATCATCGCGGCACTGCGGCAGAATTCCTGGGTGGACCAGGCGGCGATGATGTTCGCGATGATCGGGATCAGCGTGCCGAACTTCTTCCTCGGCCTGCTGATGATCATCCTGTTCGCCGTGCATCTCGGCTGGCTGCCGAGCGGCGGATACGTGCCCTTCAGCACCGATCCCCTCGGCTGGTTGACAAGCCTCGCCATGCCGGCCTTCTCGCTGGCGCTGCTCCAGGCGGGGCTGCTCGCGCGCATCACGCGCTCCTCGATGCTCGAAGTGCTGCGCCAGGACTACATCCGCACGGCGCGGGCCAAGGGGCTGTCGCGGAGCAAGGTGGTGTTGAAGCACGCGCTGTCCAATGCGCTGATCCCGATCGTCACGGTGGTCGGCATCATCATCTCCCTGTTGCTGTCCGGCGCGGTGGTGACCGAGGCGCTGTTCTCCATCCCCGGCATGGGGCAGTTGCTGACCCAGGCGGTGCTGAACCGCGACTATCCGATGGTGCAGGGGGGGCTGCTGCTGGTGACGACCTTCCTGGTGCTGGTGAACATCACGGTCGATGTTCTCTACGCCGTGCTCGACCCGCGGGTGCGCTATGAGTAGCGACGACGCGGAGGGCATCGCGCTGAAGCGCGAGCACCCCGCGCGCGTCGCGCTGCGCCGGCTGTTCCATCACAAGCTGTTCGTCACCGGCCTGCTGCTGTTCGGGGTCGTGGCGGTGATCGGCGTCGCCGCACCCTGGATCACGGATATCGACCCGCAGCGGCTGTCGATGCGCAACAAGTTCCTGCCGCCCAGCGAGACCTGGGTGTTCGGGACCGACAATTTCGGGCGTTCGCTGTGGTCACGCGTGGTGTGGGGTGCGCAGCTCTCGATGATCATCGGCGCGTCGGTCGTCGCGCTGAATGCGGTGTTCGGCACGCTGATCGGCGCGGCGGCGGGGTATTTCCGCAAGCTCGACAACGCGCTGATGCGGGTGAACGATGCGCTGATGGCCTTCCCGGCGATCCTGCTCGCCATCGCCGTGACCGCCGTGCTGGGGCCGTCCACGCTGAATGTCATCCTGGCCCTGTCCATCGTCTACATCCCACGCACGGCGCGCATCGTCCGGTCCTCGGTGATCGTGCTGCGGGAGATGGAGTATGTGCAGGCCGCGGTCGCCGCCGGCGCGGGGCATTGGCGCATCCTGCGCCGGCACATCCTGCCCAACGCCATGGCGCCGATGATCGTGCAGCTCTCCTTCCTGTTCGCCTATGCGGTGCTGTCGGAAGCCACGCTGTCCTTCCTCGGCGTCGGCGCGGTGCCGCCAACGCCGACCTGGGGGAACATCATGGCCGAAGGGCGCGACTTCCTGCGGGAGGCGCCCTGGATCATCACCATCCCCGGCGTGATGCTGATGATCACGGTGATGGGACTCAACCTTCTCGGCGACGGGCTGCGCGACGTGCTCGACCCCCGGCTCAGGATCCAGCAGTGACCCTTCTGGACGTGCGCGGCCTCACCACCGCCTTCATGACCGGGCGCGGCGAGGTGAACGCCATCGAGGATGTCTCCTTCTCGCTGAAGGAAGGCGAGATCCTCGGCATCGTTGGCGAATCCGGCTCCGGCAAGTCGGTCACCGCGCTGACCATCATGGGGCTGCTGCCCTCCCCTCCGGCGCGCATCGCCGCCGGCGAGGTGACATTCAACGGCCGGCGCCTGACCGGGATGTCCGACCGCGAGATGCAGCGCATCCGCGGCCCCGGGATCTCGATGATCTTCCAGGAGCCGATGACCTCGCTGAACCCGGTCTTCTCCATCGGCGACCAGATCATGGAGACGATCGCGGCGCATGAACGCCTGTCGCAGGCCGATTTGCGCAAGCGCGCCATCGGCATGCTGGACAAGGTCGGCATCCCGTCCGCCTCGAAGCGCCTCGACGACTATCCCCACCAGATGTCGGGCGGGCAGCGGCAGCGCGTGATGATCGCGATGGCGCTCGCCTGCAATCCGAAGCTGCTGATCGCGGATGAACCCACCACCGCGCTCGATGTCACGATCCAGGCGCAGATCCTCGACCTGCTGATGGACCTGCGCGACGAATTCGGCATGGCCATCATGATCATCACCCACAACATGGGCGTGATCGCGGAGACAGCGGACCGCGTGATGGTGATGTATGCCGGCCGCGTCATCGAGGAAGCGCCGGTCGGCACGGTCTTCGACCACCCGCTGCATCCCTATACGCGCGGGCTGTTGGAATGCGTGCCGTCGCTGACCGAGGACAGGCCGCGCCTGGTCGCCATTCCCGGCACGCTGCCCGAACCGTCCCGCCGTCCGCCCGGCTGCCGCTTCGGGCCGCGCTGCGCCCATGCGCTGCCCTCGTGCTCGGCGTCCATCCCGTCCCTGGAAGCGCTCGAACCCGCCCATACCGCCGCCTGCTTCCGCGCGAGGGAATTCGCATGACCGCCCCGCTGATCGAGGCGGCCGCGCTGTCCAAGCATTTCGAGGTCGGCGGCGGCGGCTTCTTCGGCCTGCGCAAGGCGGCGCTGCTGAAGGCGGTGGACGAGGTTTCGCTGGCCATCAATGCCGGGGAGACGCTGGGCCTCGTGGGCGAATCCGGCTGCGGCAAGTCCACGCTCGGCCGCCTGCTGCTGCGGCTGATCGAACCGACCTCCGGCGGGATCACCTTCGACGGCAACGAGATCACGCGCATCGGCCGGATGGAGATGCGCGGCTTCCGCCGTTCCATGCAGATCATCTTCCAGGACCCCTATGGCGCGCTGAACCCGCGCATGTCGGTCGAAGACATCATCGCCGAGCCGCTGCTGATCCACGGCGCGCGCGCCGGCGCGGAGACGCGCGCCAGGGTCACGGCGATGCTGGAGAAGGTCGGCCTGCCGGCTCGTGCGCTCGATCGCTTCCCGCATGAATTCTCCGGCGGCCAGCGCCAACGCATCGGCATCGCCCGCGCACTGATCCTGCATCCGCGCCTGATCGTCTGCGACGAGGCGGTCTCGGCGCTCGACGTCTCCGTGCAGGCGCAGATCGTGAACCTGCTGCAGGACCTGCAGCGGGAAATGGGGCTGACCTACCTGTTCATCGCGCATGATCTTTCGGTCGTGCGGCATATCTCCGACCGCGTCGCGGTGATGTACCTGGGCAAGGTGGTGGAGGTCGCGGAGAAGAAGACGATCTACGCCGCGCCGCTGCATCCCTACACCCAGGCGCTGATCGGCGCGGTGCCGGCGCAGCATCCCTCGCAGCGTTCGCGCGGCAAGCGGCAACGCATCGCGGGGGACATTCCCTCCGCGCTGAATCCGCCGTCGGGCTGCCGATTCCACACGCGCTGCCCGCATGTCATGCCCGTTTGCCGCGAACGCGCGCCCGAACTGCGCGACGCCGGCGTCGGCCACCAGGTCGCCTGCCACCTGACCAATTGAGGAACGCCATGGCCAAGTCCCGCCTCGTCCCCGAGGTCGATTTCACCAAGGACGGGAAGCAGACCGGCTTCATCCGCCTGTTCCATTCCACCCATGACAGCGCCTATGGCTTCATTCCCATCCCGATCGTGGTGGTGAAGAACGGCGAGGGGCCGACCGCCTTCTTCTCCTCGGGCAATCACGGCGACGAATACGAAGGGCAGATCGCCGTCACCAACCTGATCAAGTGGCTGGAACCGTCCATGATCCGCGGGCGCGTCATCCTGCTGCCGATGGCGAATTTCCCCGCCGCGCTGGCCGGCCGCCGCGTCTCACCGATCGACGACGTGAACATGAACCGCGTCTTCCCCGGCGATGCGGACGGCACCGTCACGCGACAGATCGCGCATTTCATCGACAGCGAGCTCATCCCCCTCGCCGACCTCGTCATCGACCTGCATTCGGGCGGGTCGTCGCTGAACTACATTCCGACGGCGCTCGCCAAGCAATCGGACGACCCGGCGCTGTACCAGAAGCAGCTCGCCGCGTTGCGCGCCTTCGGCGCGCCCTTCACCTACATCCAGGGCGGCAGGCAGCAGGGTCAGGGGGCGGACCAGACGCTCGGGGCGGGCGCGGAACGGCGCGGCGCGATCGCGCTCGGGACGGAACTCGGCGGCGCCGGCGCGGTGAATGCGTCAGGCCTCGCCATCGCGGAGCGGGGCCTGCGCAACTTGCTGGTCCATCTCGGCATCCTCGGGCGGGAACATTGGGTCGAACCGCCCGTGCCAACCCGCTTCCTCGATGTGCGCGGCCCCGAGATGTACCTCTATGCGCCGGAAAACGGCGTCTTCGAACCGTTGGTTGAGCTGGGCGACAGCGTCGCGCCCGGCACGCCCGCCGCGCGCATTCACTTCCCCGAGACCCCCTGGCTGCCGCCGGTCGAGATCGCTTTCAAGGCCACCGGCATCGTCATGTGCAAGCGCATCCCGGCGCGATGCAAGCGAGGGGACTGCCTGTTCCATCTCGCGGTCGATCTGTCCGGCTGACACCGCGGAGCTTTGCAGATGCGGCAGGGCGTGGCGGCATGAGCGGGCGTGTTAGAGCAGATCCTGTGCGGATGAACTCCTCCGGACAGGTGAAGATGCTCGCAAAAACAAACGTCTAGAGCTTTGGAGGTGAAC
>JAYSDS010000195.1:0-9612 GCA_041914265.1 Roseomonas sp.
CCCGTCAGCGCCACAACGCCGCCACCCCCTCAGCGCGTCGCGATCCGCCCATCCGCCCGGATCGCTGCCCCCCGCCCCGAGGCGATGACCTCCGCCACCGCCTCCTCCACCAGCACGCCGCCGTCGTAGGGGTCCAGCGCGCGGTCGCGGAACATGGCGTAGCCATCCCCGCCACGGCGCATGAAGTCATTGGTCGCGACGCGATACACGCGGCCTGGATCGAGCGGCACGAAGCTGTTGCCCTGCGCCACCTCGACGCCGCGCACGCGGCTGCCGGCCGGTGCGTCCGGGTCCCAGGCGAAACGGATCCCGGCCACTTGGGGAAAGCGCCCCGCCGTCCCGGCGCCCTGGGAGAGACCGTTCTCCAGCGCGCCGATCACATCGGCCCCACGCAGCCCCATGGTGGCGACGGTGTTGCCGAAGGGCAGCGTGGTCAGCACATCGCCATAGGTGATGGAGCCTCCCGGCAGGCCGGCGCGCAGGCCGCCGCCATTGGTGATCGCGATCTCCGCACCCGGGGCCCGGGCCAGGATCGACTCGGCGACCAGATTGCCCAACAGGCATTCGCCGCGCCGGCATTCGGCATTGCCCATCGCATCGGGCAGGGAGCCGATCACGCGGCGACGGGTCTCACCGAGCGGCCGGGCGAATTCCGCCACCATGGCGGCGACGCGGGCATCCTCGGGGAAGGCGGCGCCGATCGGCGCGCAGGCACCGCCCGTCGAGGCAACCTTGCCATCCCCCGCCAGGTCGAGGTCGAGCATGCCCAGGAAGCGCCCATAGGCCCCGGTCTGCACGATGCGCACGCTGCGGTCGCGGCCTTCCACGAGGACCGGAGACGGACCTTCGGCATCGGGCTCGTTGCTGGCGAGCAGCGTATGCGAATGCCCGCCGACGATGACGTCCAGCCCCGGCACCTGCGCCGCGATCTGCCGATCGGCCTCGTAGCCGAGATGCGAGAGCAGGACGATCGTCGCCGGGCCGTTCGCGCGGATCTCGGCGATGGCGCGCGTCGCGGCCTCGGCCGGGTCGGTGAAGCGCAGGTTCCGCCCGGGGGAGGAGAGCAGCGGCGTCTCGGGCGTCGTCACCCCGATGAAGGCAATGCGCGCCTCTCCCCTGGTCGTCTGCCACCAGGCCCGCAGCTTGCCGTGCAGCTCCGGTTCGCGGGTCGTATCGATATTGGCCGCGAGGATCGGGAAGTTCGCCCCGTCGACGAAGCGCGCCAGGTTCGCCGCGCCATTGTCGAATTCGTGGTTGCCGAGGGTCATGGCCTCGCAACCCCAGGCCTTCATCACCGCGAGCTCCGCCGCCCCGCGATGCTGGGTGTAGAACAGGCTGCCCATGAACTCGTCGCCCGCATCGATGGCGACGACGCCGCGGCCGGCGGCTTCCGCCTCCGCCTTCGCCGCGGCGATGGCACCCGCGAGCCGCGCCGAACCGCCCAGGCAGGCATCGTTCGCCCGGCAGGCCGCGCCGGTCGGCCGCGCCACCGGTTCGTGCCGGGAGTGGAAATCGTTCACATGCACCAGGCGGACCCGATGCGCCGCCTGGGCGGGGGCGGCGCGCAACGCGGGCAGGGCGAGGGCGGCACCCAGCAGGAAGCGGCGGGGGAACATCATGTCGTGGCCTCGTCTCGGTCGGCTGCCGCAATCCTGCCGCGTCTCGTGCCGATTGTCCCTTGTCGCTTGGGGCAGTCCGGTTCAAACCCGGTCTGTCCGAAGATTTCTCGTAACCGGGACCAAGGTGCGATGCAGGTCTACCTGCCCATCGCCGAGATGAGTGTGGATGCCCTGCTGCTGCTGGGCATCGGCTTTGGCGTGGGCTGGCTCTCGGGCCTGTTCGGCGTCGGGGGCGGTTTCCTGCTGACCCCGCTGCTGATCCTGATCGGGATTCCCGCCCCGGTGGCGGTGGCGTCCGGCGCCAACCAGACCATCGGCGCATCGGTCTCCGGCCTCATCGCCCAATGGCGGCGAGGCAATGTCGATGCGCGCATGGGTACGGTGCTACTGGCCGGCGGCTTCGTCGGATCGGCGCTCGGCGTGCAGCTCTTCGCCCTGTTGCGCCGACTCGGCCAGGTCGATCTGGCCGTCGCGATCTTCTACGTCGTGATCCTGGGCACGGTGGGCATGCTGATGGTGCGGGAAAGCGCGCGCGCCATCCTGCGCCGCCGGCGCACTGGCGTCGCCGCCGCCAAGGCGCATGAACACACCTGGCTTCACGGCCTCCCCTTCAAGATGCGCTTCCGCAAGTCGCGCCTCTACATCTCCATCGTGCCCCCGCTGCTGGTGGGCTTCGGGATCGGCATCCTCTCGGCCGTGATGGGCGTGGGCGGCGGCTTCATGCTGGTGCCGGCGATGATCTACCTGCTGGGCATGCCGACCTCGGTCGTCATCGGGACCTCCCTGTTCCAGGTGGTCTTCGTGGCGGCGAACGTCACCTTCCTGCAGGCCGTCCAGGTGGGCAGCGTGGACATCGTGCTGACCCTGCTGCTGCTGGCCGGCGGCGTGGCGGGGGCGCAGTTCGGCGCCTCCATGGGCACGAAGCTGCGCGGCGAGGAGACGCGGGCGCTGCTCGGGCTGCTGGTGCTCTCGGTGGCGCTCGGCCTGCTCTATGATCTGGTGCGGGCGCCGGACAACCTCTTCACCATCGGGCCCGTCCCATGATCCGCGCGGCGATGCGGGCACTGCTCCTGCTGGCGATGCTGGCCGGGGCCGCGCATGCGCAGACCGGGCCGGCCAGCACGCCGCAGCTCACGGCCGATATCTCCACCGACCGGGTCGAAATCACCACCGGCTTCACCGGATCCTCCGTCATGGTGTTCGGCGCCACGGAGCGGCTCATCGGAGCCGAGAGCGGCGAGGACGTCATCGTCGTCGCCTGGGGCCCGCCGCAGCCCACCGTGGTGCGGCGGAAGGTGAACGTGCTCGGCTTCTGGCTGAACGGGCCCTCCACCATCTTCCGCCAGGTCCCGGGCTTCTACGCGATCTCCGCCAGCCGGCCGGTCTGGCAGATCCTGCCCGAGGATGTGCGGCGCAGCGCCCGGCTCGGCCTCGATTCGCTGCCGCTGACAGCGGCCGGCAGCCAGGCGCCGGCCTTCCGGGCCGCGCTGCTCGACCTCAAGCAGGAAGACGGGCGCTGGCAGGAATACGCCAACCCGGTGGTGATCGCGGGCGGACGGCTGTTCAGCGCGCGCGTCTCCTTCCCCGACACGGTGCAGACCGGCGACTACCGCATCGAGGTGCTGCTGGTGCGCGAACAGCGCATCATCGCCCGCCAGGCGCTGTTCCTGCGCGTGGACCGGGTGGGCACGGCCGCCTCCATCGCCTGGGTCGCGCGCGCCGACCCGGTGGTCTATGGTGTCGCCTGCATCCTGCTGGCCGCCGCGGCGGGCTGGTTCGGAAGTATCGTCTTCCGCCGTAACTGAGGGTCTTCCATGCCCGGATCCGAGGAAGCCGCCGCCGCCGCCACCGCCGCCAAGCGCGACCGCATCTTCCTGGTGGTGGTGGATGACAGCCCCGAACGGGCCGTCGCCATGCGCTATGCCTGCCTGCGCGCCCGCAAGGGCGGCGGCCGCGTCGCCCTGCTGCGGGTGATCGAACCCGTCGGCCTGGTGGAATGGGCCGGCGTCGGCGTGATGATGCAGGAAGAACGGCGGGAGGAAGCGGAGAAGATGCTTTCGGCCCTCGCCGCCGAGGTGAACGAGATCACCGGCGGCTTCCCCATCCTGATCATCCGGGAGGGCGAGGCGCGCGACGAGTTGGTGAAGCTGCTCGAGGAAGATCCGCGCATCTCGATCCTGGTGCTCGCCATGGCGCCGGGCGGTGGTGGGCCGGGGCCCCTGATCACCGCGCTGACGGGGCGCTACGCCAGCCGGCTGACGGTGCCGATGACGCTGGTGCCGGGGGCGCTGGACGAGAAGGAACTCGATCGCATCACCTGAAAGGCGCAGCGGCTTTCAGGTGCGGGAGAAGGGCGCGGTGCGTCACGCCAGGCGCCAATGGGCCCGCAGCGCCAGCGCCGCCTGCCGCAAGGTCAGGTCCGAGGTCGGGATGTATCGGCCCATCGTGAGATAGGCATGCATCTGGTCCGCGACATGCAGATGCGTGACGGTCACGCCCTCCGCATCGAGGCGCTTCGCATAGGCCACACCCTCGTCGCACAGCGGATCATGCCCGCAGGTCATGACGAAGGCGGGCGCAACGCCGACCAGTGAGGCGGTGCGCAGCGGGGAGGCGCGCCAGTCGATGCGCTCCGCCGCGTCCGGCATGTAGTGGTCGATGAACCAGCGCATCGTCGTCGCGGTCAGCGGATAGCGGTCGATGCAGCGATCATAGGACCGTGCCTCCGCCGCGAGGTCCGTCACCGGATAGAGCAGCATCTGGAAACCCGGCGCCGGCACCGCCCCATCCCGGCCCATCAGCGCCATGACCGCGGAAAGATTCCCCCCGGCACTGTCCCCGCCCACCGCGATGCGGGTGGGGTCGATGCGCAGCGCGGCGGCTTCGGTGGCGATGAAGCTCAGCGCGGCCGCGCAATCCTCGACCGCGGCCGGGAAGCGATGCTCCGGCGCCAACCGGTAATCCACCGAGATCACGCAGGCGCCGAGATAATTCGCGAGGCTGCGGCAGACCTGGTCATAGGTGCCGAGGGTGCCGATCACCCAGCCGCCGCCATGGATGAAGACGAGGCAAGGCAGCACGGCACCGGGATCGGTGCCGAGGCCGCGATAGCATCGCAGCGCGATCGGCCCGCCGGGGCCGGGGCAGGTCAGGTCCTCGACCGCCGCGACATCCTGCGGATCGGGCTGCAGCACGGGGGCGGCGGCGATGGAGACCTCGCGCGCCTCGCCGGGCGTCAGCGTGTGCAGGGCCGGGCGGCCGCTGTCGCGGATCAGGTCAAGGACGCTCTGCGCGCCGGGATCGAGGGGCATGGTCTCTCCGTCACTCCGCCGCGGCGGCCCGCGGCGCGGTGACCAGGCGGAAGCCCGCATAGCCGCGCGCGGCGATGTCGTCGCAGATCTCGCGATAGGTCCCGACGCCGCCGACATAGGGCATGAAGACCTGTGGCTTGCCGGGCACGTTCACGCCCATGTACCAGGAATTGGCCCGGGGATAGAGCGTGGACGCCCCGACCTCCGCGACATGGCGCACCCAGTCGTCCTGGGCCTCCGGCACGGGTTCGATGGTCGTCGCGCCGCGCGCGCGCATCGCGGCGATGGCATCCGTGATCCAGTCCACATGCTGTTCGATGGACACCATCATGTTGCTCAGCACCGAGGGGCTGCCGGGGCCCGTGACGGTGAAGAGATTCGGAAAGCCCGCGACCATCAGGCCGAGATAGGAGACCGGCCCGTCCGCCCAGGCCTCGCGCAGCGCAACGCCATCGCGCCCGGCGATGTCGATGGCGAGCAGCGCGCCCGTCATCGCGTCGAAGCCGGTCGCGAGCACCAGCGCGTCGAAGGTGAAATCTTCCCCGATGCTGCGCAGGCCGCCTGCGGTGATCCGCTCGATGGGCGTGGCGCGCAAATCGACCAGGCGGACATTCGGGCGGTTGTAGGTCGCGTAGTAATCCGTATCGACGCAGATGCGCTTGGTGCCGATCGGGTGGCCGGTGGGGCAGAGCCGTTCCGCCGTCTCCGGGTCCTTCACGATGCGGCGGATCTGGCGATGGACGAAGCCGCGCGCGGTGGCGTTCGCGGCCTCGTCGCGCAGCAGGTCGGAAAAGGCGGCCATGAAGGCGGTGCCCCCGGCGGCCCAGCATGTCTCGTATTGGCGCTCGCGCTCCTCGTCGCTGACCTCCAGCGCCGACAGCGGGTTCAGCGGATAGTCGATCCCTGTGCGCAGCATGCGCGCATGCTGCCGCCGCGCGGCATAGTCGTCCTTCCAGGATCGTTCGTAGGCCTCGTCGATCGGGCGGTTATGCGCCGGGACGGAGAAGTTCGGCGTGCGTTGGAAGACGGTCACCTGCGCGGCCTGTTGGGCGATCACCGGAATCGACTGGATCGCGGAGGAGCCCGTGCCGATCACGCCGACGCGCAGGCCGCTGAAGTCCACCGTTTCATGCGGCCAGTTCCCGGTGTGGTAGGCCGGGCCGCCAAAGTCATCGAGGCCCGGGATCTCGGGCCGCTTCGCGCTGGACAGGCAGCCCGTCGCCATGATGCAGAAGCGCGCGGTGACGCTGCCGCCATCCTTCAGGGTGAGGTGCCACAGGCCCGCCGCCTCGTCGAAGCGCGCCGCGGTGACGCGGGCATCGAAGCGGATGTCGCGCCGCAGGTCGAAGCGGTCGGCGACATGGTTGGCATAGCGAAGGATCTCGGGCTGCGTCGCATAGCGTTCGGACCAGCGCCATTCCTGCTGCAGCGCCTCGTCGAAGGCATAGGAATACTGCATGCTCTCCACGTCGCAGCGCGCGCCGGGATAGCGGTTCCAGTACCAGGTGCCGCCCACATCGGCGCCCGCTTCGAGCACCAGCGCCGACAGGCCGAGGCCCCGCAGCCTGTGCAGCATGTAGAGGCCGGCAAATCCGGCGCCCACGATGACCGCATCGACCCTTGTGGCGTGGCTCGACATGACGACGCTTCCCTTGTGTTTGGGGAAAGCCTCGCATGATCCGCCGGGGCGATCCACTCGCGGTCAGGCGCGGTGATATTCCAGGCCGACCACGCCGTTGGGAAAGGGGCGCGCCGCGGCCAGGCGCCACGATTGGCCGGGTCCATCGGCACCGAACAGCCGGATGCCGGCGCCGAGCGTCCGCGGAATGACGAAAAGTTCAAGCGAATCCACCAGCCCCTGCGCCAAGGCCGCCTGCGCCACGGCTGCCCCGCCGAGCAGCCAGACATCGCCCGCCGTCGTTTCCGCCCGCAGCCGCGCGACGAGCGCATCGAGCGCACCGGATGCCGCTTCCACGCCGGCGGGGGCATCCGCATCCAGCGGGCGATGCGTCAGCACCACCACTCGCTTGCCGGCATAGGGCCAAGCCCCGAAGCTGCGCGCCTGGTCATAGGTCGCACGCCCCGTCAGGACCGTGCTGATACCGGCCAGGAATGCCTCCATGCCGTAGTCCTCGGCCTCGAAAGGGGCGAGCCAGCCGACCTCGCCCGCGTCATCGGCCAGGCACCCGTCCAACGATATCGCGGCGTAGAACCGTAGCCGTGCGCTCATGCCCGGCGGCGCCAATGCGCGCGTACCATGCGCACACGCTCGACCAGGCCAGGACCATTGCCGAGCAGCATCACCCGCGCACGGGCCACCATCACACGGCCCATCATCTTCACCCGCCGCACCGCGCGTCGCGCCGCCTGGCAGGTCGGGGAGGCATCGAGATAGGCATGCGCGCGGGCCAGAAGCGCAACCACGATGTTACGGCCCCGCGCGAAGAGCGGGATTTGCATCAGCTTCGGCTCGGCCACCGCATAGAGATGCGCCGAGACGGCCGTGCCGAGGACCTTCGCTCCAATCAGCAGCATGACCCCCTTGATCGGATGGCCGCCGCCGATGAGCCAGACCGCCGCGAATTTCAGCGGGATCAGCCCCAGCAACGGAATCAGGAACAGCAGCAGCACGATATGCGGATCGAGCCGCAGCACCAGCCGCTCGAGCGCCGCGAAGATGGGCAGTCGCGCGATCTGCCCGCCGAGCCAGGTGGCCCAACGCCAGATCGTCTCCTCCAGCACCACCCAGAGGAAAGCGAGCAGCAGAAGCGGCGCGCGCAGCGCCCGTCGCAGATGGAGCATGGCCCGGAATTTAAGGCATCCGGCCGGGGATTTCCTCCGGAAGCGCGCAAATTTCTTCGTCGCGCAGCCAGGCGGAGAATCCCGCATCCGCCGTGACGACCGCGAAGGGAATGGCCAGCAGCAGGGAGACCAGCACCGGCAGGGCGAGAATCAGCGCCAGCGGCGAGGCCGCTGCGAAGGCCACCGTCAGCGCCAGCCCAGCGAGGGTCGGCGGCCAGAACTGCCGCGACGCGTCGGCCCAGGAAACCCCGCGATCGGCCCGGTTCTGCGGGGCCCAGCCCACCTTCAACCCGAAGGGCAAAGCGAGCAGGAACAGCGATTGCGCCATCAGCCGGGCCGGTTCCATCAGGATGGTGAAAACGATCTCGGCCGCCGCGCTGCGCAGCACGTCGGCGCGGCCGCCATAGCGTTCCGCTAGGTCTCGCTTGACCAGCATCTCGCAATAGCCGGCAAGTTTCGGCGCGTAGTGGCAGAGCCAGGTCGCGGCCATCAGCAGGATCAGCCAGCCCGTCGGTGTCGCCGCACCTCCGCCGGTCAACGCGTTCACCGCGGCAAGCATCAGGATCGCACACCACAGCGGCGCGCCGAGGAACAGCAGCATCGCCTGCACGAGTTGCCAGCGCGCCATGAGCGTCTGCCCCGGCAGGCGCAGGAGCGCGAGGTACTGCATGTTGCCCCCCGCCCAGCGCAGGTCCCGTGTGACGAAGTCGCCGAAGGTCGGAGGGTTGCCCTCGGCGCTGCCGGTGTCGTCGGGCAGGACGCGGACCTTCCATCCGGCCGCGGTCAGCCGCGTCGCTTCCACTTGGTCATGGGACAGGATGCGCGACCCGTCCGGCAGGGCTTCCAGCCGGCAATGCGCGCGGAAGGGCACGATGCGGATGATGGCGTTGTGGCCCCAATAGGGGCCCTCATCCCCCTGCCACCACGCCTGCCCCGTCGCCCATGTCCGCATGCCCTGGCGCATGCCGAACTGGAACAGGCGCGGGAAGGCCGCGGTCGCCGGCCGGCCGTGGATGAGTTGCTGGACGATGGCGAGTTTCGGATCGGCCTCGAGGATCGCGACCAGGCGCAGCACCGCGGCGGGCGTCATCTCGGAATCCGCATCGAGGCACAGGAAGTGATCGAGCCCCTCGGCGTGATGGTCGAGGAAGTCCATCACATTGCCGGCCTTGAAACCCTCATTCGTCGTACGGCGGCGATAATGGGCGTTGGGGCGGGGTTCGGCGAAGGCCCGGAAAGCCGCTTCCTCGGCCTCCGCCGCCGGGCCGGCGGGCGTGTCGGACAGAACCCAGAGATCGAAGCGATCCGCCGGCAGCCCATCCATCAGGCGGGCGAGCGGCGGGAGGATGGCTGCCATCGCCTCGTTGCGGATGCAGAGGGCGATGGCGGTGCGGCCCTGAGGCGGCCGCGCGGCGCGGATCTGCGGCAGCACCGCGGCGACCGGATCCCGCGCGAAGAGCAGGATCGCCAGCCCGACCAGCGCATTGGCAGCCGATAGCGCGCTCCAGGGAATCGTGCCGAGGAAGCAGAGGAGGATCAGCCCCTCCCACAGCGTCCAGCCGCCGGGCGCGAGCACCGCGACCAGCAGCCGCAACAGGCCCGCGGTGATCGCCAGGGCCAGCGCGACGAAGAGCAGGCGCCGGGAGGTCACGGCGCAGAACCGGGCGCGTCCCCGGCCACTCCCGGCCGGACGCCGCAAGCCCCTGACAGCCCCACACCAGACGCCGGGCCCAAAGCCCCGCCAGCCCCCCCGTGAACCGCCCTGCCCGCCCAGCGCCAAGTGACGGTTTCCAAAGGCCTTCCCGAATACTGGCCTCCTTCTGCTGATGAAGATCGAAGGAGGGCTCTGCCCTCCTCCGAGCCTCCACCCGCCAGGATGC
>JAYSDS010000196.1:0-6355 GCA_041914265.1 Roseomonas sp.
AGCCCGAACGCTTCACCCAGAATCCGCACCACCAAATGCCGGGACTAAACACCTAACCGGCGATCGCGTCGATCGCCTTGGCCAAGGTCACATCCCGGGCCGACAGCCCGCCCGCGTCATGCGTGCTGAGCGTGATCTCCACCCGGTTCCAGACATTGGACCATTCGGGATGGTGGTCATGCTTCTCCGCCAGCAGCGCGACGCGGGACATGAAGGCCCAGGCCTCGCTGAAATCGGCGAAGCGGAAGCCGTGCGTGATGGCGTCCCGCCCCTCGACGAGCGCCCAGCCCGGCAGGTCGCGGGCCAGCGCCGCGCGCTCCGCCGGATCGAGTTTGGTGACCATCGGCTCCTCCTCTTGACGTGCGACCCGTGGGCCGCGCATGGATCGCCATGCGCTTCACGACGCCGCCCGGCCTCGACGACCTGGTAGAGATGGCCGAGCATGCGCTCGCCGCCATCCCCCAGCCGCTGCGCGACCTGGTCCGCGGCACCGCCATCCTGGTCGAGGACATCCCCGATGACGAGACCCTGCGCGAGATGGGCCTCGAAAGCCCCTGGGAACTGACCGGCCTGTACCAGGGCGTGCCGCTGACGCTGAAGTCCAGCGGCGACGTGCCACGCGAACCCGACCGCATCCTGCTCTACCGGGAACCGATCCTGCTCGAATGGATCGAGACTGGCGAGGATCTGTTCCGCCTGGTCCGCAACGTGCTGATCCACGAGATCGGCCATCATTTCGGCCTGTCGGACGAGGATATCACGCGGCTCGAGGAAGACTGACCGCCGGGCGACCCCACGGCACGGCGCTGCCGCGGTATCGTGCCGGCACCTGCCGTCCTTCGGGCGACATGCGGCAGAGGACGTCGAGCGGTATTTCTTCCGTGGGCGGACCGAATCGGAGCGCAGCCGGGGCGGCGTGATGCGCGCGCGACCGGCTCGCTGCGGCGCAGCCAGCCAGCGCTGCGCGGGCTGCGCACATCGGGCGCCGGCGGAAGCGCCACCAGCCGTGCTAGGTTATGCTGCAGTGCGCACGCCAGGGCCGCTCGCAACGGATCGCTACTGCGGCAGCGGGGCGTGCGGGAATGCTTGACCTGCCAAATCGATGATGATTGATGCTCGAATTGGTTGTAATTGATGATCGGAAGACAATCATTGGTTGTTCCGTCTGAATTGCGCCCCATCCCCGATCGAGCGACGCGGGCGCCAGGCCTCTGCAGGGGCGGGACCCGTGCGCTGTCCTTGCGGGTCTGGCTCATCGCATTGGTCCTGCTGGTTTTCCTGCCGGCCTTCGGCGTGATCGCGGCCTCGCTCCTCTCGGCCGGCCTGTCCTATCGCGATGCGTCGAGCCGCAACCTGCTCGAAACCGCCCATGTCGTTGCGCAATCCGTGACCAGCGAGTTGGAGGCCACGGCGCGGCTGCTGGCGGAATACGCCCCCATCGCCCTGCCGCCCGGGGAAGCGGGCCCGCTCTCGGGACAGTTCGGAACGCATCTCGTACCGCCGGGTGCCCCTGCGGCGGGCGCGAGCGACCCATTGCGCGCGCTCGCCGCCGAGAGCGCGGCGCAGGAGCGTTTCGCCGTCTCCAACCTGCTGCGGGGGGAGGATGGCGCTCCGACGCTGGCGATAGCCGTGCCGCGCCCCCGGAACGAGCAGGGGACAGCGGTGACCACCCTGCTCGTCAGCCCGCCCCTGCTGGTCCAATCCCTGCGTTCCGGCCGCGATGGCCGCCAGAACGAGGAGCCGGCGGTCGTCATGGCCGTAACTGACGGGACGGGCCGGATCATCTCGCGCTCGATTGACGCCGAGACCTTCCTCGGCCGCATGGTGCCGGACTGGGCGGTGCTGCAGGCCGTCGGGAAGGCGGAGGGTGTCTTCGAAGCCCGCACGCTGGAAGGGCCCAGGGTCATCTTCGGCTTCCAGCGGATCGAGGGGACGCCGGGGTGGGTCGCTGTCGTGGGCGAGCCCTATTCGGCCTTCCAGGATCGTTGGGTAAGGCCGCTCCTGACGATGATCGTCGCCTCCGTGCTCACCATCCTCGCGGCGCTGGCGCTCGCGCTGCTCGTTGCGGGGCGGCTGCGTCGTGCCCTCGTGGAACTGACGCGCCATGCGCAGCTCGTCGCCGCCGGCGGGGCGCCGATCCGGCACAGCAATGCCGTGATGGGCCGGCTCGCGGTGACGGAGTTCGAAGCCCTGCAGGAAAGCCTCGATGAGGCCGAGACCGCCCTGCGGCGCAGCGCGGAGATCGAACGCAACGCCGCCCGGTCACTGGCCGAGAGCGAGCAGCGCTACCGCACGATCGCCGGCATCGGTGCCGTCGGCTTCTGGTCGCTCGGGCCGGATGCGCCACTCGAGGCCGGCGTGGCGGGGCCGCATGGCGGATTGGGCGAGATCCATCCCGAGGACCGCCCGCATGTCGATGCCGCCTGGGCCGCCGCACGCGCGACCCAGGCACCGCTCGACGTCGAGTTCCGCCATCGCGCCGAGGACGGGCCGTGGCGTTGGCTGCGCTCGCGCGGCGCGCCCATCGCGGACCAGAGCGTGGAGCCTGGCCAATGGGTCGGGGTCGTCGAGGACGTCACCACGCGGCGGGCGATCGAGCAGGCGTTGCAGCAGAGCCACGATTCCCTGCAGCGCGCCGAACGGCTCGCGCGGATCGGCAGTTGGACCGTGGATCTGGAAACCGGGCACTTCTCCTGCTCGGACATGATGTACGAGATCAATCGCTGGGACCCATCGGGGCCGCCATTGACCGTCAACGATCTTGGCCGGTTGCTCTCCCCCGGCAGCCTGGCTCGGATGAAGAGCGCGTTCGAGCGCTGCGTCAGCCATGGCACGCCCTATGCCGTCATGGTCGAGCACCTGGTTCCGGATGATGATGGCCATTTCCCCGCCGAAGTGCGCGGCCAGGCGATGCGCGACGCCTCCGGGCGCATCATCGGGCTGAGCGGCACCGTGCAGGACGTCACCGAGCGCATGGAGCTCCAGGACCGTCTTGCCGTGCTGGCCGACAACCTCCCGAGTGGTGCGCTCTATCGGCTCGAGGCGCCGCCGGACGGCCCGGCCCGCCTCACCTATGCCAGCGCCGGCGTCCTGCGGCTGATCGGCGTCCCGGCCGAGGACATCGTGGCCGACCGCGAGGTCTTCCTCGCCACGATCGATCCGCGCGACCGGCCCGGCTACGAGGCGGCCTATGCCGCGTCCTTGCGCGACGGGACCATCTTCGACCATGAGTTCCGCATCCGCCGGCGCGACGGCCGCAGCACCTGGATGCATTGCCGGTCGCGGCCCCGGCGCATGGCGGGCGGGCTGACCATCTGGGACGGCATCATGCGCGACATCACCGCCGAGAAGGAGACGGCGGCGATGCTGCGGCAGGCCAAGGAGGAAGCCGAGCGCGCCGAACGGGCCAAGAGCGACTTCCTCGCCGCGATGAGCCACGAGATCCGCACGCCGATGAACACCGTGATCGGCATGACGCGGCTGGTGCTCCAGACCGAGCTGCTGCCCAAGCAGCGCAACTATCTGGAGAAGGTGAACGGTGCGGCCAGGACGCTGCTCGGCATCATCAACGACATCCTGGACTTCTCGAAGATCGAGGCCGGCGGGATGGAGCTGGAGGATACCCGCTTCACCCTGGAGAGCATGCTGGACTCGGTTTCCGCCATCACCGCGCTGCGAGCGGAGGAGAAGGGGCTCGAGATCGCCTATGTCGTGGCGCCCGACGTGCCCCGCGCGATGCGCGGGGACCCGCTGCGCATCGGCCAGGTGCTGACCAACCTGGTGAGCAACGCCGTCAAGTTCACCGAGAGGGGGGAGGTCGTGGTCTCGGTCGAGACCGCGCCGCCGCGCGATGGCCGGCTGATGCTGCGCTTCGCCGTGCGCGACACCGGCATCGGGCTCAGCAGCGAGCAGATCCGTGGCCTGTTCCAGCCCTTCGTGCAGGCGGGGATCGACACGGCGCGCCGCTTCGGGGGAACCGGGCTTGGCCTGGCCATCTGCCGCCGGCTGGTGGGCATGATGGGCGGCGAGATCTGGGTGGAGAGCGCGCCGGGCCGCGGCAGCACCTTCTTCTTCACCGTGTCGGTCGGCGAGGCCGAGGCGCGGCCGAAGCCGCACGAGGTGCGCCGTCCGCGACGCCTGCACGGACGCCGGGCACTGATCGTCGATGACAATGCCAGCGCGCGCGACATCCTGCTGGGCATGATGCGGGATTTCGGCATGGAGGCCGATGGGCTCGCCTCGGGCCTCGATTGCGTGCCGGCGCTGAAGGCCGCGACCGAGGAAGGCCGGCCCTACGACATCGTGCTGATGGATTGGCGCATGCCGGTGATGGACGGCATCGAGACCGCGCGGCAGCTCCGCGGCGAGGCGCAGCTCGAACGGATGCCGGCGGTGCTGATGGTCACCGCCTATGGCCGGGATGAGGTGCTGCGCGGCGTCGAGCAGCTCAATCTGCAGGGATTGCTGATCAAGCCGGTCACCGAATCGACCCTGTTCAACACCGTCTCGGAGATCCTGGAGCGACGCGAGCCGGAGCAATCCGTCGCGTCCTATCGCGATCCGCCGCAGGCCGGGCCGCAGATCGCCGCGCTGGCGGGGCGGCGCGTCCTCGTCGTGGACGACAATGTGCTCAACCGCGAAGTCGCCGGCGAGTTCCTGCTCGCGGCCGGCATGCAGGTGGCGACGGCGGTGGACGGCATCGATGCGCTGGACAGGCTGGAACAGCAATCCTTCGACGTGGTGCTGATGGATGTCCGCATGCCGCGCATGGATGGGCTCGAGGCGGTGCGGGCGATCCGCCGCGATCCGCGCCTCGCCGGCCTGCCCGTGATCGCGCTGACGGCGCAGGCGCGGCGCGAGGATCGCGACGCCAGCATCGATGCCGGCATGACCGCGCACCTGTCGAAGCCGATCGACGATGCCGAGCTCTATCGCACCCTGGCCGGTGTGATCGGCGGCGCGGCGGAGCCGCGGGCCAGAACGTGCGAGGAGCGGCAGGCCGCGGCGGAGGAGCCCTTCCGCTTCGACATGTCGGCCTTCACGCGCCGGGCAGCGCAGGGGCGGCCGGCACGGGCGCGCCAGCTCCTCCTTGGCTTCCTGCGTGACTTCGGCGATGGGCCGGAGCGGGCGACGGAGCTGCTGGCCGCCTGCGACCTCGATGCGCTCGGCAGCCTCGCCCATACGGTCAAGGGCTGTGCCGGCTACCTCCAGGCCGAGGCACTGTCCCGCACCGCGGAGCGGCTCGAGACCGCCGGGCATCTTGGGGATCTCGTCCTTGCCACCTCGATGGTCCCGCCGTTCGGGGAGCAGCTCGGCGAACTGCTGGGCGCCGTGCGGGAGGAACTGCAGGCGCAGGCCAGGGAGGCCGAGCCGCCGGGCGACCTGTCGATGGTCGAGCGGATGGTCGCCGACGCGCTGCCGCTCGTCGCGCGTGGCAGCTTCTCTGCCCAGGGCTGGCTCGATCGCATCGTCGCCGCGCTGCCGCCGGAGGAACGAAGCCTGGCCGAGCAGGCGCGCAGCCTGTTCGACGATCTTGATCTGGAGCGGGCGGAGGCGGCGCTGCGGACCTTGCGTTCCCGGCTGGCGGCGTTGCATCGCATCGACGGGGCCGGGACTCCATGAGGGAGAACGGGCTGCCGACGCCTGTTTTCCCCAAAATTCTCTTGCCAGGGGGCGGTGCCTGATCGGCGAGGAAGCCAGCCTCGTCCTGCTCGACCTCGCCGTGCAGCCAATGCACGGCGGCAGAACCTGGAGAAGGTCAACGGTTCGGGGCCGTGACCAGAGGCGGGCGGCACTGCCCATCCGTCGCCCCCGGGTGACAACGTGCCGGATGGTGGCCTCATCGATCCGTTGCCGGGTTGGTCGGGGCGCGCGGTCTGGCATAGTGCGGCGGGCCGCACGCGCGATCCCTTTCCGCGGGAGAGGGTGGCGTGCCGGGTCATCCCGCGGAGGACAAGGCGATGCTGCTGGCGCCGCATTGGGCGCGGCGGAAGGCTTCCGCCCCTCGTGATTCCGCAGTCCTGACCGGCGCTCCGGCATGAAGGCCGCCGGGGCACGGTTGGCGGCGGGACGACCGGCCTGGCCGGCCGGGCGGCGCATCCTGGACCTCGCGCGCGGGACGGCGCCGGCATGGCTCTTCGGGCTGAGGCTCGGCGCCTCGGTGGGGCTCGCCCTGTATCTTGCCTTCTGGCTGCAACTCGATGCTCCGGCCTGGGCCGGGACCAGCGCGGCGATCGTCTGCCAGCCGCGGGGCGGCGGGTCCCGGCGCGGGGCCCGGGTGCGGGTGGTGGGCAGGGGCGGCGGCGCGGGGGGGGCGGGGGGGCGGGGGGGGGGCGGCCCCCCCCCGCGCCGACTC
>JAYSDS010000196.1:6365-9569 GCA_041914265.1 Roseomonas sp.
GCTGGTTCCGGATGATCGGCACGGTCGTCGGCGCGGTGGTGGCGGTGGCGATGACGGCCGCCTTCCCGCAGGACCGCGGCGCCTTCCTGGCCCTGCTCGCGCTATGGGGCGGCGCCTGCGCCATGGCGGCGACGCTGCTGCGCAACTTCGCCTCCTATGCGGCGGGGCTGGCGGCGCTCACCACCGCGGTCATCGCCAGCGACCAGCTCGGCGCGACGGGCGGGCCCGACGGGCAGGCCTTCATGCTCGCCGTCATGCGGGTGACCGAGGTCTGTCTCGGCATCGCCTGCGCCGGCGTCATCCTGGCGGCGACCGATCTTGGCAGGGCGCGGCGCCGCCTGGCTGAGGACGTGGCCGGATTGATCGCGGACATCGCCGCCGGCTTCCTGCGGACGCTGAGGGAGGCAGGCCGGGCGCAGCCGGATACGCGCCCGCTGCGGCGGGAATACCTCCGCCGCGTGATCGCGCTCGATCCCGCCGTGGATCAGGCCATCGGCGAATCCGCCGCCCTGCGCAACCGGTCGCTGACGCTGCAGGCCGCGATCGCCGGCGGGTTCGCCGCCCTCGAGGGCTGGCGCGCCGTGGCCGTGCGGCTCGGGTCGCGCCGCGACGACGGGGTTGCGGCGGAGGCCGGGACCGTCCTCACGGCCTTGCCGCCCGCCCTGCTGGCGGCGGCGAGTGCCGGGCGGCCGGCGGGCTGGCTTCGCGATCCCGTCCGGCTCGACGCTGAGGCCCGAGTGACGGCGCTGAAGCTGCTGGCGCTTCCGGCAGAAGCGCCATCCGGCCGGCTGCTCGCCGATCAGGCGGGTCGGATGCTCGCGGGCCTGGCGGATATGCTCAATGGGCTGCGACTGCTTGCCGATGGCCATGCGCGATCCCCGGTGGGCCGAGGCGCCTGGCGTTTTCAGGTGCCGGATTGGTTGCCGGCGGTGATCAATGCCGGTCGCGCCACGGCCACGATCGTCATCGTCCAGCTTCTCTGGATCATCACCGCCTGGCCGAGCGGCGCCGTGGCGATGATCTGGGCGGCGGTGGTGGCGATCCTGTTCGCGGCGCGCGCTGACCAGGCCTATGCGGGCGCTGCCGGCTACATGCTCGGCAATGTCGTGGCGGTGATCGGCACCGCGACGATCAGCTTCGCCGTGCTGCCCGCTCTCACGACATTTCCGGCCTTCGCGCTGGTCCTGGCGCTGTACCTCGTGCCGGCGGGGGCTTTGCTGGCGAGCGGCTGGCAACCGAGCGTCGCCCTTGGCATGGTCGGCAGCTTCGTGCCCTTCCTCTCGCCGACGAACGAGATGACCTACGACATGGCCGCCTTCGGCAACAACGCCATCGCGCTGTTCGTCGGCAGCGGGATCGCGATGCTGGGTTTCCGCATCCTGCCGCCCTTGTCGCCGGCGCTGCAGGCCGATCGCCTCCTGCGGCTCAGCCGGCGCGATCTCCGCCGCCTGGCCGCCGCGCCGCGGCGCTGGACGGCGCAGCGCTGGCAGGCGCTGCTCTACAGCCGCCTGGCCGCATTGCCGGAAGCGGCCGATCCGTTGCAGCGGGCAAGGCTGCTGGTCACGCTCGGCATCGGCGAGGAGATGCTGCGCCTGCGGAGCGGGATCGGGCAGCGCAGCCTCGCCGCGGCGCTCGATGCCGCCTTCGGCGAAATCGCGGCCGGGCGCGGCCGCGCGGCGGTCACGCGGCTTGCCGCGCTGGACGAGGCCCTGGCCCGGGCGAGCGGGACGCCGGCGGAGACGGCAGGCGCCATCCGCGCCCGAGGTGGCATCCTCGCGATCTCCGAGGCGCTGACGGAGCATGCGGCCTATTTCGACGAAGGAGCGACAGGGTGAGATTCGCGGAGATCAACCTCTTCGGCGTCTATGTCGCGCCGATCGCGCCGATGATGCTGGCGGCCTGGGTCGGGACCGTGGCGCTCCGCAACGTCGCGTCGCGCTTCGATGTGCTGCGCCACGTCTGGCATCCCGCGCTGTTCGTCTTCGCGGTCTATGTCACCCTGCTGTCGGCCTGCGTGCTCCTGGCCGCATGGGGAGGGTCCGATGTCCGGCCGTGATGCGGAGATGCCGGAGGACTCCGTCGTCGCGGCGGAAAGCGCGCAGGCGCCGCGCCGCCCCGTGCTGAGGGTCCTGTTCACCACGGTGGCGGTACTGATCGCCGTGGCGGCGGGTTGGGCCGGCTGGCGGACCTATATGGATACGCCCTGGACGCGGGATGCGAGGGTGCGCGCCTATGTCGTCACCATCGCGCCAGAGGTGGCAGGCCGCATCGTTACCCTGCCCGTGACCGACAACGCCTTTCTGCGCCAGGGCGACCTCATCATGGTCATCGACCCGACCAATTATCGGATCGCGGTGAGCCTGGCGGAGGCCGCACTGCAGCAGGCGACGGCCAATGCCGACAACGCCGAGCACGAAGCGCAGCGCCGGCAGAGGCTGACCGACCTCGCGGTCTCGCCCGAGGAGCAGCAGACCTACGTCGCCCGGGCCGCCGCCGCGCAGGCCCAGGTGCTGGAGGCGCGCGCGCGGCTCGACCAGGCGCGCGCGGATCTCGCCCGGACCGAGATCCGCGCGCCGGTCACGGGCTGGGTGACGAACCTCGCGGTGCGGCTCGGCGATTATGCGAGCGTCGGGGAGACGCGGATCGCGCTCGTGGACGCGGATTCCTTCTGGATCGACGGCTATTTCCAGGAAACCAGCCTCGCCGCGATCCGGACGGGAGACCAGGCGACGATCCGGCTGATGAGCCATGACGCGCCGCTGCGCGGGCGCGTGGACAGCATCGCGCGCGGCATTGCCGTGCCGAATGCGCAGGCGAGCCAACAGGGCCTCGCCACGGTCAACCCGATCTTCACCTGGGTGCGGCTGGCGCAGCGCATCCCCGTGCGCATCCATATCGACCATGTGCCCGAGGGCGTGGTGCTGTCGGCGGGCATGACGGCCTCGGTGCAGATCGACCCGGGGGAGCGGTGAGGGCGCCGGATACGGGGCGGAGGGCAGCCCCCGTGCCTCACGTCAGCATGAGATCCCGCTGACGCTGCTGGGCGACATCGCCGATGGGACCCCGGCGGGGTGGTCCGGAGGGACAGAGCCCCTCCGGTTCCTCGAATGGAAGCCGCGATCGCGCAGGGAAAAGGGGACCGTGGCCCCTCATACCTGCCTCATGAAGTTCTGACCGATCGGAGGTAGGGAAAGTCGGTCAAGG
>JAYSDS010000197.1:0-6895 GCA_041914265.1 Roseomonas sp.
CCCCTCCAAGCCACCCCAGCAAAGGCCGAAAGGCCTTTGCAAACCTCCACTTGGCACTGTGCGCCTCGGGCAGAATGATGCCGAGACCCGCTCTTGCGCCCGAAGCACGCTGCGAGCGATCGGCATGGACGTCGCGCCGGGCGCCAAATGCCGGCGGTTCAGGCCACACTCTGGCCAGGGGGCTCCATCGACGTTGCGCAGCAAGGCCGATGGGAACCCGGCGGGGTGGTCGGAGGGGCGGCGCCTCTCCGGCTTCGACCACAACGGAACCATGCGGACAGCCAGGAAGATACTTAACGCGTCAACCTGGTGCGGGTCGCGATCGCTTGACCTGCGCGATGTCGGGGGAATCCTGGCATGGGGGCTTTGAGGACGTCCCTTCTCCAGGATGCCAATCGATCGTCTGCACTCTGCCTGATGGGCGGCGCGGCTTGTGCCGGTGTGCGCTCGCACTTTCTCCCGTGCGAATGGCGGTTATCGCTTCTCGAACCGGTAGGGCGCCGCGCTTTCTTCCGAAGGGTCCAGGGCAAGGCGATGTTCCAGCGGTGGGAAGGCGCGGCTGCGGCAGTCGCCGCGATCGCACAGCCGGCACGACAGCCCGATCCCGACGGCCGCTGCTTCCAGGTCCAGGCCGTCCGCGTAGACCAGCTCCGGTGCCCGCGTGATGTCGCAGCCCATGGCGACGACATGCACCGGTGGTGGTTCGCCCCAATGCGCGGCGCGTCCCTGTATGGTCTGCGCCACGGTCAGGAAGGTCGCACCATCCGGCAGCCGCGATACCTGCACGCGGATGCGCCCGGGCGTCGCGAAGGCCTCATGCACCACCCAGCGTGGGCAGGATCCGCCGAATCGCGCGAAGGGGAAGCCGGCGGCGGAAAAGCGCTTGCCCACATTGCCCGCCGGATCGACGCGCAGGAAGAAGAAGGGCACGCCGCGCGCGCCGTCGCGCTGCAGGGTGGACAGACGCTGCGCCGCCTGTTCGAAGGAGACGCCGAAGCGGGCCGCCAGCGCTTCGATGTCGTGGCGTATCTCGCGCGCCGCGGCGAGGTACGGCGCATAGGGCATCAGCAGCGCCGCGGCGGCGTAGTTCAGCAGGCCGATGCGGATGAGCTGCGCCGCTTCGGGCGTCGAGGGCTCGGCCCCGGCCATGGTCGCATCCATCGCCTCACGCGCTTCCAGCAGCATCAGGGTGAAGGCCATCTGGAAGCCGCGGGATTCGCGCGGCAGCGCCTCCGACAGATGCAGCACGCGCGCCGCCGCATCGTGGCGGCGCAGCGCGCCGTCCAGCGGCCCCACCAGCACGGCCAAGCCATGGCCGCGGCGGAGCCGTTCGGCGATCGCATGGTTCATCTCCGCCGGCCGCGTGCCGAGCTCCTGGCCGATCCGCTCCGCCGCGGCCTCGAGCGCCGGAAAATGGTTGGCGCGGTCGTGGAAGAAGTCCCGCGCTTCCTCGGTGGGCAGCAGGATGCGCGTGCCGGTGGGCAGGGCGAGGCCTGAGGAATCCTCGCGCGCCACGCGCCAGGCGCGATAGAGCGCCAGCACCGCGCGCGCCGCGTTGGGCGCGGAGGCGGCGAGCGTTGTCACCTCCTGCTCCGGCACTTCCTCGAGGCCGAGCATCGGATCGGACAGCACCTCACGCAGGCCGGATTCGAGCTGGCGCTCGGCGGTGCCGGACAGCGCGGCGAGTTCGACGCCGAGCGTCTCGGTCAGCTTGATCAGCAGGGATGCGGTGACGGCGCGCTGGTCATGCTCGATCAGGTTCAGATAGCTGGCGGAGATACCCAGCCGCGTGGCCAGCGCCTGCTGCGTCAGCTCCCGTTCCAGGCGCAGGCGGCGGATGGTGCGGCCGATGAGAGGGCGCGCCATGAATTTACATCCTTTACAAAATCGCTGTGAAGAATGTGAAAATCTGCACGTTCTTGCGGCGATACAGCCAAGATCGCTGGTGATTCTCGGCGATGCAATGTGAATTATTCACGGACGCCGGATGCACCGGCCGATATCGATGTGACCGAGGAACACCAATGCGCCCGACCATCATGCCCTGTTTCGCGCCCGACGGGTCCGGCGGCTCCCTGCCGCCGCAGGATCCCAATCGCTTCGCCGGCATCCGCCGTGACTACACGGAAGCCGATGTCGCCCGCATCGCCGGCTCCTTCCATGTCAGGCACACGCTCGCCGAGAATGGCGCGCGCCGCCTGTGGGAATTGCTGAAGAACGAGCCCTTCGTGAACACGCTGGGCGCGCTGACGGGCATGCAGGCGTTGCAGCAGGTCAAGGCGGGCCTCAAGGCGATCTACCTGTCGGGTTGGCAGGTGGCCGCCGATGCCAACAGCGCCGGGCAGATGTACCCCGACCAGTCGCTCTATCCGGTGGACTCCGTGCCGAAGGTGGTGTCGCGCATCAATGCCTCGCTGCGCCGTGCCGACCAGATCGCCACCATGGAGCGGCTCGACGGCAAGGCCGATGACCGCACGCACTACATGGCGCCGATCATCGCGGATGCCGAGGCCGGCTTCGGCGGCGCGCTCAACGCCTATGAGCTGATGCGCGGGATGATCGAGGCGGGCGCCGCCGGCGTGCACTTCGAGGACCAGCTCGCCTCCGAGAAGAAATGTGGCCATCTGGGCGGCAAGGTGCTGGTGCCGATCAGCCAGCACATCCGCACGTTGAACGCCGCGCGTCTCGCCGCCGATGTGGAAGGCGTGCCGACGGTGCTGCTGTGCCGCACGGACGCGGAATCCGCGCAGCTCCTGACCGCCGATGTCGATGAGCGCGACCGGCCCTTCATCAGCGGCGACCGCACGCCGGAAGGCTTCTTCCGCATCAAGCCGGGCGTGGGCAAGCAATACGCCATCGCGCGTTCGCTCGCCTACGCGCCCTATGCCGACCTGCTGTGGTGGGAGACCTCGGACCCCGACCTCGACGATGCGCGCGAGTTCGCCGAGGCCATTCATCGCGAATTCCCGGGCAAGATGCTCGCCTACAACTGCTCGCCATCCTTCAACTGGCAGCGGAAGATGGGTGTCGAGGCCGCGGCGAAGTTCCAGCGCGAGATCGGCGCCATGGGCTACAAGTTCCAGTTCGTCACGCTCGCGGGCTTCCACAGCCTGAACCTGTCGATGTTCAAGCTGGCCCGCGGCTATGCCGAGCGCGGCATGGGCGCCTACTCGGAACTGCAGCAGGCCGAGTTCGCGGCGGAAGCCGAAGGCTTCACCGCGGTCCGCCACCAGCGCGAGGTCGGCGTCGGCTACTTCGACGCGGTCGCGATGGCGGCCTCCGGCGGCCAGTCTTCCACCACGGCGATGGCGCACTCCACCGAGACCGCGCAGTTCGTCGCGCCGCAGGCGCGCGGGACCATCGACGACAAGCAGCCGCAACCGGCGCATTGACCCGAGGAGACGACCCATGAAGAACGACCATCACGACGACGGCCTGGTGCACGCCCACAACTGGGCGACCGAACCGCCCCGTCCGGCTCAGCAGCGTCCCCGCGTGCCGACGCCGCCGACGGAAGATCGCGACGACGGCCTGGTCCATGGCCATGGCTGGGCCTGCAGCGAGCGCGGTCGTCCTGCCCACTGACCGCCGAAGCAGGCGGGCCAGGCGGCGGTCCCCGGTGGGGGCCGCCGCTTTGCGTTGCATCAGGGACATGGTCGCGTAACAGCGACATGGTTTGTCTCCTCGCCAGGAGGCCCGATGCATGCCGTCTGTCCGCTATTCGCCCGCATCCATTCTGCTGCACTGGACCATGGCGCTCGCTATCCTGCTCGCCTGGGGTGGGATGCAGGTCACGGAGGTCATGAGCCGCGGCCCGGCCAAAGCCCTGGTGGAGGGTGGCCATGCGCTGTTCGGCCTCCTCGTCCTGGCCCTGCTGCTGCCGCGCATACTGGCGCGGGTGCTGGGGCGTCGCATCGACCCGCCGGAGGGGGCAGCGGCGTGGGAGGCGCGGCTCGCCGCCGCGACGCATCTGCTGCTCTATGCGCTGATGGTCGCGCTGCCGGTCACCGGCATCCTGACCGCGATGAGCGGACGCGGGCCCTTCGACCTGGCGGGGCTGGGCGCCATTCCGAATGTCCTCGCCACGACCGGGCTGCGGCGGACGCTGAAGGGGGCGCATGAGCTGCTGGCCAATGTGACCATCGCCGTGGTGGCGCTGCATGTCGCGGCGACGCTGTTCCACGCCTTCGTCCGGCGCGACGATGTCGCCACGCGGATGATCCCGGCGATCGGCCGGCGCGACGCCGCGCCTATGGCGTGAGGTCGGCGTAGTCCTCGCTCGGCGCCGGCGTGCCGCGCGCGGCGCCGCGCAGCGCGGCCTCGATGCGTTCCGCGATTGCGTCGCGGTAGTGCATCGGGTCCCAGTAATGGGTGGGCTCGCGCGTGATCGGACTTGCGCGCCAGTAATCCAGGACCACGGTGTTCGGTCGTGCGCGGGCCATGGCGACGACTTGGCGTTTGCAGGCCTCGGCCACCGCCGCGCTGCCGGAACCGGGCGCGCCTTGCGATCCCAGCCAGAGCGGCATGAAGACCAGCACCAGGCGCGTCTGCGCCGGCGTGGCCGCGACCATGCGGTCGAGCAGCGCCATGGGCGGCAGCGGCAGGTCGGTGGGCGGCGTTTCGACGTGGCGATGCGTTTCGGACGGCAGCGGTGGCAGGCCGGCGGCGGCGCGCGCGGCGTCGTAGCGATCCTCGGGTGGCAGGAAGCGGGTGTAGCCGTCCCGGCCATAGCGCGGGCGCATCAGCCCCGTCAGCACGGCGAATTGCCGGCCTGCCTCCTGCACCGCGTAGAAGGACAGCATCTCGCGATAGGCGGGCCAGGGGCTGGAATCGTAGAACGGCTCGGGGAAGGCGCGCGGCGTGTAGCGCTGCAACGGGCCGGCATCGCACCATACGTGATCGAGCCCGATGACCACGGCGCGCGGCTGCGGATGGGCGCGCAGGAAGACCTCAAACAGGCGCGACTGCTCATACGCCGTCGCGGCGTTCATCGCGAGGTTGGCGAAACGCGCGTCGAAGGCCTGGTTCAATTCGGCCGGGCGCAGCATGCGCATGGTCGAGGTGCCGAAGATCGCCGCATCGAAGCGGTCCGATCGTGCGAGGCCGGGGAAGGCATAGCGCGCATTGGTCGAGATCGGCGGCCGTTCCGCCGGGATGTGGAAGGGCAGCACGCCCCAGGGATCGACCAGCGCGACGAAGCCATAGACCAGCACGACGCCGATCGCGGCCGTTGCGACGGCGCGGGTGAAGAAGCGCTTCCAGGCGCTCGGCTCAGAACTGGAAGTAGATGAACTCACTGGGCGTCCTGGAGCCGGATTGCAGGAGGAGGAGCAGCAGCACGATGCCGACCGGCACGGCGAGCCAATGGATCGGCCGCAGCCGCAGCAGCGCAACCTGCTGGCTGGTCGGGCCGATCAGCGCGACCGCCGCGCCGATGATGAAGGCGGCCGCGTGATCCACCTTCACCTGGCCGATGCCGTCGAGCCCCGCCATGCCGCGCAGCACCGTCCAGGCCGTGGCGAAGTCCGGCGCGCGGAACAGCACCCAGCCGGCCATGACGAAAATCAGCGTCAGCGCCCAGCCGAGCAGGGCCGGCATGCGCAGCCCCCCCCGCGCCCAGGCGCCGTTGATGGCGAGGGCGATGCCATGCAGCCCGCCCCAAACCACGAAGGTCCAGTTCGCCCCGTGCCATAGCCCCGCGAGCAGCATGGTCACGACCGCGTTGCGCGCCTGCGTCGCGCCGCCGCCCCGGTTCCCGCCCATGGGGATGTAGAGGTAGTCGCGCAGGAAGCGCGACAGCGTCATGTGCCATCGCCGCCAGAAGTCGCGGATGGAGGTTGCGCGATAGGGCGCGTCGAAATTGTAGGGCATGCGCAGCCCGAACATCAGCGCGAGCCCGATCGCCATGTCGGAATAGCCGGAGAAGTCGAAGTAGATCTGCAGAGTGAAGGCGCTCGCCGCGACCCAGCCTTCCGAGAGGGACGACGCCCCCGATGCGCTGGCTGTCGTGAACAGCCGGTCCGCCACTTCCGACACGTAGTCCGCGATGCCGAGCTTCTTCGCCGCGCCGATCGCGAACAGCGCCATCCCGCGCGACAGGTTCTCCCACACCTCCTCCCGCCGCGGATCGGCCGCGAACTGGTCGATGATCTCGTTGTGCCGGACGATCGGCCCGGCGATGAGCTGCGGGAAGAAGGTGACGAACATGAAGAAGTCGAGCAGCGGGTAGACATGCGCCTGCCCGCGCCGCAGGTCGATCAGGTAGGAGATCTTCTGGAAGACGAAGAAGCTGATGCCGAGCGGCAGGATGATGTCCCAGGGCGTGTATTCCATGCCCAGCGCCGCGGTGAAGGACCCGGCGAAGAAGTTGGTGAACTTGCACACGCCGAGCACGGCGAGGTTCACCGCGACACCGATCACCGGCCAATCGCGCCTGGGGTCGGCCTCGTGCAGCCAGGCAATGATCCAATTGAGAAGGGTCAGCCCCACCAGCAGCGGCACGAAGCGCACATCCCAGGCCGCGTAGAAGATGAGCGAGGCCACCACCACGACGATCTGCCGCAGCGTTCGGCTGCCGGCCGTCGCGTAATAGAGCGCGAGCGTGAGCGGCAGGAAGAGCAGGATGAAGATCTGGCTCTGGAACAGCACGGGGCGGGCCTAGCACAGGGGCGGGGAGGCTCCTAGATCGAGGGCTCTGCCCCCCTCCAGCACCCCAGCAGGAAACACGCTGCGCTCGGCGCGCGGCCACCCCACCAGCCCCGCGCGCCGTACCTTCGCCCGACTTCTCCGAAATCGTCCGGATGGGCCCGACAGCCCCGCCCGTGCGACTGGGTGACAGCCAAAAACCGGAGGGGGCCCGGGGGAGGTGTTCCTCCCCCGGTCTTCCCTCAGGCGA
>JAYSDS010000197.1:6905-9488 GCA_041914265.1 Roseomonas sp.
CCCCCCCGGCGGGGGGGCCGCCCGCCCCCCCCCGGGGGGGGGGGGCGGGGCGCCCCCCCCCCCCCCCCCCCTCTTCCCTCAGGCGAGCGCTTCCGCCTTCCGCGGCGTCACCGGCACCTTCAGGTAATGCACCCCGTTGCTTTCCGCCGGCGGAAACCGCCCCGCCCGGATGTTCACCTGGATCGAGGGCAGCAGCAGCAGCGGGGCGGCCAGGGACGCGTCCCGTTTGGTGCGGAAGGCGACGAATTCATCCTCGGTCACGCCGTCCTTCACATGGGGGTTGTGGGCGCGCTGCTCGGCGACCGTCGATTCCCAGGCGAAGACATCCCGCCCCGGCGCCTTGTAATCATGGCACATCCACAGATGCGTCCCGGGCGGCAGGGCGAGCAGCTTCTTCATCGAGCGGTACAGGGTTCGCGCGTCGCCCCCCGGGAAATCGGCCCGCGCCGTGCCGTAGTCATGCATGAACAGCGTGTCGCCGACGAAGACGTCGTCGCCGATGCGATAGGACACGCAGGCGGGCGTGTGGCCCGGGGTGTGAATCACCTCGGCTTCCAGCGAGCCGATCGGGAAGTGCTCGCCATCCTTGAACAGGCGGTCGAAGTCGCCGCCGCCGGGCTTCACGTCATCGGCCGCGAAGACCGGGCGGAAGATCGCCTGGACCTCCTTGATGTGCTCGCCGATGCCGATCGGCGCGCCGGTTTTCGCCTTGATGTAGGGCGCGGCGGTCAGGTGGTCGGCATGGGCATGGGTTTCGAGCACCCAGTCGATCGTCACCCCGGCCTCAGCCGCGGCGGCCAGGATGCGGTCGGCGAAGGCGACATCGGCGGTGCCGGAGCGGTTGTCCCAGTCCAGCACGGGGTCGATCACGGCCCCGCGTTTCGTGGCCGGGTCCCAGACCAGGTAGCTGACGGTGTTGGTCGGTTCGTCGAAGAAGGCCCGGATCGTGGCTGTGCCGGTCGTCATGCGTCACTCCCAGCGTCGTACATGCATCGATCCTTACTATAGGCGGGCGGAGCCCCTGCGCGCCATGAGCATGGGATAGGCTGCGAAGCCTTGCCAATGGAAAGCATCGTCGCTTCCATCCCGGGCCACGGGAACCAGGGACCAACGATGCGCCGAAGTGCCGCCTTCCTCACGCTGCTCTTCTGCCTGGTTGCCGGCAGCGTCTCGGCACAGCCGGCCATGCTCGTCCTCGATGCCTCCGGTTCCATGTGGGGGCGGATCGAAGGGCGGACCAGGATCGAGATCGCACGGGAGGCTGTTGCCGCCCTGATGTCCCGCTGGCCGGCGACGCGGCCGATCGGCCTGATGGCCTATGGTCACCGCCGCAGCGGGGATTGCGCGGATATCGAAGTGCTGGCCCAGCCCGCGCCCGACCCCGCCCGCATCACCGCCCTGGTGGGCCGGGTGACCCCGCGCGGCCGGACGCCCATGGCGGACGCGGTGCGCATGGCCGCCGAGGCGCTCGGGCCCAATGGTGGCAGCGTCATCCTGGTCTCGGACGGCATCGAGACCTGCCATCCCGACCCCTGCGCCGTCGCCCAGGCCATCGCGCGGTCGGGGGTGCGACTGGTCGTCCATACCATCGGATTCGGCATCAGCGACCCGGCCGCGGTCGCGCAACTCCGCTGCATGGCCGAGGCCACGGGTGGGCGCGCCGTGACGGCACGCGACGCCATGGAACTCGCCGAGGCCCTGGACCGCGCTGCCGCCGCCCCGACGCCTGGCGCCCGCGCCACGGCCCCGCGCCCCGAACCCGTTCCGCAGCCGCGGCTGATCGTCACGCTGCGCCTGTGTCAGGCCTGCGAGCCGATGACCGGCGACGCCAGCATCCGGCTGCGGCAGCGGGAGGCGGTGATCGCAACGGATGGCGACCCCTTCGGCCGCTTCTTCGACCTGCAGCCCGGCGAGTATCAGGTCACTGTCGAAACGGCCTATTTCACCCGTGGCCCGGTCATCGCGACGGTGCCGGCGCTCGGCGCGGGGCGCGTCGATGTGGTGCTGGATGCCGGCTGGCTGGTCGGCGATGTGCGCAGCGAGCCCTCGGGCACGGACGTCACGGGGCAGGCGCGGCTGGACTGGGAGGCCCTGGGCGAATTGCCCAGCGGCGACCGCCGCGGCGCCGAGGCGCAGGGCGGCCCCTCCTTCCTCGTTCCGGTCGGCACCCATCGGCTGACGGCACGGATCGGCAACGCGCAAGGCAGCGCCGAGGGGGCGGTCACCGCGGGCGATGTGGTGGTGCTGCGCATTCCCATCCGCTTCGGCACGCTCGCCCTGCGGCGGGAGGGCTTCGGTGGCGAGGCACCGCGCATCACGATCATCGATCTCGTGAAGGATGAGGTCGTCTATGACGGCCGGCCGGGCGAGGATGTGGTCGAAATCCCCCTCGCGCCAGGTCGGTACCGCATCGCGGGCGAGCATGAGGGGCATGCCGGGTGGGCCGATGTCGAGGTCGACGCCGAGGCGAGGGAGGCCCTGACGCTACGACCTTCCGAGTGATGCGGGCGGCGGTCATCCTCGCCAACGGGGGGAATTGGCCCTTCAACGGTTTAGGCGTTCCTGGTTGCGCTGGTGAAGATC
>JAYSDS010000198.1:0-9458 GCA_041914265.1 Roseomonas sp.
GAGGGGCGCCGCCCCTCCGGACCTCCCCGCCAGGCCACCGTGTGGCCTGGACCGCCGGCATTTGGTGCCGGGCGCCGCGTCCCTGCCGAACCCTCATCGCGCGCTTCGGGCGCAGGAACGGGTTTCGGCACCATTCTACCCGTGATGCCCGGCGCCAGGTTGAGGTTTGCAAAGGCCTTTCGGCCTTTGCTGGGGTGAGGTTTGGAGAGGGGCAAAGCCCCTCTCCATCGCCACCGTCACGCCAGCGCCGACAGCGCCCGTGCCGCCACCGTCATCGCCGCGAGTTCCCGCGTCGCCGCGGCCTCCCGCACCAATGCCGCGGCCGCCTCCGCCCGGCTCACATCCGGCGTGTCGCCCGCCAGGCGCTGTGCCGCGAGCCGCATCTGGCTCGCGCCGACTTCCTCGGCCAGCGCTGCCTTGGCGCGGGGGCCGAAGGCGCCGGGCGCGGGTGTGGTCGCGATGCCGGTACGCAACGCATCGAGCGCGAAGGATTCACCGATCGCGGCCCAGGCCGATGCCGCTGCCGCCGCATCCACGCCGGCCAGCGCGGCAAGCCGCACCACCGACGGCGCGGCCGCCAGGCGCGGCGCGGCGGCGGCCAGCGCGGCGGCGTCCGGTGGCAGGTCCTTCGGCAGTTCCGCCGTGCTCGTCGCCGCTGCGGCGAGGGCCGCGATGCCGGGCCGCAGCGTTGCCAGCGCCGCGTCCAGGGGCTGTTCCGGCGCGGTCAGCAATTGCTGCGCCGCCGCCTCCTGCAACCGTCGCAGGGACAGCAGCGCGGACAGCCGCATCTCGGCCGGTGCTGGGGCGGCGTCGATCGCGTCGCAGGCCGCTTCCAGTCCGAAGGCTTCCGAGGCCAGCAGCGCCGCGCGCGACGCGGCGACCGGCCCCGCCGCCATGGTCAGCCGTGCCAGCGCCGCGCAACCCAGGCGGTTCGCGACGGCATTGGCGAGGATCGTCGCCACCAGGTCGCGCCGCAGGCGATGGCGCTCGATGAAACGGCCATAGGCGTCGCGCAGCGGCTGCGGAAAATAGGCGATCAGCGACGGCAGCAACGCCGGGTCGTCAGGCAGGGTCGACGCCTCGATCTCCTCGGTCAGCCAGAGCTTGGCGAAGGGCAGCAGGGCCGCGATCTCGGGCCGCGTCAGCGCATCGCCGGCGCCGGTGCGCCGGGCCATGGCCGCGGCGTCCGGCAGCCCGGCCACGGCACGGTCGAGCAGCCCGGCATGCTCCAGCTTCTCCATCAGCGCCGCCTGGGCGACGAGGTCATCCGCCGCGCCCATCTGTTCGAGCGTCACGGCGAGCGACTGCATGTTGTTGTCGCGCAGCACGAGATGCGCGACCTCGTCGGTCATGGCGCGCAGCAGCTCGTCCCGATTGCGCCGCGTCAGCACGCCCTCGGCTTCCGCATCGGCCAGCAGGACCTTGATGTTCACCTCGTGGTCCGAGGTCGAGACGCCCGCCGAATTGTCCAGCGCGTCGGTATTGATGCGGATGCCCTGGCGCGCGGTCTCGATGCGCCCGGCCTGGGTGACGCCGAGATTGGCACCCTCCCCGACCACCTTCGCGCGGATGTCGCGGCCATCGACGCGGATCGGGTCGTTGGCGCGATCGCCGGCCTCGCCCTGGGTCTCCGTCGCGGCTTTCACATAGGTGCCAATGCCGCCGAAATAGAGCAGGTCCACCTCCATGCGCAGGATGGCCTGCATGATGGCCGCGGGCTCCGCGCGCTCGGTCGCGATGCCGAGCATCGCGCGGGCCCGGATCGACAGCGGCAAGGTCTTGGCGTTGCGCGGGAAGACCCCGCCCCCGTCACTGATCAGCCGCGCATCGTAGTCAGCCCAGGAGGAACGCGGCAGGGCAAAAAGCCGCTCGCGCTCGGCATAGGACACCGCCGGATCGGGATCGGGGTCGATGAAGATGTGGCGGTGGTCGAAGGCAGCGAGCAGCCTCGTCTGCTTCGACACCAGCAGCCCGTTGCCGAAGACGTCACCCGACATGTCGCCCACGCCCACCATGGTGAAGGGCGCGTCCTGCACCGAACGACCGAGCGTTTCCTGGAAGTGCCGGTCGATCATCACCCAGGCGCCGCGCGCGGTGATGCCCATGCCCTTGTGGTCGTAGCCCGCCGAACCGCCCGAGGCGAAGGCGTCGCCCAGCCAGAAGCCGTATTCGGCCGACAGCCCGTTGGCGATGTCGGAGAAGGTCGCCGTGCCCTTGTCCGCCGCCGCGACGATGTAGGGATCGTCGCCGTCGCGCCGGACGATCCCCGGCGGCGTGACAACCGTCGTGCCCTGGTAGTTGTCCGCCAGGTCCAGCATGCCGCGGACCAACATGCGGTAGCAGGCGACGCCCTCGGCCTGGAACGCCTCGCGATCCGTCGCGGGCGGCGGGTGCTTCAGGACGAAACCGCCCTTCGCGCCGGTCGGCACGATGATCACGTTCTTCAGCCGCTGCGCCTTCATCAGTCCGAGGATCTCGGTGCGGAAATCCTCCCGCCGGTCGGACCAGCGGATGCCGCCGCGCGCCACGGGCCCGGCGCGCAGGTGGCAGCCCTCCATGCGCACGGCATGGACGAAGATCTCCCGCCAGGGGCGCGGGGCGGGCATCTCGCCGGCGACCGCACTGTCGAGCTTGAAGGCCAAGTACTCCTTCCCCTGGAAGAAGTTCGTGCGCAGCATCGCATCGAGCGTCACGCGCAGGCGCGACAGGATGCGGTCCTCATCCGGGTTCTCGATGCCATCGAGCAGCGCGGCCCAGGCCGCTTCCGCCTGCGTCGTGTCGCGATCCGTGGCCGCGGGGTCGAAGCGGCGCCGGAAGATCTCGATCAGCAGGCGCGCGGCCTCGGGCTGGGAGGCCAAGGCCGCTTCCACGGAAGCCTGCGCGAAGGGAAAGCCGACCTGCTTCGCCCAGCGGAACATCGCCCGCAGCAGCCAGCATTCGCGCCAATCCAGCCCTGCCCGCAGCACCAGCCGGTTGAAGCCGTCGGCCTCCGCCGCGCCGCCGAGCAGCGCGCCCAACGCGCCGAGGATCTCGTCGAAGCGGTCATCGGGGCAATCCGCGCCCGCATCCAGGCGATAGACATGCAGCACGACCGGCGCGGCATCGGCCGGATGCAGATGGAAGGGCTGTTCCTCGATCGCGCGCAGGTCGAGGCTCTCGAACAGCGGCAGCGCATCGGCGAGCGCCAGCGGCCCGCCGGGATTGACCAGGCGCAGCGTCAGGGAACGCGGCCCGGCGCCAGGTGCGCGCAGCAGTGTCGCGCGCGGGCTGCCGCTGGCGAGCGCACCCTCGGCGAGCAGGATGTCGGCCACGCCTTGCGCAGTGCTGGCCGTCTCCCGATAGGCGGCGGGGAAGGCCTCGCGCCATTGCGCAAGCCGGGCTTCCGCTTCCGCTTCGCCTTCCGCCGCGACGAAGGCTTCGGCGAGGCGCTCGCCGAAGCCGCGCGCGGCCTGGGCGATGGCGGTCTCGAGCACCGCGACATCGATCTCCGGCACCGCACCCGGCTTGGTCGCGATGATGTAGTGCACGCGCGCGAGCGGCGCGTCGCCCAGCGCGATGTAGAAGGCCGAGAGCCGCCCACCGAAGGCGCGCGCGATCATCTGCCCGACGCGCTCGCGCAGCCGCGTGTCGAAGGTGTCGCGCGGCAGCCAGGCGATCGCGGCAACGAAGCGCTCGAAGGGATCGCGGCGCAGCACCACGGCGGCGCGTGGGCGGATCGTGAGGTCCAGCGCGCGGCGCGCGCCTTCGAGGATCACCGCCTCCGGCGCCTGGAACAGCTCGTCGCGCGGCCAGGTGTCGAGGATGTTGCGCAGCGCGCGCCCGTCATGGCTGTCGGCATCGACGCCGGCCAGCGCGAGGATATGGTCCACCTTCTGCCGCAGCAGCGGGATCGAGCGTGGATTGCGGTTATAGGCCGCCGCGGCGAAGAGGCCGAGGAAGAGCCGGCCGCCCACGACGCGCCCCTCCGCGTCGAAGATGCGCGTCGCGACCACATCGGCGTGCTGCGGGCGATGGACCGTCGATCGCATGTTCGCCTTGGCGACGGTGACGGGCGTGGGGTGCGACAGCGCTTCGACCACGGCGGGCGGGATGGCGGACAGGTCCCGCAGCGCATCGAAGACCGGCAGCGCGGGATCGGCCAGCAGGCCGAGATTCTCCTCGGCCACGATGCGCAGCGCGCCGTCCCCCCCGCGTGCGAAGCGGCGATGGCCGATCAGGACGAAATTGTCCTCGGCGAGCCAACGGAGGAAGGAAGCGGCCTCCTCGGCCTCCGGCGTGCCGGGGGCGGCGACCTCGGTCTCGGCCTCGCGCAGCATGTGCAGCATGGCGGGGAAGGCGGTGGTCGCGGCGCGCACATCGGCGAGCGCGCGGGCGATCGCCGCCTCCAGCGCCGCCAGCGGTTCCGCCGGCCGCCCGGGCAGGCCGGACAACACAGGCCCGACGGCTCCGAGGGTGACGCGCATCATGCTTTCGCGCCGCCCTTCGGCGGGCTCGATGGCGGTCAGCCGCCCCGCCGGATCCCGCGAAACCCGCAGCACCGGATGCAGGAGGGAAGCGACAGCCCGCCCGTGCAGCGCCAATGCGGCGAGCACCGAATCGACCAGGAAGGGCATGTCATCGGTGACGATCTCGGCGACCGGACGCGCGCCGGTTTCCGGCCCGGGGGGCAGGATGCGGACCTTGGCCGTGCCGGCCTTCCGCTCGGCGGCGAAGGCGTAGAGGCTGGCCGCCGCGGCGGCGAGGCTCTCGGGCGGGATCGCGGCGAGTTCCGTGGTGGGCACCGCCGCATGCAGGGCGCGCAGCAGCAGCCCGGCATCGGGCGGCAGCCCCGGGGCCAGGGCGGCCAGGGCCTCGGTCGCGGCGCGCAGCACCTCCTCCCGCATCGTGTCGGGCAGGGTGCGCGAATCATCCGCCATGGCTGGTCCTCCGTTTCGTTCCCCCAAGGGCCGCGAACCTGCCCCCGGGGTGCCTGCCGCGTCCAGTGCACGCTGACGCGGTCCTGCGATCCAGGCTAGAGTTGGTGGCATGACGATGTCTTTGCAGGACCTGCTGGCCCCGATCACCCCGGAGCGGTTCTTCGCCGAGTTCCACGACCGGCAGCCGCTGCACATCGAAGGCCATCCGGCGCGCTTCGCCGACGTGCTCGACTGGGCGGGGATCAACCGCCTGCTCGACATGAGCCATGTCTGGACCCAGACCAGCCTGAAGCTGGTGCTCGATTCGGTCACCGTGCCGGCGGAGCAGTACAGCACGAAGGCCACGTCGCGCGACGGGGCGCAAGTGCTCCAGCCCGTCGCGGCGAAGGTGCAGGAATGGGTCTCGCGCGGCGCCTCGGTCGTGATGAACGACGTGGACAGCCTGACGCCCGGCCTCGCCGGCGTCTCCACCGCGCTGGAGGGCGCGGGGCTGGGGAAGGCGCAGGCGAACGTCTACATCTCCTTCCAGCAGCACAAGGCCTTCCATTCGCACTACGACACCCACGATGTCTGGGCGGTGCAGGTGGAAGGGGAGAAGACCTGGAACATCTGGGAAGGCCGGGCGGAGTATCCGATTCCCCATCCGATCTTCCGCAGCCAGAAGCAGGACCACCACGACCGCGCCAAGGGGAAGCTGCTGCGCCAGATCGTGGTGAAGAAGGGCGACGTGCTCTACCTGCCGCGCGGCTGGTATCATGACGCGCTGGCCGAGGCGCCGAATTCCGTCCACATCGCCTATGGCGTGCATGCGCCGCTCGGGATGGATGTCCTGAACATCCTGCAGGAGCGCGCGCTGTACGACGGCGCCTTTCGCGCCCCGTTGCCGCGCCAGGACGGATCGGCCGCGGCGAAGTTCGCGCTGTCGCAGACGCTGGCCTCGCTCGGCGCCCGGCTGTCGGACCTCGCCCGGGACCCGAAGGTGCTGGAAGTGCTGGAAGGCTTCATCCGCGACTACCGCTTCCAGCGGGGGGGGTATGACCTGCTCGGCGCGCGCGGCATCGCGCCAGCCACACCGGCCCAGGCCGCATCCACGCCAGCGGGGCCGCGCTTCCGCATCGCCGAACCGGGGGCGAAACCGGTTCGTCGCGGCAACGAGTTCGGACTGAAGACCAACACGGGCGTCATCCCGTTGAGCTACGCGGAGGTCGAGGCCTGTGCCTGGGTGCTGGCGCGGCCGATGGTGACGGAAGCGGAACTGCACGCCGCATTGCCCGCCGTCGATGCCGGCGGGCTCCTCGGGCGCTTGAAGCAGGCCGGGGTGCTGGCCGGGGCATGAGCGGGGCAAGCCCGACCGAAGGGCGCGCGGCCCCGTCCGAACCTCCCTCGCCAACCGGTATCCCGGTTCTGGTGGGTGGGGACCGGGGGGGCGCTGCCCCCAGGAATGCCGGAACCCGGCGCCGGGCAACGGGGTCAGCCTCCCCCCGTCCCGCACCCGGTGGCAATTTCCAACGGCCCCGGGCCATTGGCCGGGCAGTTTGGCGGGGCAAGACCGCGGCACTCTTCCGCCTCCTCGCTCTCCTCCTCCTCGCCGTCCCGGCCCATGCCGAGGCCCCGGCCTTCAACTGCGTTGGCGCCGAACAATTCGAGGACGATGTCTTCTCCGTCCCCTTCGCCCGCAATTCGTCGCGCCTGGGCGACGCCGCCCGCACCCCGATCGATTCGGTGCTGGAGGTGCTGAACGCCAATCCGGGCCGCGTCGCCTGCATCCTGGGCCATGCGGGCCAGGAGGGTGGTGCCACCACCTCCATCCGCCTCGCCGCCGAGCGCGCGCGCGCCATCAGCCAGGCACTCGCCGCACGCGGCGTGGCGCCCGAGCGGCTGCGCGCCGAGGCCCGCAGCGCCCATTTCAGCCCGCGCGTGCGGGCGGACATGCCGCCATCGCGCACCGTGACCGTGGTGGTGCTGCCGGCACCCTAGCCAAGCCTTCCGCAGAGCATGCTTTTTTCCGGCGACCGTGTCCTGGCGGCGCTTGCGGAAGCAGCAGCGCAGCCGTCATCCTGATCCGGTGTCGTGACCCCCGGATGACCCCTTTCATGCGCCTGCCTTTCCTGGCGATGGTTGCCTGTCTTGCCCTCGCCCCTGTCCTGGCCTTGGCGCAGCCATCCCCGCGCAACGCCGCCCCGGCCCAGCCGCGCGAACGCGAAGCGACCGTCACCAACCAATCCGGGCAGACGCTGCGCGAGCTCTACGCCGCCCCGCCAGGTGCCGCGGCATTCGGGCCCGACCTGCTGGGCGCGGACACGGTGCCGGATCGCGGCACCTTCCGCGCCCGCATCGCCGGCGCGGCCTGCGACCTCGAATTCCGCGCCGTCTACCAGGACGGCAGCGAGGAACGGCGGCGGCAGAACATCTGCCAGAATCGCCGCGTGCAGTTCGGCGATCCGTCGATCCCGCTGCGCGAGGTCACGGTGCGCAACGAAACCGACGCCATCCTGCTGCAGGTCTTCGCCGCGCCGCCGAACGCGCCGGGGCGCGGGCCCGACAGGCTTGGCGACAACATCATCCCGGCCGGACGCGAAGGGCGTCTGCGGCTCGGTCGCACGCGGGACTGCGTCTTCGACGTCACGGCCATCTTCGAGGATGGCGAGGAGGAAACGCGCCCGGCGGTGAACCTGTGCCGCGACTCCCGCGTGACCTTCGGCGACCCCAACGCGCCGCGGCGCGAAGCCCGCATCAGCAATACCGCCGACCGCGCCATCCGTGAGTTCTTCGCCTCGACGCGCGCACCGACATCCTGGGGCCCGGACCGGCTGGGCAACGACCTGCTGCCCCCCGGGAATGGCTTCACCCTGCGCCTGCGCGGCGCCGCCTGCCTGTGGGACCTGCGCGCGGTCTACGAGGACGAAGCGGAGGAGGTGAAGCAGGGCGTCGATCTGTGCCGCACGCGGGAAGTCGCCTTCGACGGATCCGGCGCGCCCCGCCCGCCGGAACGCCGCGTTACGCTCGTCAACCGCCACGGGGCCCTGGTGCAGGAGATCTACATCTCCGGCAGCGCGGAGGAGGATTGGGGCCCCGATCGCCTCGGCGAGGAGGTGCTGCCGCGGGGCCAGCGGATGGAAGTCGTCGCCCGGCTACGCGACTGCGAGGCCGATCTGCGCGTCGTCTTCGAGGACCGCCGCGCGGCCGAGGAACGGGCCTCGATCAATCTGTGCGAGACGCCGGTGATCGTGCTTCGCCCCGGCTGGACGCTGGCCGAACGGCTGGATGAGGGCGAGGAGGCGCCGGACACCGGCCCGCGCGCCGGCAGCGTGCGCCTGCGCAATGGCGGGGACACGCCGATCGCCGAGCTTTACGCCTACCCGGCGGGTGGGGAACGCGGGCCGGACCGGCTCGGCCGCACCGTTCTCGGCGTGGGGGAGACGCTCGACTTCGCGCCACCCGAAGGCGTGGGCTGCCTGGCCGAGCTCGCCGTCGTGTTCCGCGACGGACGGGAGATCCTGCTGACCGGGCTCGACCTGTGCGCCGGCGAGGAGCTGGTCCTGCGATGAGGCGCCTGTTGCTGGCGTCGCTCCTGCTGGCGACGCCGGCCCTGGCCCAGGGCTCGCCGAGTGCCCAGAGCGGCATCCCCGCACCGCTGCGCGGAAGCTGGGCCAGCGGGTCCTGCGCGGCGCCGGAGGCCCTGCTGCATGTCACCGCACGCAGCGTGGTACGGCTGCCGACCGATGGTCCGGCGCGCCTGGTCCGCTTCCGCACGGTGGGCGAGCGGTCGGGATGGACGCTCGGCACCGGATCGGGCGCCGAGGCGCCGCGGGTGATGCTGCGGCCGGATGGCGATGCGCTGAACCTCGCCGAGCCGGACGCGAAGCTGCGCGACGATCGCCTGCCCGGCCCGACGCCCGTCACGCGCTGGCAACGCTGCGAGGGCGGCCCGCCCGGCCCGGCGATGCTGCATGGCGAGGGGTTGGCCTTCCTCGGGGCGATCGAGCGGCTGGAAGCGGCCTGCCAGGCCGGATCCATGCGGTCCTGCCTCGACGGGCTGGTGGCCGAAGCCGATGTGTCGGGCGACGGCAAGCTGAGCGTGGCCGAGCTGGCCAGGCTGCTGCGCGGTGCCGCCTGGGCGGTCGCGGCGGAAGAAGGCAGCCCGCAGGAAGGCCTCGCCGCGGCCGTCGGACTGGGCAGCGTCGCGGCGCTCGCCGCGGCAAGGCTGATCGTCTCCAGCCTCGACTTCGACGGTGACGGCGTCCTCTCCGCGGCCGAACTCGGCCAGGACCGGCTGGCTTTCCCGCCCGGCACAGGCAGCGCCGCCGGGCAGCCCGCCACGATCGAGGCGCTGGCCGAAGGCGCGGGCCTGCTGCGCAGCCTGATCGAAAGATTGGCGACGGAGTGAACGAGGCGGAGAGGCCGGGGTGCGCCCTGCCCCGAACGCCTCGCAGCGACGGCCCTTCGTCCTGAACGGTGGAAGCGAGAGGGGCTTTGCCCCTCTCGAACTCTCCCCACCAAAGGCCCGAGGCCTTTGGAAACCATCACCTGGTGCCGGGCACC
>JAYSDS010000199.1:0-9392 GCA_041914265.1 Roseomonas sp.
GGCGCGCCTGCAACATTCCGGGTTGATCCTGGTCACACATTCGCCATCGCTCGTTCGTCAGCTCTGTACCCGTGCTGCGGTACTGGATCAGGGCACCCTCACATTCTACGAAGACCTCGATGAAGCTCTCGCCACCTACAACAGCCTTTGAGGCCCCGTCCTTTCAGGCTCCCGTTCCGGAGGTCGAGACTCGCTGGAGCGAGGCCGATCCCGTGCCGCCGCCGAAGCCGCAGTCGCGGCTCAAACGGCTGCTGCTCCATCCCTTCACCTGGTGGGTCATCGCGCCGACCCTGCTCGCCATCGTCTATTTCTACGGCTTTGCGAGCCCGCAATATGTGAGCGAGGCGCGCTTCGTCGTGCGCTCCCGTTCCGATGCGCCGCAGGTCTCGCTGGGCAGCATGCTCTCGGCCGCGGTCGGCGGCGGCGGGGGTGTCTCGGCCGGCGATGCGTACAGCGTGCGCGACTTCCTCACCTCCCACGACGCGGTGATGCGCGCCGATGAGCGGCTCGACCTCCGGAAGCTTTGGGGGCGCGAGGAAGCCGACATCCTGTCGCGGCTGTGGGCCGACGATCCCGAGCGCCTGACCAAGTTCTTCAACAGCATGGTCACCGTCGCCTTCGACAGCACGACCGGCGTGGTCACGCTGCGCGTGCGCAGCTTCATGCCCGAGGATTCCAAGGCGATCGCCGAAACCCTCCTCCGCCTTTCCGAACAGCTCATCAACAGCCTCTCGGAACGGGCGCGCGAGGATGCGCTGAGCATCGCCCGCCGGGAGGTGGGCGTGGCCGAGCGCCGCGTGCTCGACAGCCGCGAGGCACTGACCCGCTTCCGCGAGCAGCAGCAGGAGCTCGACAGCGCCGGCACCGCCCAGGCCGCCGTGGCGACCATCGCCCAGCTCGAGAACGCGCACATTGCCGCCCAGGCGGAACTGCGCGAACGGCAGGCCTTCATGCGGGAGGACAACCCCGCCCTGCAGGTCACCCGCAACCGCATCGGCGCGCTGGAACGCCAGATCGAGGCGGAACGGCTGCGCAGGACCCAGGGCGACGGCGCGCTGTCGCAGCAGCTCGCGGGCTTCGAGCGGCTGATGCTCGAACGCGAATTCGCCGACCGGCAGCTCGCCTCCGCCACCGCCAGCCTGGAGACGGCGCGGATCGAGGCGCAGCGCCAGCAGCTCTACCTCGCCCGCGTGGTCGAACCGAACCTCGCCGTCTATCCCCTCTATCCGAGGAAACTCATCAGTGTGGGCAGCATCTTCCTCGGGCTCTCGGTGGCCTTCGGCATCGGCTGGCTTCTCGTTGCGGGGATGCGCGAACATGCGATCTGAACGGCGGGGCGTGCTGTCCCTGTTGGTTGCGGGGTTGATCGCGCTCGGCGTGCCCACGGGCGCGGCGGCGGCGCAGAGCCTCGGGTCTCGCGGCGTGCCCGCCCAGGGCATCATCCCCGGCGTGCCGGGCGCGCTGCCGGGCTTCCCGCTGCTGACGCAAGGCACCACGCAGCAGCCGGTCACGGCGCCATCGGGTGCGCCCGCGGTGCAGCCGCCGCCGGTCTTCGACCAGCGCAGCCTGGCCGACATCCCCGGCCAGCAGCGCGGGACGGAACGCATCGGCAGCCCGACCCAGGCGGAAGGCGGCCCCTCCCTCGTCGCGCCGCTCGGCGACCAGGCGCGCCTTGCCGGGCCGGCCACGGCCGTGTTCGGCGCGTCGCTCTTCACCGGCGGGCAGCAATCCTCCTCCGACGCGCCGAACCCGAACTACATCCTGGCGCCCGGCGACCGCGTTTCGGTCCGCGCCTGGGGCGCGGTGGATTCCGAACTGGTCGGCGTGATCGACCCGGCCGGCAACCTGTTCCTGCCCAATATCGGCCCGGTGCGCGTCGCCGGGGTGCGCGTGGGCGACCTGCAGCAGATGATCGAGGGCGAGGTCCGCAAGGTCTACACCACGCAGGTGCAGGTCTATGCGACGGTGCTCTCCACCCAGCGCATCGGCGTCTTCGTCACGGGCTTCGTGCGTTCCCCGGGGCGCTATGCCGGCACGGCCTCCGACAGCGTCCTCGACTTCCTGGTGCGCGCGGGCGGGATCGACCCTGGCCGCGGCTCCTTCCGCGAAGTGGCGCTGACGCGCAACGGCAGCACCGTCGCGAGCATCGATCTCTACCGCTTCCTGCTTCAGGGCAGCCTGCCCCAGCTCCGCCTGCAGGAAGGCGACACCATCGTCGTCGGCCGCCAGCGCGCCATGATCGGCGCCGATGGCGCGGTGCGGAACAACTACCTCTTCGAAAGCCCGGGTCGCGGCACGCTGAACGGGCGCGACCTCATCGAGCTTGCACGCCCGCTGCCGGCGGCGACGAACGCCGTCCTGCGCGGGGTGCGCAATGCCCAGCCCTTCTCGCGCTACATGACGCTGGCGGAGCTGTCGTCCCAGACGCTGCACGACCAGGACACCGTCACTTTCGTCGCCGACGTCGCCGCGCGCACCATCCGCGTCACGGTGGAAGGCAGCCGGCTCTACCCCTCGGTGCTGGTGGCGGATCGCGACACCAGCTTCTGCCAGATCCTTGACCATATCGCGGTCGAACAGGGCCTCGCGAACACCGAGGGCGTCTTCATCCTGCGCCCCTCCCTCGCGGTGCAGCAGAAGCGGGCCATCGACGAAGCGCTGGACCGGCTGGAACGGCAGCTCTTCCTGGCGCCCGCGGCAACCACCTCGATCGCCGAGGCACGGAGCCAGGAAGCCACGCTGATCAGCCAGTACATCTCCCGCGCGCGGCGCGTGCAGCCCGAAGGACGCATCGTCTCGATGTCGGCCGCCGGCACCTGCCTGCCGCTGCGGCTCGAGAATGGCGACATCATCGTCATCCCCGAACTGTCCAACACCGTGATGGTCCAGGGCGAGGTCAGCTTCCCGCAGGCCGTGGTCTGGCGCCCGGGCATGTCGACGGATGACCTGATCGAAGCCGCGGGCGGCCTGACGCCGCGCGGATCTCGCAGCACGCTGATGATCCGCCGGCCCTCCGGCCAGGCGATCCTCAACCCGCAGCAGGAGCCGCGGCCCGGCGACGAGCTGGTGGCGCTGCCCTATCTCGACCCGAAGATCTGGATGATCGGGCGCGATTTGGTCACTGCCCTGTTCCAGGTTGCCCTTGCCGCGCGGGTCTTCATCAACAATTAGTGAGGGATGCGCATCGCCCTCCTCGCCGACGTCCACGGCAACCTCGAAGCCTTCCGCGCATGCCTCGCGCATGCGCGGGCGCGGGGGGCGGAACGGCTGGTCCTGCTGGGTGACCTCGTCGGGTACGGTGCGGATCCGGGTGCCGTCATCGACACCGCCATGGAGGAGGTCGGGCGCGGCGCGATAGCCCTGCTCGGCAACCATGACGAGGCGGCGGCCGGCCATGGCGGGACCGGCATGAACGACATGGCGGCGGCCGCCATCGCCTGGACACGCAACCGCCTCACCCCGCTGCAGCGCAGCTTCCTCGCCGGCCTGCCCCTGATGGTCGAGGAGGAGGGCCGGCTCTATGTCCATGCCGAGGCCTCCGCCCCCGGCCGCTGGCGCTACGTCACGGATGCCGAGGCCGCGCGGCGCAGCATGGAAGCGACCGAGGCGCACGCGACCTTCTGCGGCCATGTGCACAAGCCCGCGCTCTACAGCCTGGGCGAGACGGGCAAGCTGGTCGGCTTCCGCCCCGTCGCGGGCGCGCCGGTGCCGCTCGCGCGCGGGCGGCACTGGCTGGCGGTGCTGGGCGCCGTCGGCCAGCCGCGCGATGGCGACCCCGCCGCCTGCTACATGATGCTGGACACCGTCCCGCAGTTGCAGGCCTCATGGATGCGCGTGCCCTACGACGTCGCCACCGCCGCCGCCAAGATCCGGGCCGCCGGCCTGCCCACGGGGCTCGCCGAGCGTCTCTTCTCCGGGCGCTGACCCATGCCGACGCGGCGCCGAATCGACGGCTTCACCGTCTGCGAGACGCTGCATGAGGGCGGCATGGCGGTGCTCTACCGCGTGGAGCGGCACCCCGACGACCCGCCCATGATCATGAAGGTGCCGCGCCTGCGCGAAGGCGAGGACCCCGCGGCCATCGTCTCCTTCGAGATGGAGCAGATGATCATGCCGCGGCTGTCGGGCCCGCATGTGCCGCGCCTGATCGCGCAGGGCGGCTTCGAGACGCAGCCCTACATCGTGATGGAACGTATCGAGGGCCCGGCGCTGAGCAGCCGGCTGCGAGACATGCCACTGCCGGCGGAGGAGGTCGCCGCGATCGGCGCGGCGATCGCCGATGCGCTCGATGCGCTGCACCATCAGCATGTCGTCCACCTGGACGTGAAGCCCGCCAACATCCTGTTCCGCGACACGGGCGAGGCGGTGATGATCGACTACGGCCTCGCCCATCACGAGCAGCTCCCCGACCTGATGGCCGAGGAATTCCGCCTGCCCTACGGCACCACGCCCTACATGGCGCCGGGCCAGGCGCTGGGCATCCGCAACGACCCGCGCAGCGACCTGTTTGCGCTGGGGGTGGTGCTGTACCAGCTCGCCACCGCCGACCTGCCCTTCGGCGAACCGCAGCACCTCAAGGGCGTGAAGGCGCGGCTCTGGCGCGACCCGGTGCCGCCGCGCCGGCGGCGCAGCGAGATCCCGTCCTGGCTGCAGGAGATCATCCTGCGCTGCCTCGAAGTACAGCCGGGCCGGCGTTATCCGACGGCGGCCCAGCTTGCCTTCGACCTGCGCCATCCCGACCAGGTCGTGCTGACCGAACGGGCCGAGAAGCGCCAGCGCGACGGCTTCCTGACCGTGCTGCGCCGGCGCCTGCGGCGCGATTCCTTCGAACCGCATCTCTACACGACCAGCCGGCAGTTGCGCTCCGCGCCCATCGTCGCCGTCGCGATCGACTTCGATAGCGATGAAGGGCTGCAGGCGGCACTGCGCGAGCAGATCTTCCGCATGCTGGGCAACCGGCGCGATGCGCGCATCGCCTGCCTCAACGTGCTGAAGACGGCGCTGCTGAGCATCGACACCACGCTCGACGACCAGGGCCGCAACCGGCATGTGCAGCGGCTGCTCGAACTGAAGCACTGGGCACGGCCGCTCGGCCTCGGCGAGACGCGGCTGACCTTCCACGTTCTGGAAGCGGCCGATGTGGCGGATGCCATCCTCGACTATGCGCGGGCGAACCGGGTGGACCACCTGGTGCTGGGCGCGCGGGCGGAGTCGCTGTCGCGCCGGCTGCTGGGCAGCGTGTCGGGCAAGGTTGCCGCCGAAGCGCCCTGCAGCGTGACCGTCATGCGACAGCGCGGCGCTGAGGCGGACAGCCGCGCCCCCGCGCAGCGCTGACCGCGACGCGGCGCCGTCACAGCATCCGCATGAGGGTCCCGTCCTTGCGGATCGCGTGATGGAACACCGCCCCGCCGACATGCGCGGCGAGCAGCACGACGAAGAGATACCCCCCGATGGTGTGGAGCAGCGACAGCACCTGCGCGAGCCCTTCGGAGGTCTCCATGAATTTCGGCAGCTCGATGAAGCCGAGATAGGCGGTCTGGCCCTGCAGCGGAAAACCCCAGGCGTTGGTCGCGAAGAAGCCGAGCAGCGGCTGGACGATCAGCAGCGTGTAGAGCCCGTGATGCGTGGCGGTGGCCGCGACGCGCAGCGCCGGCGACAAATGGTCGGGATGGGTGGGCGGCGGGTTGAACGCCCGCCACAGCAGGCGTGCGAGGGCCGCGAGCAGCACTGTCAGCCCCGCACTTTCGTGGATGGCGTAGAAGCCCATCTTGTAGGCGCCGTCCGCCTCGCCGGTGATGTACTTGATGACGAAGCCGGTCGGCAGGGCGATGGCGATGAGGCCGACCGTGATCCAGTGGAACCATTTCGCGACGCTGCCGTACTGCCCGTCGGGGTGCGCGGTGTCCTGGCCCCGCAGGGCGGCGGTGTGGCTCGCGTCCATGGCTGGTCTCCGCTGGCTCGGCACGGCAGCGTATCGCATCGCGAAGGCGCGGCGCAGGTGGGAATGATCGCCGCCCACGCGGATTGGAGCACCGATCCGCGCAAGCGCTGGGTGAGCGTCGCGCGGCGCGGGCCGGGCGGCTGGCAGGCGGAGGCGCCGGCACCGGTCGGCGACCCCGCGGCGCTGGTCGCCGCACTGCTGGCCGAAGGCGGGCCGCTCGCCTTCGGGCTCGACCTGCCGCTCGGCGTGCCGCGCGGCTTCGCGCTGGGGCGCGCGGAAGCGGACTTCGTCGCCTTCCTGCGCGGCCTGGCCGGACAGGCGGGCTTCTTCGCCGTGGCGGAGACGCTCGACCAAGTCTCGCCTGCGCGGCCCTTCTATCCGGCGCGGGGGGTGAAGGGGATGACGCGCGCTGCGCATGCGGCCGCACTTGGCCTCGTCGATGCGCGCGGCCTGTCCCGGCTTTGCGACCGCGCGACGGCCGAGCGCCCGGCGGGCGCGCCCGTCTTCTGGACGCTGGGCGCGAACCAGTCGGGCAAGGCGGCAATCGCGGCCTGGCGGGACTGGCTGGCGCCGGGGCTCGCCGCGGGCGCGCCCTATGCCCTCTGGCCCTTCGCGGGCGGGCTGCATCGGTTGCTGGCGCCGGGGCGCGCGGTCCTGGCCGAGGTCTATCCGGCCGAGGCGCTGCGCCATTGCGGGCTGGCGCTGCGGGGGTCGAAGCGCGTTCGCGCGGATCGCGCCGCGCTGGCCGAGGCGCTGCTCGATGCGATGGCCGGGCGGCGCGTCGCGCCCTCCCCGGCCCTGCGCGCCATGATCGCCGATGGGTTCGGCGCCGATGCGGCCGGCGAGGATCGCTTCGATTCGGTGATCGGCCTGCTCGGCCTGGTCGGCGTCATCGACGGGCTGCGTCCCGACTTCGTGCCGGATGATCCGGCGATCCGCCGCTGGGAAGGCTGGGTGCTGGGGCAGACGGCGCTGCCGCGGGATGGTTCAATCGCACCGCACGGCCATGATGGGGAGGCGACATGCGGCTCGCGGTGATCACGGACATCCACGGCAATGCGGCGGCGCTGGATGCGATGCTGGAGGATGCGGCGTCACGCGGCCTGCGCGACATCATCTGCCTCGGCGACATCGCCTCGGGCCAGTGCTGGCCGCGCGAGACGGTCGAGATGCTGCTGGCCACGGGCATTCCCTGCATCCGCGGCAACCATGATCGCTGGATCAGCGAGCACGACCCGCAGACCATGGGGAAACAGGATCGCCTGGCCTATGACGAGTTGTCGTCCGATCAGCGCCGCTGGCTGCTCGACCTGCCGGAATCGCTGGCACCGGCCTCCGGCGTGCTCGCCGTGCATGGTTCGCCCGGTTCGGATGTGCAGAACCTGATCGAGGAAGTCGTCGCCGAGCGCCTGCGCCCCGCGCCCATGGCGGTGCTGCGCGACAGGCTCGGCGAGGCGGGGATGGCCGCGCGCGTCGTGCTGTGCGGGCACAGCCACCGCACCGGCATGGTGCAGGTCCCGGGCGGGCCGCTCGTCGTCAATCCCGGCAGCCTCGGCCTGCCGGGGTTCCGCATCAGCCGCGACCCCGCGCATCGGCAGGAAGCCGGGACGCCGCATGCGCGCTATGCCGTGCTGCATCTCGATGGCGATGCGCCACAGGTGGAGATGCTCGCGATCGCCTATGACTGGGAGGCGGCCGCGAAGCGGGCGGAGGAAGTCGGCGCCGGCCCAGCCTGGCCGCATGTGCTGCGGACCGGGCTGCTGCCGGAAAGCGCCTGACTACCGGTCGCCGAGGAGGGCGCCGGCGGTCAGCATCGACAGGTCGGTCCCGGCGGCCGCGCTTTCCTGCATGGTCCAGACACCGGTGCCGATGATGCCCGCAAGCAGGGCGCCGACGGCGTAGTAGAGAGCATTGGAACGGATCATCAGGGGGTGTTCCTTCTGCCGGGCGATGGGGGGTCGCGTTCTGGCAACGCACCGATCCAAACACGGTTTCACCCCCTTGTGGATCACCCGGAGTAAAGACCCGCCGAACGCGCCGCCATGGTGGCGAGGCCCGCCGTCAGCCCGAGGGTTGGCATCGGCACGCCCGCCTCCTGCGCCATCTGCAGCGGCACGGTGAGGATCGCGTCGATCTCCATCGCGCGGCCGAGCTCCAGATCCTGCAGGATCGAGGGCTTGTGCGTGATGGTCGCGGCGCGCCGCATCCGCTCCTCGGCATTGCTGCCGATCTCGCAGCCATAGGCACGCGCGAGCGCCGCACCTTCCTCGGCGACCTTCACCGCGGCGGCGAAGACCGCGGGATCGGCGAGCGTCCCCTTCATGTGCGAGCGCGAGAGGATGCACAGGGGGCCGGAGGTGATGTTGCCCATCAGCTTCGCCCAGACCGCCTGGCGGATATCCGGCACCACCGGGCAGGGCATGCCGCCCCCGGCGATGAAGCCCGCGATGGCCTTGGCCCTCTCGCTGATCGTGCCATCGGGTTCGCCGAGGATCAGGCGGATATCGGCGTGCTCCGACTTCACCACGCCGGGCGCGGTCACCTCGCTCGCCGAATAGACCACGCCGCCGATGGTGCGCTCGATGCCGACCAGGCGCTCGATCACCCCGCCCGGGTCGAGCAGCGGCAGCCGCCGCCCCTCGGCCGAGCCGCCATGGCGCAGGAAGTACCACCAGGGAATGCCGTTGGTGACGAAGGCGACGGCGGTGTCAGGGCCGAGCAGCGGGCCGATCGCCTCCGCGGCGATGGGCAGCGCGGGCACCTTGGTGGTGATCAGCACGGCATCGACGGGCCCGATCTCGGCGGCGCTCGCGGCGGCCTGCACCGCCACCGTCTTCACCCCGTCATGGGCATGCAGCGTGATGCCGTTGGCCTTCATCGCCGCGAGATGCGGGCCGCGGGCGATGACGGAAACCTCGGCGCCGCCGAGGGCCGCGCGCGTGGCGAGATGGCCGCCGATCGCGCCGGCTCCGAACACACAGATACGGGTCATGGGGAGAAATCCTCAGAAGTCGCCCGACGGGCAATCAAGACTCATGCCAGCAAACACCGCTCGCCCGGGGCGGCAGCGCAGGGTGCGAAAGCCGGGCGGAAGACAAGGCCGTCGGCATTGGACAGCGCGCAAAGCCGCGGATCGCGGTTCTGCCGCGATCCGGGAGCGCGAAGCGCGACCGCGCCCAAACCAACAGCCCTCCCCCGGACGACAGCCCGAGGCGCGAAAGCCAAGCGCGCGGATGCGCGCGCCGGCGTCCGAGGACATGCAAAGCCACGGATCGCGGCCCTGCCGCGACCCAGGAGCGCAAAGCGCGACCGCGCCCAGACCAACAGCCCTCCCCCGGACGACAGCCCAGGGCGCGAAAGCCAAGCGCGCGGATGCGCGCGCCGGCGTCTGAGGACACAGCCAAAGACTCGATATCGGCGCGCGTCACGCGCCGATATCGTCCCGCAGCCC
>JAYSDS010000200.1:0-9384 GCA_041914265.1 Roseomonas sp.
CCCCATCACGCCTGACCCGCTCAACACCGCAAAGACGGTTGCTTTGGAAACCTCCCTCTGGCGCGGCGCCCGCCCGCCAGAATCAGCCCTGAAATCTGCCTTTGCGCACAAAGGGCGTTTGGCGGGGCCAGCAACGGCGTCGCGCCCGGCACCAGAAGATTGCGTTCCAAGTGCTCCAAGCACCTGGCGGGGTGGTTTGGAGGGGCGGGGCCCCTCCAACGACGACCGCGGAAGAATAGAGGCAATCAGGAAACCCGTTCGGCCTTCGCCGGCGGGTGCGGGGAGGGACAGCGCCCCTCTCCATCTTACGCTCAGCGCGCTGTCGCGCTGATCCCCAGCACCCGTTGCAGTTCCGCCGGGCTCGGTGGCACCTGCTGCATTTCCTCCGCCCCGATCGGCTTGGGCGGGTTCACGCGGATGTCCACCACCGTCGCCTGCCCACGGATGAAGCGCAGCAGCGCCTCGCGCACGGGTTCCAGCGCTACCGCGTCCGGCTGGCTCAGCGCGCCGGCGGCCATGGCGGCGAATTGCTCGCGGAGCTGGTCCTCCGGCACCCGGGCCTGGCTCGCCTGCATGGCGACGAAGCGCCGGTACAGCGAGGCATCGGCCCAGCCCAGCGCCGCACTGATGAGGCGGGCCTGGGAGTAGTCGAGCGCCTGCACCCGTTCCTGCGTCAGCCCGTCGATGTTCAACGAGAAGCTCAGCGTGCCGACATCGCGCGCGGCGACGGTGAAGTCGCGCACCTCGACGCGGCCCGCGGCGGCATCGTGGCTGGTCGAGGCGGTGATGTCGCCCTCGATCGCCTGGTAGCCGAAGCGGGTCAGCCAGTCCGAGAGCAGCGGAATGGGTTCGATGCGGATGCCGCGCAGCGCCATGGTGCCGCTGCCGGACCCCTGCCGGTCAGTGATGTCGGCGGCGAGGCGGATTTCCTGCAGCCGGCCGACCGGACGGCCACCGCCGCCGAGCAGGTCCAGCCCGTCCAGTTCCATCGTCGCGCGGCCGACCAGGTTCGGCACGCGTTCCTGGCGCATCAGCGCGCCCAGCATGCCGCCGATGTCGATGCCGTTCAGGGCGACGCGACCGAGGCGCACCAGGTCGACAATGCCGGCGCCGGCGATCGTCATCTCGACGCCCTGCACCTGCACGGCACCGGGCTGGCCCGGCATCCAGTTCTCCACCGTGGCCTGGGCGACGCCGAAATTCACATCGCCGGAGACACGCAGGCCTTCGACGCGGAGCCCCTGCAGCCGCACCTGGTCGGGCTGCGGCGGGCCGCCGGTGCTGCGCGGGAGGGTCAGCCCGGCGATCCGCACCAGGCCGATGCGAACCTGCGCACCGGCCTCCTGCGTCTCGAGGCCGCGCAACACCGCTTCGGCGACGCCGTCCTCGCGCAGGCCGGAAAGCTGCAACTCCTCGATGGTGGCGCGCTTGCCGGGGCGTTCCAGCACCACGGCGGTCAGGCGCACCTGCTCCCCGACAGGATCCAGCGACTGGACCGACCCGTAGGACAGGCGGGTATCGGGCCCGAACAACCCGCGCAGCCGGGTGACCGCAGGCGGCTCATTGGGAGGGAGGCCCGGGTTGACCAGCGGGGGAGGCGGCACCTGCTGCGGCGCCTGGGCGGCGGGCGGCAAGCCCGGCGCGGCGCGGCGCGGCAGGGCCTGTTGCGGGATCGCGGGCGCGCCGAGCGGCGGCGGCTTGGCGGTCGGGAGGGCAGGCGCGGCCGGGGCACCCAGCGGCGCGGGCTTGGGCTGCGCCAGGGCAGGTCCGACCAGGGCAAGGCCCGCAACCGTCGCGAGCGCGATTGCCCGAAGCCCCGTGCTGCGTGATGCGTCCATCCCCGAGAACCCTTCCTGTTGCGGTGCCGCAGTGAAGCCCGCGGCGCTGATCGGCGCCACCATCGCGCAGCACCCTTGGCGTGGCGAGTGAGACATTTCACATCACGGACACCGGATGCCAGCATTGGAGGCACCATGACCATTCCCCCTGAGCGACCTGGCAGGAACACCCCCGCACGCCCCGGCGAGACCACCCCGGTCCGTGGCGGAACGAACAGCGGCGCCGTGGCCGCCTTCCTCAATCAGGTCGCCGCCATGCCGGCGGTGCGCCCCGCCAGTGGCCGGCCGGCCCGGCTGGTCTTCGCCGTGGACGCCACCGCCTCCCGCCAGCCCTCCTGGGACAGGGCCTGCGCGCTGACGGGCGAGATGTTCCTGGCCACGAGCGACCTTGGCGGCATTGCCGTCTCGCTCGCCTATTGGCGCGGCCATCTCGAATTCGCCGCGACGCCCTTCCTGACCGATGGGGCGGAGCTCGCCCGGCGCATGTCGGGCGTCACCTGCCTCGGCGGACAGACGCAGATCCTGCGCGCCCTGCGCCATGCGATGGCCGAGACGCAGCGCGACAAGGTCGCGGCCCTGGTGCTGGTCGGCGACGCGGTGGAGGAGGATGTGGACGCGCTGTGCCAGGCTGCCGGCACGCTCGGCCTGCGCGGCACGCCTGTCTTCTGCTTCCATGAGGGCGACAGCGCCGTGGCGGCCAATGCCTTCCGCCAGATCGCCAAGGTCTCGGGCGGGGCCTATGCGCCTTTCGATTCCTCGGCGGCGGGGGCGCTGCGGGACCTGCTGCGTGCCGTGGCCGTCTTCGCCGCCGGCGGGCGCGCGGCGCTGGCGCGGCTGGCGAGCCCCGCCGCGACACGCATCGCTGGGCAATTGCCGAGGCCGCGATGACCTATATCGCCCTCGGTCTCCTCGCCCTGCTGCTGGGGCTTGCCGGGCTTCGCGCCTTTGCCACGGCGCCGGTCGGGACGGTGAAGCTTGCCCTGGCCTGGATGGCCGGGGCGATCGGCCTGGTGCTGCTCGCGGCCATGCTCTTCACGGGACGCGGGTTGCAGGCGATCTGGTCGCTCGCCCTTTTCGCCCCGCTGCTGACGCAGGCCTGGCGGTCCTGGCGGGCCGCGCGGACCTTCTCGCGCGGCGGGCAGGCCAGTCCCGGGCAGGAGAGCCGCGTCGGCACCGCGACGCTGGACATGGTGCTGCATCACGACAGCGGCCGGATGAGCGGGCAGGTCACGCGCGGCGCCTTCATGGGCGCGGAACTGGCGGAACTGTCGAGGGAGCAGTTGCTGGAGCTGCTGGCCGATTGCGCGCAGCAGGATCCGGAAAGCGTGCCCCTGCTGGAAGCCTGGCTCGACCGCACCCACCCGGATTGGCGCGAGGCTGCCCGGGCACCGCAGGAGGCGCCATTGGACAGGGCGTCGGCGCTCGCGGTGCTTGGCCTCGCCGAAGGGGCGACCGAGGAGGAGATCCGTGCTGCCCACCGGCGCCTGATGCGCGCGGCACACCCGGATCACGGCGGCAGTGCGTGGCTCGCGGCGCGGGTGAACGCGGCAAGGGATGTGCTGCTGGGGGAGTGACGGCGGGGTCGTGGCAGCCGGGGAAGCCCCCCGGCAAGGGTGGAAGAGCCCTCCCGATGACTGGCCTGGTTGCGCTGGTGAAGATCGGAGGAGGGCTCTGCCCTCCTCCGAGCCTCCTCCCGCCAGGATGCTGGGCATCCTGGACCGCAATCTTTTGGCACCGGGCGCGACGCCTTTGCTGTGCCCTCGAAACGCGCGTCGTGCGCAAGGGCGTCTTTCGGCGCCAGTCTGGCAGCGGTGCTCGGCGCCAAGTGGCGGTTCGCAAAGGCCCGTTGGCCTTTGCCGGGAGGGCGGGTCGCTACGCCGGCTCGCCTTCCACCGGCTGTCCGCCGCAGGCGCGCATGAACACCAGCACGTCGTGCGCCGCCTGCTTCACCGCGTCGGCGTCCGTCCCCTTGGCGACGACGGCCACGCCGCCGCCGGTCGGCCGGTAGTATGGGTAGGATCCGATATCGAGGGCCGGGTAGCGCTTCTGGATGTCGCCGAGCCCTTCCGCGATCCGGCCTTCCATCAGCCCGTTGGCGTGCACGGCGGCCGAGACCACCGGGTCGCCGCCCTGCAACGTCGGAGCCAGCGCTTCGAACATCGCCTGCATGATGCGCGGCACGCCCGCCATGACGTGGACGTTGCCCATGGTGAAGCCGGGCGCGATGGAGATGATGTTGTCGATCAGCCCGGCGCCGCGCGGCATCGTCGCCATGCGCTGGCGCGCGGCGTTGAAGTCGCCCGGCGGGTTCTGCCTGGCGTAGTGCGATTCGAGGCGGCGCCAAGCCTCGGGATGCGGCTCCCACGGGACGCCAAAGGCGGCGGCGACGCATTCGCTGGTGATGTCGTCATGCGTCGGGCCGATGCCGCCCGTGGTGAAGACGTGGTCGTACTTCGCGCGGACCTCGTTGACCGTATCGACGATGGTCTCCGGCACGTCGGGGATGACGCGCACCTCGCGCAGCGGGATACCGATCTCGCCGAGCCGCGTGGCGATGAACTTCAGGTTGGCATCCTGGGTGCGGCCGGAGAGCACTTCATTGCCGATGATCAGCAGGCAGGCGGTCGGATTGGGCATGGCGGTGTCCTCCAGTCCGTCGAGGATAGGCGCCGCCCGTCCGTCCCGGAAGGTGGGCAAAGGCCCGATGCCGGGGCATCGGGCCTGCACGTCAGTTGCCGCGGTTGCCGTCGCGGCGGCGCGGCGGGGTGGGCTGGTCGCGCGTCAGGCCCTGGCTGGCCATCCAGGCATTGATGCGCTGCGCGACGTCGTCGCTGTTGGTGTCCATCATGATCATGTGGCTGTTGCCGCGCACGCCTTCGGCCGGCATGTCGAGCGTGTCGGCCCGGCCGCCGGCCTCGCGGATCTGGCCTTGCCAGCGGTCGATGTTGCGCCGGACGCCCTGCCAGAAGGGCGATTCCGCGAAATGGTCGCCCCAGACGACCAGGTGCGGGATGGCGCGGACGCGGGCGGCTTCCGCGCTGGCGGGCGGTGCGCCGGAGGGTTCCACCGCGATCACCGCCTTCACCTTGTCGGGCGCGGTCAGCGCCATGTTGAAGCCGAAATTGCCGCCCTGGCTGTGCACCAGCACGACGCAGGGGCAGATGCGCTGCACCAGCGCGTCATAGGCAGCCTGGATCTGCCGGTCGGTGGTGGACCAGCGCGGCACGCCCTGCATCATGAACTGGTTCCAGGCAGCGACGGGAAAGCGCGTGTCGGGCCAGGCGCGCCGCTGCTGGGCATCGAGGTTCCATCCCTCCTGCGGGCCGACGCGAAACAGGCCCCAGCCTTCGCCCATGGTGCGGAAGATCGGCTCGCCCGGCAGGATCTCGGGGAAGCGTGCCCATCCCGCGCGGCCGCGTTCCATCGCGTCCGTGACGATCACGTCATGGCCCGCGCGTAGGAAGAACATCTGCCAGCCCGGCCGGCCATCGGGCGTCGTCTCATAGGTCACGCCGGTCAGCCCGCCGCCATGGGCGAGGATGAGCGGATAGCGGGCGCGCGGGTTCTGCAGCCGCACCACCTGGGCGTACATCTGCTCGACCTGGAAGGCGCCGTTGGGGTTCAGCCGCACGGGCGGTGCGCCGGGGCTGAAGACGATCTCCCGTTCCGGCAGCCCCGACAGCTCCGCGACGCGGCCGCCGACGTGGAAGGAGGAGATCTCGCGGATCTGCAACGGCGCGTCGGTGCGGCGGGGCGGCTGGCGGACGGGCGTTCCCTCCGTGGCCGTCTGTGCCAGGGCAGCCGGCGCCGCAAGCAGCGCAAAGAGCGCGGCCAGTGTGACGGTCTTCATGCGTTTCCTCCGATCGGTCGCGCCTTGTCGCGCGGCGCGGTTCAGCAACGAACCTCCTGCGGCGGAAGGGCGAGCGCAAGAGGGAGGGAGAGCCGCGGTTGATCCGGGGCGCCGTCAGGGGTTAGCCAGCATGACATGAATGTCATGAATCCCGTGAAGGCCCCGGTGGCCCCCTGGCACGCCCTGCCGCCCGATGCGGTGCTGTCGCGCCTGGAGGCCAGTCCCGACGGGCTCAGCGCCGCCGAGGCAGCGGCGCGGCTCGCCCGGCACGGCCCCAACCGCCTGCCGGAGCCGCCGCGGCGGAGCGCCCTGCGGCGCTTCCTCGAACAGTTCAACAACATGTTGATCCACGTCCTGATCGTCTCGGGTGTGATCAGCATCATGCTGGGGCATCCGGTGGATGCGGTGGTGATCCTCAGCGTCGTCGTGGTGAACGCCGTCATCGGTTTCATCCAGGAAGGCCGGGCGGAACAGGCGATGGCCGCCATCCGTGGCATGCTCGCCCCCCATGCCGCGGTGCTGCGCGACGGCAGGCGCACCGACCTGCCGGCCGAGGCGGTGGTGCCCGGCGACATCGTGCTGCTCGAGGCCGGCGACCGCGTGCCCGCCGATCTGCGCATCCTCTCCGCGCGCGGCCTGCGTGCCGAGGAAGCGATGCTGACCGGAGAATCCGTCCCGGCCGACAAGGACGCTGCGCCGGTGGCGGAGGCGGCCTCGCTCGGCGACCGGCATTCGATGCTCTTCTCAGGCACGATGGTGGTGGCGGGCCAGGCGCGCGGCGTGGTGGCGGCGACCGGGGCGGCGAGCGAGATCGGCGCGGTCAGCACCATGCTCGCCGAGGTTCAGACGCTCCAGACGCCGCTGACGCGCCAGATGGACCGCTTCGCGAAGCTGGTGACGGCGGCGGTGCTGGGCATGGCGGTCTTCGCCTTCGCCATCGCGCTGTTGCGTGGGCTCCCGCTCGATGATGCCTTCCTCATCATGGTCGGTCTCGCGGTCGCCGCGATCCCGGAGGGCATGCCGGCGGTGCTGACGGTCACGCTGGCGATCGGTGTCCGGCGCATGGCCGCGCGCCACGCCATCATCCGCCGCCTGCCGGCGGTCGAGACGCTGGGCGCGGTCGGCGTGGTCTGCTCGGACAAGACCGGCACCTTCACGCGCAACGAGATGGAAGCCCGCGCCGTGGTCACCACGGCGGGCGTGCTCGCCATCGCCGGGGAAGGCTACGGCGCTGAGGCGAGCATCGCGAACGAGGCCGGCGGTCCGCCCTCCGAGGAGGAGATGCTGCTGCTCCAGCGCCTCGCCCAGGCGGGCGCGCTGTGCAACGACGCGGCGCTGGTCGCGGGCGAGCATGGCACGACCGTGCTGGGCGACCCGATGGAAGGCGCGCTGCTGGCGCTCGCCGCGCGCGCCGGGGTCACTGCGGATGCGGAGCGGCTGGACGCCATCCCCTTCGATTCCCGCACGCGCTGGATGGCGACGCTGCATTGGGCGGCGGAGGACCGGCTGCTCGCGGTGAAGGGCGCGCCGGAGGCGCTGCTGCCGCTCTGCGCCGAGGAAGCTGGCGCCGACGGCGCCAGCCCCATCGACCCCGCGCGTTGGGAGGAAGCGGCCCAGGCCCTGGCGGGCCAGGGCTTCCGGGTCCTCGCCTTTGCCGAGGCACACCTGCCCGAGGAGGCCACGCTGGCGGAGGAAGCCCTGCCGCCGCTGACATTGCTCGGCCTGGTCGGGTTGCTCGATCCGCCGCGCGCCGAGGCCATCGCCGCCGTGGCCGAGTGCCGTTCGGCGGGCATCCGGGTCGCGATGATCACCGGCGACCACCCGGCCACGGCGCGGGCCATCGCCGCGTCGCTCGGCCTCGCCCAGACGGACCGGGCGCTGACCGGGGCGGATCTCGATCGGCTGGATGAGGCGGGGATGCGCGAGGCGGCGCTGCGCACCGACGTCTTCGCCCGCACCAGCCCCGAGCAGAAGCTGCGCCTGGTCACCGCGCTGCAGGCCGAAGGCGGCATCGTCGCCATGACGGGCGATGGCGTGAACGACGCACCCGCCCTGCGCCGCGCCGATGTCGGCGTCGCGATGGGCCGCAAGGGCACCGAAGCGGCGAAGGAAGCCGCGGACATGGTGCTGGCCGACGACAACTTCGCCTCGATCGCCGCGGCGGTGCGGGAGGGCCGCACCGTTCACGACAACCTGCAGAAGGTGATCGCCTGGACCCTGCCGACCAATGGCGGGGAGGCGCTGGTCGTCGTCGCCGCGTTGATGCTCGGCTTCGCCTTGCCGATCACCCCGGTGCAGATCCTGTGGATCAACATGGTGACGGCGGTCGCGTTGGGCCTGACGCTGGCCTTCGAACCACCGGAGCGCGACGTGATGGCGCGCCCGCCGCGCAGGCCGAAGGCGGGGCTGCTGCCTGGCGTGCTGGTCTGGCGCGTGGTGTTCGTTTCGGTGGCCATGGCCGCACTGGCCTTTGCGCTGGAATACTGGGCGCGCTCGCGCGGGCTGCCGGTGGAGGCGTCGCGCACCCTGGTGGTGAACGGCATCGTCGCGATGGAGGTCGGCTATCTCTTCGCCGTGCGGCAGTTGCACGGGACGGGCTTCTCGGTCGAGGGCTTCCGTGGCACGCCGGCGATCTGGATCGGCATCGTCCTCGCCGCGGCGGGGCAGCTTGCCTTCACCTATCTCTCCCCGATGCACGGGCTGTTCGGCAGCGCGGACCTCGATGGCATGGCCATCGCCATGGCGGTCGGGGCCGGGGCGGTGCTGCTGGTGCTGGTCGAGGCGGAGAAGTTCCTGCTCCGGACCATGGGTATCGAGGGCGTGGAACGCCCCCGGCCAGGCACCAGGAGGGGTTGAGGCACTCCGGGGCTGGGCGGGCCTGCCTCGCCAACCGCGCTGGCGGAGCGTAGAATGTTGCAATTATCTTCTGTGGGAGGGCCGACATGCTGCTGCGCCGCGATCGTGCGCTGACAGCCGTTGCCATCATGCTCGACGTCGCCTTCCATGCCGGGCGCAGCGGCGAACTGGTGAGTGGGGCTGATGTTGCCGAACGGATGGGCGCCGCGCGACGCGGCGTCGAACCGGTTTTCCAGGCCCTGTCCCGCGCCGGGCTGCTGGAAAGCGTCCGGGGGCCCCGGGGGGGCTACCGGCTCGGCCGGCGTCCCCGCGAGCTGCGCCTGTCGGACATCGTCGCCTGCGTGCAGGAGGACGCCGAGCCGGCCCCCGACCTGACCGGCCGGCTCCAGACATCGGTGCTCATGCCGCTGTGGCGCGAACTGGACGCCGAGCTTCGCGCGCGCCTCGCCGGTATGACGGTCGACGACCTGCTGAAGCGGGCGCAGGCAGCGGGCCTGCGCCGCGCGGTGGTCGAACCGCTCAACTTCGCCATCTGACAGCAGTGGGGCTTCGGCGCTGGTCCTTGCGCCGGAGCGCGGCAGAGGCCTGGAAGTCGTCCTGGTTGCCCCTATTCTTCCGCTGTCGTCGTTGGAGGGGCTCTGCCCCTCCAAGCCACCCCGCCAAAGGCCCGAGGCCTTTGGAAACCGTCACTTGGTACTGGGCACCAGCGGCAGAAAGAGCACCGAAACCCGCTTCTGTGCCCATGAGACGCTTCAAGGGGAGCAGTATGTCCCCTCTGCCCAGCGCCAAGTCCCGGCGGTCCAGGCCACACTGTGGCCTGGCGGGGTGGTTCGGAGGGGC
>JAYSDS010000201.1:0-9258 GCA_041914265.1 Roseomonas sp.
GCCCCCGCGGCTCCGGCGGCGAGCACCGCGGCACCCGCCGAACCCGTCGCCCAGGCCGCGGCGCCGTCGCCGGCCCGCCTGGCTCCGGCACCGAACGGGCGCATCCGCGTCCAGCTCGGCGCCCTGACCAGCGAGGAGGCGGCACAGGGCGAATGGGATCGCCTCGCCAGGCGCTATCCGGAACTCCTCGGCGCCTTCCGCCCGCAGGTGGTGCGCTTCGAGCGGGAAGGGCAGACGACGCTGTATCGCCTGCGCACCGGCGGCTTCGCCGATGTCGCCGGCGCCCAGGCCTTCTGCGCCCAGGCGCGCGAGAAGCAGGTCCCCTGCATGATCATCCGTTGAAGACCCCGCCGTGACCCCCCGCGCGGCGATCATCGGCCTGTCCGGGCCCCGTCTGACGCCCGAGGAGGCGGCGTTGCTGCGCGCCTGCCGCCCCGTCGGCGCCATCCTCTTCGCCCGCAACGTCGTCGAACCCGCGCAGGTCTCGGCCCTGACGGGCGAGATCCGCGATATCCTCGGTGCCGAGGCGCCGATCCTGGTGGATCAGGAAGGCGGCCGGGTCGCGCGGCTGAAGCCCCCGCACTGGGAACGCTTCCCCCCCGCCGCCGCCTTCGAGCACGCGCCGGAACCCGCGCTGCGAGCCAATGCCGCGCTGCTGGGCGCCACCTGCCGGGCGGTCGGGCTGGACGTCGTCTGCGCCCCGGTGCTCGACCTGCGGCTGCCGGGCGCGCATGGGGTGATCGGGGACCGGGCCTTCTCCGGCGATCCGGCGGCGATCGCGCGGCTCGGCGCCTCCTTCGTCGCGGGGTTGCAGGCGGCTGGCTGCATCCCGGTGATCAAGCACATCCCCGGCCATGGCCGGGCCTTGGCCGACAGCCATCACGAATTGCCGCGCGTGGCGGCCTCGGCGGCGGAACTCGCGGCCGATATCGCGCCCTTCCGGGCATTGGCGGGGTCGGGCGCCTGGGCGATGACCGCCCATGTGCTCTATGAGGCCTGGGATCGGGCGCTGCCCGCGACCATTTCTCCCGCCGTGATCGGAAGCATCATTCGTGGCGATATCGGATTCGACGGCGTGCTGGTGACGGACGACCTCGCCATGGGGGCACTGTCCGGCACCGCCAATGACCTGGCCGGGGCGTCGATCGCCGCCGGCTGCGACCTGGTCCTGCATTGCACGGGCCGGCTCGCCGAGACGGCCGCGCTGCTGGAGGCCTGCCCGCCGCTCAGCGACCGCTCGGCTGCGCGGATCGCTGCGGCGCGCGCGGTCAGCAGCGCTTTCCATGGCCTGCGGCCCGAGGCGCTGCGCGGGTTGCGCGATGCCGCCCTCGGCGCCCTGGCCGCTGCCGCCCCTGGCGACGACCCCACCGCACGGATCGCCTGATGCCCGAATGGCTGCCTGACGCGGCGGTGGCGGTTCTCGCCGCCGTGCTCGCGATCACCCTGCATGAGGCCGCGCATGGCTATGCCGCGCTGTCCCTCGGCGACGACACCGCCAAGCGGGCCGGGCGGGTCAGCCTGAACCCGCTGCGCCATGTGGACCCGGTCGGGACCATCATCCTGCCCGGCGTGCTGGTGATCGGGCAGTTGCTCGCCACCGGGCAGGTGCAGGGGGTGTTCGGCTGGGCCAAGCCGGTGCCGGTCGATATCTGGAAGCTGCGCAACCCGCGGCGCGGGATGGTGCTGGTCGCGGCGGCGGGGCCGGCGATCAACGGCGTGCTGGCGCTGGCGGCGGCCGTGATCGCGCATCTGGTGATCTGGGGGCAGGGGGCGCTGGGGCCGGAGGCGACGCAACTCCTGCTGCGCTTCTGCGGCCTGTCCATCCTGTCGAACCTGGTCTTGGGGCTGTTCAACCTGATCCCGCTGCCGCCGCTCGATGGCGGCCGGATCATGGTGGGTATCCTGCCGCGGGAGCCGGCCATCGCGCTCGCGCGGGTCGAGCCCTATGGCATGCTGATCGTGATCCTCGGCCTGTTCATCATGCCGATGGTCATTCCGGGCTGGGACCCGATGGGCCTCTTCTTCCGCAATGTCGTGGCGCCGGCCTTCGAATTCGTGCTCTGGCTTGCCGGGCACGGGAATGGGGCATGAGCGAGACGCTGCATATCCGCCTGGACGGCTTCGAGGGTCCGCTCGACCTGCTGCTGGAACTCGCCCGGTCGCAGAAGGTGGATATCGCGAAGATCTCGATCGTCGGGCTGGTGGACCAGTATCTCGCGGTGATCGAGGGGGCGCGGCGGGTCCGGCTGGAACTCGCGGCGGACTGGCTGGTGATGGCGGCCTGGCTCGCCTGGCTGAAATCCCGCCTGCTGGTCCCGCCCGAGGAAGCCGAGGGCGAGGATGCCGAGGCACTGGCCGAACAGCTCGCCGACCGGCTGGTGGAACTCGAACGCATGCGCGCGGCCGCGCTGTGGCTGAACCGCCGGCCCTGGCTGGGGCATGACGTCTTCGCCCGCGGCGCGCCGGAAAGCCTGAGGGTTGAGGACCGGTCGGGGCTGCATGCCGACCTGCCGTCGCTGTTGCAGGCCTATGTCGCGGCGCGGCGCCGGGCGCTGGCCAAGCGCCCCTACCGCCCCAAGCCGCGCAAGCTCTTCACGGTGCAGGAGGCGCTGGAACGCCTCTCGCGGCTGGTCGGCGCCCTGCCGTCCTGGTCCGTGCTGCAAGGGTTCCTGCCCGAGACCATCCTTGACCCGCTGGAACGCCGCGCGGCGCTGGCCAGCACGCTGGTCGCGGGGCTGGAGATGGCGCGCGGCGGCGGGATCGAGATCCGCCAGGAGGAAGCCTTCGGCCCCATCATGGTGCGCCGCCGGACCGAGGAGGGTGCCGCCGATGACCAACCAGGCTGAACCGCCCCGGAAGCCGGATCCGGAGTTGACTGACCCGCATGAGGAGGCGCCGTCCACCAGGCCGCCTGAGGACGGGCCGGACGAGGCGCCGGGCGCGGGCGATGACCTCGCTAGCGGCGCGGCGGATGAGCAGGCCGGGCAGCCTGAGGCCACGGACCCCGACGAGGACGATCAGCCGGCGCCGGAACCCGCGGCGGACTCCGCGGTGGGCGAGGGCGACACCCTCGCGGCCGTCGTCGATGGCGACCACCCCGGGGAGGCCGTGGACCCCGCCGAGGACGACCAGCCGCCGCCGGAAGCTGCGGCGGAAGCCATGGCGGGCGAGGCTGACGGCCACGAGGCCGCCCCTGATGATGACGGCGCCGCCGACACGCCTGCCGACGAGGCTGCGGACCCGGCCGAGGACGAACAATCGCCCGAGGAACCCGCGGCCGAAGCCGTGGCGGTCGGGGCCGACCCGGAGGCGGTCGCGCCGGATCCGGAACAGCTCGCCGCCGCGGTGCGCCTGGCGGAGGCGCTCGTCTTCGCCTCCGACCGTCCGGTCACGCCGCATATCCTCGCGCCGTTGCTGCCGGACGGGCTGACCGCCGCGATGGTCATGGCGGCCCTGGCGGAGGCCTGCGAAGGGCGCGGCGTGATCCTGACCGAGGTGGCCGGGGGCTGGGCCTTCCGCACCGCGCCGGACCTCGCCCCACGCCTGACCAAGGTGGTGCAGGCGCCACGCCGCCTGCCGCGCGCGGCGATGGAGGCGCTGTCCATCGTCGCCTATCACCAGCCTTGCACCCGCGGCGAGATCGAGGAGATCCGCGGCGCCTCGCTGGCCCAGACGACGCTGGAAGCCCTGCTGGAACTCGGCCTGATCGCTCCGCGCGGACGGCGCGAAGTGCCGGGCCGGCCGACGCTATGGGGCACGACGCCGAAATTCCTGGAACAATTCGGGCTGAAGGCGCTGTCGGACCTGCCGCGCAAGGAGGAGCTCGTCACGGCCGAGACCGGGCCGGCCCTGCCGCTGCCCGGCGTGGCGCCGGGGTCGGACGGGTGATGGCCGGCCGCCGCCAGCCGCGCCGCTCCGGGTCCCGCCATCCTGCCCCAAGGCCGCGACCCGCCCTTGCGCGCCATGGCCGCGCCGCACCACATCGGGGTGTCCAGAGGCCTTTCGGCCCCGGGGAACCCATTGGCCTTGCCGCGCGGCGTCGATGGGGACCCGGGCGGGGAAGGTCCGGAGGGGGCGGCGGCCGCTCCGTCTGCCCGTGCAAGGTTCCCGCATGTCCCTGATCTTCGACGACATCCGTCACGCCTATGGCGACACCCCCGTCCTGCGCGGCGTCGATCTGTCCGTCGCCCCGGGTGAGATCGTCTGCCTGCTCGGCGCGTCCGGCTGCGGCAAGACCACGCTGCTGCGCCTCGCCGCCGGACTCGAGCCCCTGCAGGAGGGCCGGATCGAGCTGGGCGGCCAGGTGATCGCCGAGCCGGGCCACGAGGTGCCACCCGAACGGCGCGGCGTCGGCTTCGTCTTCCAGGATTATGCCCTGTTCCCGCATCTGACGGTCGCGGAGAACGTCGCTTTCGGCCTGCGCGACGCGCCCCGCGCCGAGCGCGCCGGACGCGTCGCGGACGCCCTGGCGCGCGTCGGGCTGGAGGCGCTGCGCGACGCTTTCCCGCATATGCTCTCGGGCGGGCAGCAGCAGCGGGTGGCGCTCGCCCGCGCGCTGGCGCCGCGCCCGGGGGAGCTGCTGCTGGACGAGGCCTTCGCCAGCCTCGATGCCCGGCTGCGCGAACAGGTGCGCGACGACACGCTGCATGTCCTGCAATCCGCGGGCATCGCGACCCTGCTCGTGACCCACGATTCGGAGGAGGCGATGTTCATGGGCGACCGCATCGCCCTGATGCGGGAAGGGCGGATCCTTCAGATCGGATCGCCCGAGACGCTCTATTTCTCGCCCATCGACCGCTATGTCGCGACCTTCCTCGGGGAGGTGAACCGGCTGCCGGCCCGCATCCGGGCCGGGCGGGCGGAGACGGCGCTTGGCCCCCTGCCGGCGGGAGAACTGGCCGAAGGCGTCGCCGAGGTGCTGGTGCGGCCCGAGGGGCTGCGCCTCGGCATCGAGGCGGCGCGGCAGGCCGAGGTCCAGGCCTGCCGGCTGCTGGGCGCGACGACCCTGGTGCACCTGGCCCTGCCTGACGAGGCGGGCGCCCTGGTGCATCTGCATGCCCGGCTGCCGCCGGGGCGCCGCCTCAACCGCGGGGACCGCGTGACGGTCGGGATCGATCCCGAGCGGGCCTTTGTCTTTGCGGCGGAGGCTTCCTAGATACCAGCCGTGGCGCCGGACCCGCGTGCCGCGGGTGAGGACGCCGCGGATGGGCTTCTTCCGCCGAGGCGGCGCCGGATGACATCCCGGCACATTGGCGATAGGCCGGCTTCCTGCTAACGGGGCTTCCCCTGCCGGCAGCGACGCCGGGGGACAAGGAACGCATGCTAGGCCTCGACTGGTCAGAACTCGCCTTGATTGCCGTGGTGGCGCTCGTCGTCATCGGGCCCAAGGACCTGCCTGACGCCATCAAGGGCGTGGCACGGGGCATCCAGTCCCTGCGCCGGAAGTTCACCGAATTCCAGCAGCAGGCGGATGAGCTGGTGCGCGAGGCCAAGCTCGAAGGCGTGCGCGACCAGATCGCGGATGTGCGCAACACGATCAACGAGATCCGCAGCTTCGACATCAAGGGCACGATCGAAAAGGCCGTCGATTCCGACGGATCGATCCGCAAGACTTTCGACGATCCGCTGATGGGCAGCGGATCGACCTATACGCCGCCGGCCTACGAGCCGCCGCCGGTGCCCGAGAACGCGCCCGCCTTCGTGCCGCCCGACGTGGCGCGCTGGGCCGCGCCGCCACCGCCACCGCCGCCACCCCTGCCGGAGCCGCCGGCCACACCCGCCTTCGTGCCGCCCGAGGCGCCCGCGCCAGCCCTGGCCGCCGCGCCGGCATCGACGCCCGCCCCCGCGACGGATGCGCTGCCGGTGACCCCGGTCGAGCCGACCCGGCCGGCCCCCACCACCCCGAGCGTGTAGGCGACCGGTTCCTTGGCTACCGACACCACCGAAGACGACGATCCCATCCACGACAAGCCGATGCCGTTGATGGATCACCTGAAGGAGCTGCGTCAGCGGCTGCTCTGGTCCGTGGCCGCGTTCCTGATCGCCTTCGCGGGGTGCTACTACTTCGCCGAGCCGATCTACTTCTTCCTGGCCGAGCCGCTGATCCACGTCATGCGGGACCTCGGGCATTCCAACCCGCGGCTGATCTTCACCCACCTGTTGGAAGCCTTCGTCACCTACCTGAAGGTGGCGTTCTTCGGTGCGGTGTTCCTGTCCTTCCCCGTCTGGGCGACGCAGCTCTGGCTGTTCGTGGCACCGGGGCTGTACCGGTCCGAGAAGCGCGCGATCCTGCCCTTCCTGATCGCCTCGCCCTTCCTGTTCGTGCTCGGGGCCGCGCTCGCCTACTACTTCATCTTCCCGCTGGCCTGGCGGTTCCTCGCGGGCTTCGCGACGCCGCCGGGGGGCTGGGATGGCGCCTCGGTCGATCTGCTGCCGAAGGTCAGCGAGTATCTCTCGCTGGTGATGCACATGATCCTGGCCTTCGGGATCGCCTTCCAGCTTCCGGTGCTGCTGACGCTGCTGTGCCGCGTCGGCATCCTCAGCCCGGATTCGCTGCGCAAGGGCCGGCGTTACGCGGTGGTCATCATGTTCATCGTCTCGGCGGTGCTGACGCCGCCGGACATCATCAGCCAGATCGGCCTCGCCGTGCCGCTGATCCTGCTCTACGAGGTCTCGATCTGGGCGTCGAAGTGGATGACGCCGAAGCAGCCGGGTCAGAGTTGACCCTGTGATGCCACGGCCCCGCGACGGCGGGGCCGTTCCACGCTTCCAGCATTCGGGTCTTCGAAGGGCTTTTCGTGATGCATGACATTCGGGTGGTGCGGGCCGATCCCGCGGCTTTCGACGCGGCATTGGCGCGGCGCGGGATCGCGCCCCTGTCGTCGGCCGTCCTGACCAGCGACGAGGCCCGCCGCACCGCGCAGACGGCGCTGCAGGAGAAGCAGGCGCGGCGCAACGCCATCGCCAAGGAGATCGGCATGGCCAAGCGCCAGGGTGGCGACACCTCCGCGCTGGAAGCCGAGGCCGTGGCGCTGCGCGACGAGATGGCCGCGCTCGACGCCACAGCCGCCGAGGCCGAGCGCGAGCAGACCGCGCTGCTCGAAGCGCTGCCCAACCTCCTCGATGCCGAGGTGCCGGACGGCGCCGACGAATCCGCCAATGTCGTGCTGCACCAGCATGGCGACATCCCGAACCATCCCTTCCTGCCGAAGCAGCATTTCGAGCTCGGGGAGGCGCTGGGGCTGATGGATTTCGGCACGGCGGCGAAGCTTGCCGGGTCGCGCTTCACCGTGCTGAAGGGACCGCTCGCGCGGCTGGAGCGCGCGCTGGCGAACTGGATGATCAACCTCCACACGGAAGCGCATGGCTACAGCGAGACCTCGGTTCCGCTGCTGGTCAACGACGCGACCATGTACGGCACCGGCCAGCTCCCGAAATTCGCCGAGGATCTGTTCCGCACCACCGACGATCGCTGGCTGATCCCGACCGCCGAGGTGCCGCTGACCAACTTCGTGCGCGAGGAGATCATCCCCGAGGCGTCGCTGCCGATGCGGATGACGGCGCTGACCCCCTGCTTCCGGTCGGAAGCAGGCAGCGCGGGGCGCGATACCCGCGGCATGCTGCGCCAGCACCAGTTCTGGAAGGTGGAGATGGTCTCCATCACCGCCCCCGACGAATCGGCCGCCGAGCATGAGCGCATGACCCGCTGCGCCGAGCGTGTACTGACCGATCTCGGCCTGACCTGGCGGCGGATCATCCTGTCCTCGGGCGATACGGGCTTCGGCGCGGCGCGGACCTATGACCTCGAAGTCTGGCTGCCCGGCCAGCAGGCCTGGCGGGAGATCTCCTCCTGCTCGAACTGCCGGGACTTCCAGGCGCGGCGGATGAATGCGCGGATGAAGCCCAAGGAAGGCAAGGGCAACGTCTTCGTCCATACGCTGAACGGGTCTGGCGTGGCGGTCGGCCGCGCGCTGATCGCGATCATCGAGACCTACCAGCAGGAAGACGGGTCGATCCGCATTCCCGACGTGCTGCTGCCCTTCATGGGCGGGGTCGCGAAGATCGGCTGAACGGGACGGCGATCGTCTCGCCGAAGGCGGGGATGCGGAAATCCTCATCCCCGCGCAGCGCGATCAGGCGTTCGACCGGTTCGTCGATCGCCTCGCGCGTCAGCTTGAAGACGCCGAAATGCATGGCGATGGAGGTCCGCGCCCGCAGCGCGCGATGCGCCTGCATCGCTTCCTCGGGGTTCATGTGGACGGATGACATGAACCAGCGCGGATCATAGGCGCCGATCGGCACCAGTGCGGCATCGAAGGGACCGAGCCGTTCGCCGATCTCGGCGAAATGCGGGCCCCAGGCGCTGTCGCCGCAGAAGAAGACGCGGGCGCCATTCGCCGATTCGATCGCGAATCCGCCCCAGAGCATCCGGCAGGAATCCCACAGCGTTCGCGCCGAACCATGGCGCATCGGCAGGTAGGTGATGCGATGCCCGCCCGGCATCTCATGCGCCTGCCACCAGTCCAGTTCCGTGACCGTCGCGAGCCCCGACCGCCGGATCAACGAAGCGTTGCCCAGGCCCGTGACGACCGGCGGCGCCTCGGCCCTTGCCAGGCGCCGCAAGGTGGCGAGGTCGAGATGGTCGTAATGGCAATGCGACACCAGCACGGCGTCGGGCCGCGGCAGTGCCTCCAGCGCCTGGCCCGGTGCGCGGGCGCGGCGCGGGCCGATGAAGCGGAAGGGACTGGCGCGCTCGCTCCAGACCGGGTCGGTCAGCAGCACGGGCCCGCCGGCGATGGCGATGCAGAAGCTCGCATGGCCGATCGCGGTGATCGCGACATGATCGGATCGCGGCGGGGCAGGGGGCGGCTGCGGCGGGTCGATCACGCGGCGCGGCCAGGCCGCGCCGTCACCGCCGCGCATCAGCCGCAGCACGTCGCCCAGCCGCTTGCCGCCGGGCGAGCCGTCGGGGTTGCGGAAGCGGCCGTCCGGCCCCTTGGATGTGCCGCTCATTGGGGCGGCTCTGCCTCTCCACGCCATTCCGCCGGGGCGTCGTGCACCTTGGAGTGCCGGCAACGGGCGAGGGGAGGCATGGTCATGCCGTCCTTCCGGGCACCGTCTGGTGCATCGGGGTGGGCATCGGTGCGTGGTGCCAAATCGAGGTTTCCAAAGGCCTTCGCGATGATCTGGCTATTCCCGCCGGAGAATTGGGGGGGGGGGGGGGGGGGGGGGGGGGGGGGGGGGGGGGGGGGGGGGGGG
>JAYSDS010000202.1:0-8963 GCA_041914265.1 Roseomonas sp.
TCTATGGGGCTGGGGGGGGGGGGGGGGCGGGGGGGCCCAACCGCCCCTCTCCGCCTGCCCGTCGCCACATCGTCACACCCGCGGGACAACCTCTCGACCCTTGCGCGGCGGACCCTGGCGGGCCCATTGGAGGCGCCATGAAGCCCAGCACCGATCCCATGGCGCAGGTCCTGCGCGCGACCCTCTTCGCCGCGCGTGCCCATGCCGGCCAGACGCGCAAGGGTTCGGCCGCCGAACCCTATGTGAACCATGTCATCGAGGTCGCCGGCATCCTTGCCGAGTACGGCGCGCCCCTGCCGGTCGTCCTCGCCGGCCTGTTGCACGACACGGTCGAGGATACCGAGGTCACGCCCGCCGACCTGGTCGCCGCCTTCGGAGCCGAGGTCGCCGGGCTGGTCGCCGAGGCCACCGATGACACTGCCCTGCCGAAGGAGACCCGCAAGGCCCTGCAGGTCAGCCTGGCGCCGAAGAAGTCGGACGGGGCCAAGCAGTTGAAGCTCGCCGACAAGATCTCGAACCTGCGGGCCATCGCGGAAAGCCCGCCGGCCAACTGGATCCACGCGCGACGGCTGGAATATGTCGGCTGGGCCGGGCGGGTCGCCGCCGGGCTGAAGGGCGTCAATCCCGCGCTTGATGCGCTGTTCGACGAAACCTATCGTGCCGCTGTGGCGAAGCTCTCGGCCGAGGGCGGCTGACGGGCCGGCCGAACCGGTTCCGGCGCTTCGCCACAACTTCGTCACCAGGCGCCGCCACTTCGCCATTGCGCCGCCGTTCCATGGACAATCCGTCATGGTCCTCTTCTCCCTGCCATCAGGGAGACACGCCATGCGCCGCCTGCTTCCGACCGCCACCCTTCTCCTCGCCACCCTGGCCGCGGTTCCGGCCTGCGCCTGGGACCGTCCGCCGCCGGCCTATGGTTGGGGCCCCGCGCCGGGCTGGCACCACCGCCCGCCGCCCCCGCCGCGCTGGGGCTGGCATCGCCCGGCGCCGCGGCCCTGGGCTGCGCCGCCGCCTCGCCGCTATTCCGGCTGGGACCGGCCGCGATATGATCGTCGTGACCGCGGCTGGAACGACGGTCGGCGCTGGTAGCGTGCCGCCGGGTGGCCGGGGCGCCTTGCCCCGGCCCCTCCGGCAGCCTAGGTGAGAGGCCCTAGGCGGCCTCCGCGCCGCGCCCGCGATACGAGACGCGAATTCCCGATGACGAACGACAAGGATACCCCCACGCCCGCCTCCGAGCCGGCGGAAGCCGCAGCGACCGAGGCCGCGGCGGCACAGACCCCGGAGGAGCGCCTCGCCGCGCTCGAGACCGAGGCCGCCGGCTTCAAGGACAAGTGGCTCCGCGCCGAGGCGGAGATGCAGAACCTGCGTTCCCGCACCCAGCGCGAGGTGCAGGAAGCCCGTGCCTATGCCACGCAGAAATTCGCCCGCGACGTGGTCGAGGCGGCGGAGAACCTGCGCCGCGGCCTCGACGCCCTGCCTGGCAAGGCGGCTGGCGAGCCTGAAGTGCTGACCAAGATCCGCGACGGGATCGAGGGGGTGGAACGCTCCTTCCTCGGCATCCTCGAACGCAACGGGGTGAAGCGCGAAGACCCGACGGGCAAGCCCTTCGACCCGGAACTGCACCAGGCGATGGCTGAGCAGCCGGCGCCGGAGGGCGTAGCGGCAGGGACGGTGGTCACCTGCTGGACGCCGGCCTGGACGCTGAACGGACGGCTGCTGAAGCCGGCGATGGTCGTGGTGGCGCGGTAGCGTCTGGCGCCGTGTCCCGGAGAGGGGCTTTGCCCCTCTCCGAACCTCACCGCCCCAAGGGCCAGAACCCCTTTCAAATACCCCCCATCTCCGTCTTTCTCCGCCCCAGGCCAAGCGTTAGCCTCTCCCCCATTCCGGAGGAGACACGATGGCGGAGATCGACGGCGTCCGCGCCCTTCTAACCGGCCGCCCGCGCCCTGTCGGCTGGGCCGAACGGCGCGCGCGCATCGAGGAGGTCGCGGCGGTGGATCCGCCGCCCCCGGAGGTGGCCTTCACCCCGGCGACCATCGCCGGCGTCCCCGCGGAATGGTCGGCCGCGCCCGATGCGAACCCCAGCCGCGTGCTGCTGTTCCTGCATGGCGGCGGCTATTGCTCGGGGTCGATCGCCAGCCATCGCAACCTGGCCGCGCGCGCCGGGCAGGCCGCCGGGATGCGCTGCCTGGCGCTGCAATACCGCCTGGCGCCGGAACATCCCTTCCCTGCCGCGCTCGAAGATGCCCGCGGCGCCTTCGAGGCGCTGCTCAGCCAGGGCTTCGCGCCCGCGGATATCGCCGTAGGCGGGGACAGCGCCGGCGGCGGGCTCACCCTTGCGCTGATGGCCTCGTTGCGCGACGCGGGGCGGCCCTTGCCCGGCTGCGGCTGGCTGATCTCGCCCTGGGTCGATCTGGCCATGACCGGGGCGACGATGGACACGAAGGACGCGGTCGATCCGCTGATCCATCGTGCCTATCTGGACGAACTTTCCGAAGCCTATCGCGGCGGCCGGCCGGCAGAGGAACCGCTCATCTCGCCGCTCCATGCCGACCTTGCGGGCCTGCCGCCGGTACTAGTGCAGGTCGGCTCGGCGGAGACGCTGCTCGATGATGCCGTGCGCATCGCGGGACGGCTCGGATCGGCGGATGTGCCGGTACGGCTCGAGGTCTGGCCGGGGATGATCCACGCCTGGATGCTCTGGGCGGCGCGGCTGGCGGATGGGCGGCGGGCACTGGCAGCGGCAGGCGACTTCCTGCGTCGGCGCGGGGCCTGATTTTGCCTGGCCGTCCCGGTTCCGCGCGTGTGTGGCGATCCATCACGGTAAGCTGGGCCCGGGTGTAAAGCCCCGCCCGGTATCCCCACGGTGGGAATTGGAGGGGCGCCGTCCCTCCGGACCCCCCCGCATCGACGTTGCGCGCAGCGCCTGTGTTGCCCCCCTCCCAACGCCCTTCGTGCGCAAGGGTGTCTTTTGGCGCCATTCTGGCAGTCGCGCTGGGCGCCAGATAGAGGTTTGCAAAGGCCTTTCGGCCTTTGCTGGGGAGAGTTCGAGAGGGGCAAAGCCCCTCTCGATCCCACAACGGAAGCAGCCATGTAGTCAGGAGGGCCCTTGCAAACCTCAACCAGGTGTTACGCGCCGCTGGCAGAATGACGCTGAAACGTGGTCTTGCGCGCGAAGCGCACGACCAGGGTTCGGTATCGGTGCTGTGCGCGCAGCCGCGTGCCGGCGCTCAGGGCCACCCGGCGGCATGGCGGACGTGCCCCTCCCGCGACACTATCTGCGTCGTCGGGGCGCCCCGCACGCCATGCCGTTCGCCTCGCCGATGACTGCCGACACCAGCAAGGCTGATCGCGGCAACGCCACGCAACCCAGGGACAGGCTGCATCGTTCGCGGAGCAGGACGCCCAAGGAGGCCGCCATGCCGCGAGGCGACAAGTCCCGCTACACCGACAAGCAGAAGCGCAAGGCCGCGCACATCGCCGAGGGCTACATCGAGCGCGGCGTGGGCGAGGAAGAAGCCGAGGCCCGCGCCTGGGCGACCGTGAACAAGGAGGATGGCGGCGGCAACAGATCCGGCAGTGGCCGCGGCGTGCCTGACACCAAGGTCTCGAGCCGCAAGGGCGGCCGCCTGGGCGGTGCCGCTTCCGCCGCCCGGCCGGCCGCCGCCCGGAGTGCCGCCGCGCGCAAGGCCGCCGCGACGCGCCGGCGCAACGCCAAGGCGCGGTCCGGCGGATAGGATCGCGCCGGTCAGCCGTCCGCCGGCTCGAAGGCCGCGACTTCCATCAGGTCTTCGATGTTGCGGACGATGTCTTCGACCGACAGGCCGAAGACGTCCGCCATGCGTGAGGCGTGGACGTAGACCTCGGCCGGTAGCGGCATGCCCTTGCGCGGCGTGCGCAGTCCGCACAGCTTCAGCAGGTTCACCTCATCGACGCCGCGGGGGCGGCCCGGCGTGCCGATCAGCCCGTTGGTGCGGGACTTCTCATAGCCCGCGCCATGCGAGGTATTCACCCCGCGCGGCAGCAGCACCATGCGGATCCAGTTCAGCCCCAGCGCGCGGGCGCGCTCGCGGTTGAACAGATGATCCACATGCAGGCTCTGCGGCAATTCGTTCAGCCCGGCGCCATATTCGGCATTGGCGAAGGCCAGGTAGTCGGCGCGGTACTCGTCGTTGTCGGCATGGCACCACAGGAAGCGATAGCCAAGGCTCGGGCAGGACTGCACCTGCGCGCGGCCGGGCGGCGCGCCGGCGCAGGCAGCGAACCAGCAGGGATGCGGGATGCGCAGGCGGCTCGGCGTGCGCATCACCTCGTCGAGCACATCGACCGCCGCATAGGGCGGCACCCCGCCCAGCGCATATTCGCCAAGCAGCGTCTCGCGCTCGGTGGCCATGATGTCCGTGAGGTCCATCGTCCCGCTCCTTCCGCGACGCGGCCCAGTATGGCATGGGCGCGGCGTCGCGCTGCGTGACGCTTCACACCATCTCGCCCGCCGGGAGCTGCCATCCATGACCATCGACGCCCTCGCGCCCTGGTATCTCTGGATCAAGTCGGCACATCTGATCGGCGCCTTCGCCTGGATGGCCGGCCTGTTCTACCTGCCACGGCTATTCGTCTATCACTGCCAGGTACCGGCGGGTTCCGCGCAGTCCGAGCTGTTCAAGGTGATGGAGCGCCGCCTGCTGCGCGCCATCATGAACCCCGCGATGATCTGGACCTGGACCTTCGGCGTGCTGCTGGTCCTCACGCCCGGGATCATCGACTGGAAGGCAGGGTGGTGGCACGGGAAGATGCTCGGCCTGATCACCATGACGGTGGTGCATCACGACCTGGCGCTGGCACGCAAACGCTTCGCGCGCGATGCCAATACCCGCAGCGAGCGCGCCTGGCGCCTCCTGAACGAGGTGCCGACGCTCGCGTTGATCCTGATCGTGGTGATGGTGATCGCGAAGCCGTTCTGAAGCGCGGGTTCCGGCGAGATACCCGCGCTGACGGACCGGCTCGGCTCCGCTCTCGGGCCGCTCGCCCCCGGCGGGCGGCTCGCGCCGTTCCCGGGCAGGCCTTGAAATGCGCACGCCCTCACAACAAATCGGCGGTTGACGGAAGCAGCGTGGCTTCATAGGGTTCGCCCCGCTTCCCGCCAGCGGTGCGGGGCGTTTCGCGCCAGGCGCCGCCAACTTCCTTCCTTCCTCTCGGGACTTCGCCCATCGCGCCATCCACGGTGCGGGTCCGGGCGAGCCGGCCGCAAGCGCGGGTCCTCCGCGCGCATGCGGCCCTCAGGGAACGTCCCGGCCAATCACCTGCACCGGACAGCGTCCAACGCCCATGCATCTTTCCGAACTCAAGGCCAAAAGCCCCGCCGACCTCCTCGCCTTCGCCGAGGAAGTGGGCGTCGAGAACGCGTCATCCCTGCGCAAGCAGGACATGATGTTCGGCATCCTCAAGACGCTCGCGGAGAACGAGCAGGCGATCTACGGGGAAGGCACGCTCGAGATCCTGCCGGACGGCTTCGGCTATCTTCGTTCCCCCCAGGCGAACTTCCTGCCCGGGCCGGACGACATCTACATCTCCCCCGCCCAGGTGCGCCGCTTCGGCCTGCGCACCGGCGACACGGTGGAAGGCCAGATCCGCGCGCCCAAGGATGGCGAGCGCTATTTCGCGATGCTGAAGGTCAACAGCATCAACTTCGAGCCGCCGGAATCGCTCAAGCACCGCATCAACTTCGACAACCTGACGCCGCTGTATCCGAACCGGCGGCTGAAGATGGAGAATGCGGAGGTCGAGAGCGTCGGCAAGGGCCCGACCAAGGACAACACGCATCGCGTCATCGACCTGATCGCGCCGATCGGCATGGGCCAGCGCGCGCTGATCGTCGCGCCGCCGCGCACCGGCAAGACCGTGATGCTGCAGAACATCGCGAAGTCGATTACCGCGAACAATCCCGACGTCTTCCTGATGGTGCTGCTGATCGACGAGCGGCCCGAGGAAGTCACCGACATGGCCCGCACCGTGCGCGGCGAGGTCGTGGCGTCCACCTTCGACGAGCCGGCGACGCGGCACGTCCAGGTGACGGAGATGGTGCTGGAGAAGGCGAAGCGGTTGGTCGAGCACAAGCGGGATGTCGTCATCCTGCTCGACTCGATCACCCGTCTCGGCCGCGCCTACAACTCGGTCGTGCCGTCCTCGGGCAAGGTGCTGACCGGCGGTGTCGATGCGAACGCCCTGCAGCGCCCCAAGCGCTTCTTCGGCGCGGCGCGCAACATCGAAGAAGGCGGGTCGCTGACCATCATCGCCACCGCGCTGATCGACACCGGCTCGCGCATGGACGAGGTGATCTTCGAAGAGTTCAAGGGCACCGGTAACTCGGAAATCGTGCTGGACCGCAAGCTGTCCGACAAGCGCACCTTCCCGGCCATCGACATCACCAAGTCGGGCACCCGCAAGGAAGAGCTGCTGGTGGATCGCGCGACACTGTCGAAGATGTGGGTCCTGCGGCGCATCCTGAACCCGATGGGGACGCAGGACGCGATGGAATTCCTGATCGACAAGCTGAAGTACAGCAAGACGAACCAGGACTTCTTCGATGCCATGAACACCTGACGGTGTTCCAGGCATCGCTTCCTTCCCCGCGCGCCTCCGGCGCGGACGCCATGCACACCTGACGGTGTTCCAGGCATCGCTTCCTTCCCCGCGCGCCTCCGGCGCGACGCCATGAACACCTGACGATGTTCGCCCGGCCGCCGCGCTTTCCCGGCGCGGCGGCCGAAGCCTATCCTGGGCCTTTCCCCGGGAGACGACGGCCATGGCCCGCCGTACCAAGATCATCCTCGGCCTGGTGCTCGCCGTGCCGGTTCTCGCGATCGCAACGCTGGTCGCGCTGATCGTCATCCTCCCGCGCATCGACCTCGCCGAACGCGCCGCGGCACGCCTCTCCGCCTCGCTCGGCCGTACGGTCACCATCGAGAGCCTGCGCGTCCAACCTGGGCTGACGACGACCGTGGCCCTGCGCGGCCTCAGCCTCGCCAACATCGACGGCGGCAGCGCGCCGCAGATGGCCACGCTCGCCACCGCTTCCGCCACGCTCGACCTGCTGCCGCTGCTGCATGGCCTGATCGTGCTGCGCCAGGTCGAGGCCGAGGGGCTTTCCCTCCTCCTCGAACGCACGGCCGACCGGCGCCGCAACTGGCGTTTCCACGGCGACCCGGCTGGCCCCTCCGCTCCTTTCGCGCCGGAACCGCCCGACCGATCCGGCCTGCCGCTGCTGCTCGACCTGCGCCTGACGCGCGCCGACATCGTCTTTCGGACCAGCAGCGGCACGCCGCTGCGCACGGAGCTCACCAGCGTCACCCTGCGCGCGCCGGCTGCCGACCAGCCGCTGGCCCTCGCCGCCGAGGGTGCCTACCAATCCATACCAGTCACGCTGTCCGGCACGCTCGGCACGCCCGACCAGCTTCGCGACGGCCGCACGCCCTTCCCCTTTCCACTCCGCGCCACGGCACCCGAGACGGTGCTGACCTTCGATGGCACCTCGGCCGATCCGCTCAATGCCGACCGGCTCGACGGGACCCTGACCCTGCAGGCGCGATCGCCAGGGGCCATCCTGACGATGGCTGGTGCCGGTCCCGGCCCCGCCGTGCCCCTCAGCCTGACCGGCACCTTCACGCGGCAGGGCGATCTGTGGCGCCTGACCGGGGCTTCGGGGGCGCTCGCCGGCGAGGATTTCACGGCGCCGCGGCTCGAGATGACCGAAGGCAGCTCGGGCCGGCCGGACTCCGTCGTGGCGCAGATCGACTTCACCAGGCTCGACCTCAATGCCCTGTTCGGCACGCCCCCGGCCTCGGCCGGCGGCGAGCATGGCGATGCCGATTTCCCCCTGAGCTACGCCGGCGCGCCGGACCCCGAATTGCAGGTCCAGGCGACCGCGCGCGAGTTCCTCTACGCCGATGTGGACGGCACCGACGTGCGGTTCACGGCCAGCGCGCGGCCTGGTCGGGTCGCTGTCGAGACCCTGGCCATGGTCGCCTATGGCAGCCGGATCGAGGCCTCCGGCGAGTTGGTGCCAGCGCCAGGCGGCGGCCGCATCACGGCCGAGGCGGCGATGCGCGAGGGCGATGTGGACGCGTTGCGCCGCGCCTTCGGCCTGCGTTCCCTGCCGCTGCGCGGCCGGATGGAGGCACGCGTCGCCGTCCGCGCCGAGGCCGCGACGCTGAACGCCGGGACCCGGCGCGCCCAGATCTCCGCCGTGGTCTCGATGCGCAACGGGTCGGTCGCGCGGGAAGTGATCGAGATGGCCTCGACGGACATCCGCGCGCTGTTCCGCACGGCGCGGGGCTATACCCCGCTGACCTGCCTGCTCGCGGTCGTGGATATCCGCGCCGGCCGCGGCGAGGTCGCGCCACTGCGTGTCAGGGCCGGGACAGGAACGATCAGCGGGCTGGCGAGCTTCGACCTGAACCGCAAATCGCTCGACCTCGTCATCGGCAGCCAGAGCGAGACGACAAGCTCCTTCGCCCTCGACATACCGGTGCGCGTCAGCGGGTCCTTCGCGAACCCGGACATCGCGCCCGCGCGCTGGTCCGGCGAGGGTCGCGCCAGGCTGGCCGCGGGCGACCGCGTGGCACCGCTGCCGGCGTCGTTGCAGAGTTTCGCACGGCAGAACCCGTGCTTTCGGGCGGGCGCGCGGCGATGAAAGCGGATGGAGAGGAGCTCTACCCCTCTCCAAACCTCACCTCGCCATCGGGGTCCCATCGACATCGCAACGCAACGCCGATGGGTGACCCTCGTGCTTGGAACACCTGAACCGCAGGCAATTGGTACGGGGCAGAAGGGACATACTGCTCCCCTCGAAGCGCCTTGCGGGCACAAGAGCGGGTTTCGGTGCCCGTTCTGTCAGTAATGCCCGGCACCGAGTGACGGTTTCCAAAGGCCTCGGGCCTTTGGCGGGGTGGTTTGGAGGGGCAGAG
>JAYSDS010000203.1:0-8942 GCA_041914265.1 Roseomonas sp.
CAGGCCACACCGTGGCCTGGTGGGGTGGTCCGGAGGGGCGACGCCCCTCCGGTGCCTTCCGGCGCAACCATCGGGACCTTGAGGAAGACCCTTGGCGGGATGAGTCCAGGAGCAGCTGCGCCCGTCTCGGTCCCACCGCCCAGGATCGGGAACCACCAGCATGGGAAGCTATTGCTCGGGCGCGCGGCGCGGCATCGCTTCCTCGATCAGCGCCCGCAGCCCCGGGCCGCCGCCGCGCCGGCGATAGGCCATCCAGATGCGCGACACGGCCGAAGCGCCGGCGATGGGCAGTACGCACAGCTCGGGCATGGTCAGCCGGCACAGGCAGCGCGGCAGGATCGAGAGGCCGATGCCGGTGCCGATCAGCGACAGGATCGACCCGTTCTGGCTCAGCTCCTGCTCGATGCGCGGTTCGAAGCCGGCTGTGGCGCAGAGCGACGCGACGTGTTCGTAGAGCCCTGAATCCGAGCGCGGCGCGAAATGGATGAAGGGCTCCTGGGCGAGTTCCTTCAGCGGCACCGGTCCGTCCCACCGCGCCAGGCGATGGTCGCGATGGACCACGAGCATCATCGGCTCGCGCATCACCTCCATCAGCGCGATGCCCGGGGGCACGTCGGGGCGGGTAGGATAGCGCAGATAGGCGACTTCCAGCCGGCCGGCCGCCATCTCCCGCACCGCGGCGTAGATCGCGAATTCCTTCAGCACCAGGCGGATGCCCGGGTGCCGGCCGCGATAGGCGAGGATCGTCGCCGCCACCGGTTCGGCCAGCAGGGCGGAGGGGAACAGCCCGACCACGACCTCCCCGATCTCCCCGCGATGGGCGCGGGTGGCCATCAGCCGCGCGCGCTCGGCCTGGGCGATGGTCGCATTCGCCTCGGCCAGGAACAGCCGGCCCGCTTCAGTGAGCGTCACGCTGCGGCTGGTGCGGTCGAAAAGGCGCACCTGCAGCTCCTCCTCCAGCGCGCGGATCTGCTGGCTGAGCGGCGGCTGGGACATGCCCAGGCGGTCCGCGGCGCGGCCGAAGTGGAGTTCCTCGGCCACCGCGACGAAGTAGCGGAGGTGGCGCAGTTCCATGTCATCCATTCGTAAGACATATGGATTTCATCGCAAGCCATATTGGATGCCACCCGCCGGGCCTTCCTAGACTGCTGCAACGCAACATCCCTGGAAGGCCTGCGATGAGCGACGCGCCCGCGGCGGCACTCGACCCGATCACGCTGGAAATCTACTGGAACCGCCTGATCTCGGCGGCGGACGAGGCGGCCACGGGCCTGCTGCGCACCGCCTTCTCGACCATCGTGCGGGAGTCGAACGACTTCGCGACCGTGCTGATGGATCGCGACGGCAATTCGGTGTCGGAGAATACCGGCGGCCTCGCCTCCTTCTCCTGCATCCTGCCGCGGACGACGAAGGACTTCCTCGCGCGCTTCCCCGCCGAGACGTGGAAGCCCGGCGATGTGGTGGTAACCAACGATCCGTGGCTGGCGACGGGCCACCTGCCGGACTTCACGGTGGTCACGGGCATCTTCCATCGCGGGAAGCTGGTCGGCTTCTCGGGCTCGATCTCGCATTCACCGGATGTCGGCGGGTCGCTATGGTCCGCCGATTGCCGCGAGATCTTCGAGGAAGGCATCCGCATCCCGCCCGCGCATCTGCTGCGCGCGGGCCAGTGGAACGAACAGCTTCTCGACATCCTGCTCGGCAATGTGCGCGTGCCGCGCCAGGTGCTGGGCGACCTCCAGGCGCAGGTCGTCGCGGCTGAGGTCGGCGCGCGGCGCACCGCGGAATTCCTGGAAGACACCGGCCTGCCGGATCTGCAGGAACTGTCCGCGGCGCTGAGCGAGCGCACCGACCGCGCGCTGCGTCGCGCCATCGCGGAAGTGCCGGACGGGACCTGGACGTCGGAGATCACCGCCGACGGCTTCGACGACAAGCACACCCGCATCGTCTGCACCGTGACGGTGAAGGGCGACACGATGCACATCGACTACACCGGCACCTCGCCGCAGATCGATCGCGGCATCAACTGCGTGATGAACTACACGCATGCCTATTCGGTCTATCCGATCAAATGCGCGCTGGATCCCTTCACGCCGCGCAATGAGGGATCGTACCAGGCGATCACGGTCACGGCGCCGGAGCGGTCGATCCTGAATCCCGTCTATCCCGCGCCGGTCAGCGCGCGGCAGCTCACGGGGCATCTGCTGGCAGGCGCGATCTACCAGGCACTGTCGCAGGTCATCCCGACCAAGGTCATCGCGGATTGCGGCGGCGCGCCGACCATGCGCGCGTTGTTCAGCGGCACCAAGGCGGATGGGGACAGCTTCAGCCAGGTGCTGTTCGCCTCGGGCGGCATGGGCGCCTGCCCGCACAAGGACGGCATGTCGGCCACCGCCTTCCCGACCAATGTCGGCGCGGGCTCGATCGAGGCCTATGAATCCGTCGCGCCGATCATCGTGCGCAAGAAGCGCCTGCGCGTGGATTCCGGCGGCGCCGGCACCTTCCGCGGCGGGCTGGGCCAGGAGATCGAGCTGGAGTTGGACAGCGAGAAGGCGGCGCGCCTGTCGCTGCTGTCCGACCGCCACCAGAACCCGGCCGGCGGCATCCTCGGCGGCGGGCATGGCGCGCCCTCCGTCATCACCTTCGGTGACGGGACGAAGCCGCATCCGAAGTCGCGCACCTCGATCGACCCCAAGCAGTCGGTGCTGCTGCTCTATGCCGGCGGCGGCGGCTATGGCGATCCGAAGAAGCGCCCGCGTGAGTCGGTGAAGGAAGACCTTCGCCACGGCTACATCTCGGCCGAAGCGGCCAAGACCATCTACGGCGTGGAGTGACGCGCATGACCACCACTGCTTCCGCGCGCGTCGGCGTCGATGTCGGCGGCACCTTCACCGACCTCGTGCTGCATGACCCGGTGCGCAACATCGTCCGCACCGGCAAGCTGCTGACGACGCCGGACGATCCGTCCGAGGCGATCCTGAACGGCATCGCGCGCATCCTGCGCGAGGCCGATCTGAAGCCCGAGGATCTGCACAGCGTCATCCACGGCACGACGCTGGTGACCAACACCATCATCGAGCGGACCGGTGCGACGGTCGGCCTGCTCTGCACCGACGGTTTCCGCGACAGCATCGAGATCGGGCGCGAGACGCGCTACGACCTCTATGACCTGTTCCTCGAAACCCCGACGCTGCTGGTGCCGCGCGCGCTGCGCCTCGAAATCCCGGAACGCATCGCCGCCGATGGCCGCGTGCTGAAACCGCTGGACGAAGCCGCCGTCGCCGCCGCGACGAAGCAGCTCGTGGAAGGCGAAGGGGCCGAGGCCATCGCTGTCGGCTTCCTGCATTCCTACCACGCGCCCCAGCACGAGAAGCGCGCGGGCGAGATCATCCGCAGCCTCTATCCGAAGCTGCCGATCTCGCTCTCCGCCGAGGTGGCGCCGGAAATCCGCGAGTTCGAACGTACCTCGACGGCCTGCGCCAATGCCTATGTGCAGCCGCTGATGGCGCGCTACCTCGACCGCGTGCAGTCCACGCTGGAATCCACGGGCTTCCGCGGCAACCTCTACATCATGCTCTCGGGCGGTGGCATCACGACCGTCCGCGAGGCCAAGGACTTCCCGATCCGTCTGATCGAGTCCGGCCCGGCGGCCGGCGCGATGGCGGCGGCCTTCATCTCGCGCCTCGCGGGGCTCGAACATGTCGTCTCCTACGACATGGGCGGCACCACGGCGAAGATGTGCCTGGTCGACCACTACGAGCCGAACCACAAGTTCGACTTCGAGGCCGGCCGCGTGCGCCGCTTCCAGAAAGGGTCGGGCCTGCCGCTGAAGGTCTCGGTGGTGGACATGATCGAGATCGGCGCGGGCGGCGGCTCGCTCGCGCGGATCGATCCCGGTTCGGGGCTGATGAAGGTCGGCCCGCGCAGCGCGGGCGCGAAGCCGGGGCCTGTCTGCTACGGGCGCGGTGGCGTGGAACCCGCGGTGACCGACGCCGACCTGGTGCTCGGCCGCCTCGACCCCGCCTACTTCCTCGGCGGCGAGATGGCGCTGAACCTCGACCCGGTGCGCAAGGCCTTCGAGACGCGCATCTCGGCCGAGACCGGCATCGGCGTCGATGAGGCGGCCCTCGGCGTGCAGCGCATCGTCGATGAGACGATGGCCTCGGCGACGCGCATGCACCTCGCCGAGAAGGGCAAGGATCCGCGTCGCTACACCATGGTCGCCTTCGGCGGCGCCGGGCCGGTGCATGCCTGGAACCTCGCGCGGCTGCTGAAGATCAGGACGCTGGTCGTGCCGCTCGGTGCCGGCGTGGCCTCGGCGCTCGGCTTCCTCGTCGCGCCGCCGGCCACCGACATGGTGCGGTCGTATGTCGCGCGTCTGGAACGCATCGATTGGGCGCGGGTGAACGGGCTCTTCGCCGAGATGAAGGAGATCGGCACCAAGCTGTTGACCGAGGCCGGCGCCGCGGCAGAGGCCATCACCTTCCGGCCCGTGGCCGAGATGCGCCATGTCGGCCAGGGCTTCGAGATACCTGTTCCGCTGCCGGGGCTGGAACTCTCCGACGCCGATGTTCCGGCGATCCGCGCGACCTTCTTCGACAATTACCGCGAACGCTTCGAACGCGTGGTCGAGGAAAGCCCGATCGAGGCGCTGTCCTGGCGCCTGTCCTGCTCCGCGCCGGGCTGGACCATCGACCTCGCCGGCGCCGTGCCGCGCGGCGATGCACCCGCGACGCCCACGCCACGCACAACGCGCCGCGTGCTGTTCGAAGGCGCCGGTTGGCAGGACTGCCCGGTCTATGACCGCTACGCGCTGCGCTCCGGCGCGACGTTGCAGGGTCCTGCGCTGGTCGAGGAACGCGAATCCACCTGCGTTGTCGGCCCCGACAGCACGGTCTCGGTCGACAAGTACCTCAACCTGGTGATCGAGCTCGCGTAACCCCTGACGCCGGGCGGCCGCCCCTTAGAGCGTGATTGGTTCACATTCGTTCACCAACCACGCTCCAACCTATTGTCTGATCGCGTGATTCAGACCTCCGGTGCATTCGCACCTATGGTCATCACGCTCTAAGCGGCCGCCCGGATCGCCTGCCACACCTTCAGCGGCGTGAGCGGCATGTCGATCGTCTCCACGCCGAGCGGCGCCAGCGCATCCAGCACTGCATTCACCACCGTCTGCGGCGCGCCGATGCAGCCCGCCTGCCCCGATCCCTTGACCCCGAGCCGGTTCGACGCCGTCGGCACCTCGATGCACGTGACATCGAGTGGCGGCAGGTCCGCCGCGCGCGGCAGCCAGTAATCCATCATCGAGGCCGCGAGGATCTGGCCTGTCTCGGGGTCGTAGGCGACCTCCTCCCCCATCGCCTGGCCTATGCCCTGGGCCAGGCCGCCCTGCACCTGGCCGATGGTCAGCATGGGGTTCACCAGCCGCCCGTAATCGTCCACCGCCGTGTAGCGCAGCAGGCGCACGAGGCCGGTCTCGGGATCGACCTCCACCTCGGCCACCTGGCAGCCATTGGGGAAGGTGACGAGATCGAGGTCGCTATCCACCTCGGCATCGATCGACCCGCCCGCCTCGCGCGCCGCCGCGGCGACATCGAGCAGACCGATGCCGCGTCCATCCGCCGTGCCGAAGCGACCCTCGGCGAAGGTCAGATCGCCTTCCGCGCATTGCAGCAACTGCGCGGCGAGCGGGCGTGCCTTGGCCAGCACCGCATCGATGGCACGCACCAGCGCCTCCCCGCCCATATGCATCGAACGCGCGCCGCCATGCCCGTGGCCGCGCGGCACCGTCGTGGTGTCGGCCTGCACCAGCCGGAAGGCTTCCAGCGGCAGGCCGAGCAGGTCGGCCGCCACCTGCGGGAAGCTGGTCTCCAGCCCCTGTCCGTTGTTCTGCGTGCCGGTGGCAATGTCCACGCCGCCATCCGCGCGAAACCGAATGCCGCCCCATTCGCCCGGCGCCCCGCGCGAGGTTTCGAGGAAGCACGCCACGCCCAGGCCGCGCAGCAGGCCGGCCCGCCCCGCCGCGGCCCGGCGGCCGGCGAAGCCCGCCGCATCAGCCGCGGCGAGTGCACGATCGACATTCGCGGCGAACTCCCCGCAATCGATCGACATGCCCATCGCCGTGCGATGCGGGAATCCCGCGATCAGGTTCTGCCGCCGCAGTTCTGCCGGATCCCGCCCCAGCCGCCGCGCCGCAAGGTCGATCAGCCTCTCGATGATGTAGTTCGCCTCGGGCTTGCCGGCGCCGCGATAGGCATCGATCGGCACGGTGTTGGTGAAGGCACCGCGCACATCCATGTGCACCGCCGGGATGTCGTAGAGCCCGCCCATCGCCGTGCCCGGCGCATTGGTGGAACTGCCCGGCCCGCCGCCCGACAGATAGGCACCGAGATTGGCGACCGTGCGCACATCGAGCGCCAGGAAGCGCCCCTGCGCATCGAGCCCGAGCCGCGCCTGCGTCCGGTTGTCGCGCGCATGCGTCGTGCTGACGAAATCCTCCATGCGTTCCGACACCCAGCGCACCGGACGGCCGAGCCGCCGCGCCGCGACCATCTGCGCGACGTATTCGGGAAACAGGAAGTTCTTCGCCCCGAAGCCGCCGCCGACATCGGGCGCGACCAGGCGAATGCGATCGCGCGGCATGCGAAAGACATCGTCGGCGAGCTGATCGCGGATCGGATGCACCGCCTGGCCGCTCAGTCGCAACAGGAAGTGGCCGTCGTCATGGGAAGCGATGGCGACACGCGGTTCCATCGCCGCCGCCGTGACGCGATTGTTCACGAGATCCAGCGACACGATCGTCGCCGCCCGCGCCATCGCCGCCCCCACCGCCGCCCCATCGCCCTTGCGGAACCGGAAGGCGAGATTGCCGGGTGCCTCCGGCCAGAGTTGCGGCGCATCGGAGGCGAGCGCCGCCGCGCCATCCGTCACGGCGTCCAGCGCCTCGTACTCCACCCATACCGCCTCGGCGGCATCCCGCGCCGCGGCTGCCGTCTCCGCCACCACGAAGGCAACCGGATCGCCCACATGCCGCACCGTTCCCTCGGCAAGGGCGGGACGGGAGGGGATGATCAGCGGCGCCTCGCTCGCGATGCGCGTCACACAGGGCAAGGGGCCGATGCCCTCGGCACGCAGATCCGCCGCGGTCAGGATCGCGTGAACCCCCGGCATGGCCAGTGCGGCGTCGGTGTCGATGGACAGGATGCGCGCATGGGCGTGCGGCGACCGCACCACCCAGCCATGCAGCGAATCCGGCACGCCGATATCGTCCACGTACCGGCCCGCGCCGCGCAGGAAGCGCTCATCCTCCAGACGCCGACGCGAGACGCCCCGTTCCTGCATACCCATCCCATCTCCTCTCCGTACGGCCAGCCGGCGCGTCCGGACAGCATGCCATCACGTCGCGCGGTTGCTAGAGCAGATCCCGCGCGGGTGGAATCACCCGGGCGGGCGAAGATGCCCTCTCAAACAAAGCGGAACCGGGCGCGGAAAAAGCGCGCGGCGGGGATAGGCGGCGCGCCCGGGATGCGCCTACCGTCAGCGCTGGGGGACAACGCGCCGCGGCTCGACCGGTACGGCCTGGACCTGCTCCGACGCGCGCCCGTTACGGCCGCGGCGAACGGCACCCCGGACAGGCGCTGAAGGAGACCCGCATCGCATGCGGCGCATCGTCATCATCGGCGGCGGCATCATGGGCTCCGCCATCGCCTATTCCCTCGCCCGCGCCGGCGTCGTCGCCGAGGTCACGGTCGTTGAGCCCGATCCGACCTACGAATTCGCCGCGACGCCACGCGCCGTAGGCGGCATCCGCCTGCAGCATGCGGTGCCGGAGAATGTGCAGATGTCGCTGTATGGCGACACCGTCTATTCGGATTTCGACCGGCACGTCACCGGCGGCGCGGTCAGCTTCGATCCGCAATTCCACCGCATCGGCTACCTTTTCCTGGTGCAAGGCGCGGAGGCGATCGCCGCACTCGAAGCCAATGCCCGCATGCAGCGCGACCTGGGCGTCGAGGTCGATATCCTGGACGCGCCCGAGATGCGCCGGCGCTATCCCTCCTTCACCTTCGCGGGGTCGGATGTGGGCGCGCTCTCACCGGCCGATGGGCAGATCGACCCGAATGCCGCGCTGATGGGTTATCGCCGCGCGGCCGAAGGCCTCGGCATCACCTATCTGAAGGATCGCGTCGTCGCGCTCGACCTGGCGGGCAACAGGGTCGCGCTGGCGCGGCTCGAATCCGGGGCCACGCTGCCGATCGAGATCGCGATCAACGCCGCGAATTGCTGGGCCGCCGATGTCTGCGCCATGGCCGGCGTGTCGGTGCCGATCGAACCGATGCGCCGCCAGCAATTCCATTTCCTGTCGCAGGACCCGGTCGAGCCCTTCCCTGCGCTGCGCCACATGCGCGGCTTCGCGGTGCGCCGGCATGCCGGCGTCTATCTCTGCGGCCACACCAACTTCGACGAACCGGGCGGCTTCAACTGGCACCTGCAACACGAGGTCTTCGAGAACCACCTCTGGCCGCAACTCGCCGAGCAATGCCCCGCCTTCGAGACCATCAAGCCGCGCGGCGGCTGGGTCGGGCACTACGACATGAACCGGCTGGACGGGAATCCGGTGATCGACTGGATCGAAGCCGTGCCGAACATGCTGCTCTGCGCCGGCTTCTCGGGCCATGGGCTACAGCACGCACCGGCCGTGGGGCGCGCGGTGACGGAACTGATCGTCGATGGCGGCTTCCGGTCCATCGACCTGTCGCGCTTTTCCTGGCAGCGCATCGCGGAAGGTACGCCGATCCCGGATGACGGGCCGAAGGCATGACGGCACTGGACCGGGGAAGGGCTTTGCCCTGCACCGCCAAAGGCCTTCCTGATGACCCCGATGCTTCCGCTGTCGTCGTGGGGGGGGGGGGGGGGGGGGGGGGGGGGGGGGGGGGGGG
>JAYSDS010000204.1:0-8927 GCA_041914265.1 Roseomonas sp.
GCCCGTGGTCGGTGGGTGGGGGGGGGGGGGGTGGGGGTGGGGGGGGGGGGGGGGGGGGCGGCCCCCCCGCCCCCCCCCCCCCCCCCCCCCCCCCCCCCCCCCCCTCCAACCGCCGACGCCGATCTCCGCGCCAATGGAGCGGCGCCCCTATCCGATCGCCCGCGCCGACCGCCCTGACCCGCGGTCAAAGATCCACAATGCCGCCGAGCAGTCCGCCGATCAGTTCGATCGAGGTCGTCGCCACGCTGGTCGTCACTTCGATGCAGGCGCTCGCTGCGTCGAGGACCAGATCGAACCCGCCCTCGGCGGCGATTTCCGTCGCCGCCTCGGCACCGTCCAGCGCATCGCCCAGACCGCTGCTCGAGGATTGCGCCTGACGCTTGGCTTCCTCTTGCTCGGCTTCGGTGAGGATGGGCGGGGTGGCGGTCATGAAGGCCTCCATCGGCTGCACCGCCAGCTTCCCGGATCGCGCGGTGCGGTGCGATGAAGCGCTTCAGCCGACCGCCGTGCCGCCCACCGTCAGCCCGGCCATCTTCAGCGTCGGCTGCCCGACGCCCACCGGCACGCCCTGGCCCTGCTTCCCGCAGGTTCCGATCCCGGGGTCGAGCGCCATGTCATTCGCGACCATGGCGACCTTGGTCAGCGCATCCGGCCCGTTGCCGATCAGCGTGGCGCCTTTCACCGGCGCGCCGATCTTCCCGTCCTCGATCAGATAGGCCTCGGAAGCACTGAAGACGAACTTGCCGGAGGTGATGTCCACCTGCCCGCCGCCGAAATTCACGGCGTAGAGGCCACGCTTCACCGAAGCGATCACCTCGCCCGGCTCATGCGTCCCGCCCAGCATCACCGTGTTCGTCATGCGCGGCATCGGGATATGGGCGAAGGACTGCCGGCGGCCGTTTCCGGTGGGCGCGACCCCCATCAGCCGCGCATTCTGCCGGTCCTGCAGGAAGCCGGTCAGGATGCCGTCCTCGATCAGCACGGTCCGGTTGGTGGGCGTGCCCTCGTCGTCCACGGTCAGCGACCCGCGCCGGTCGGGGATGGTCCCGTCATCGACCACCGTCACGCCGGGGGACGCGATGCGCTGGCCCATCAGCCCCGCGAAGGCAGAAGTCTTCTTGCGGTTGAAGTCGCCTTCCAGCCCGTGGCCGATCGCTTCGTGCAACAGGATGCCGGGCCAGCCGGAGGCCAGCACCACCTCCATCTCGCCCGCCGGCGCCGGCACGGAATCGAGGTTTACCAACGCCTGGCGCAGCGCCTCATCCACCGCGCCCTTCCATTGCGCCTCGGTCAGGATGCGGTCGTATCCGAAGCGCCCGCCGGTCCCGAAGGAGCCGGTCTCGCGCCGGCCGTCCTTCTCCACCACAACGGAGACGTTCATGCGCACCAGCGGCCGGAGGTCGGCCACGCGCTGGCCGTCCGGACGCAGGATCTGCACCGCCTGCCATTCGCCGCTGATCGAAGCCATCACCTGCACGACACGCGGGTCCCGCGCACGGGCGAAGGCATCGATCTCCTGCAACAGGGCGGTCTTGGCCGCGAAATCCATCTGCGTCAGCGGGTTCGCATCGGAATAGAGCTGCGCATTGGTCGCGCGCGGCCCGGCCTCCATCACTCCCGATCGGCCCTGGCGCACCGCCTTGACCGTCTCCGCCGCCCGGGCCAGCGCCGCATCGGACAATTCCCCGGCATGGGCATAGCCCGCCGCCTCGCCCTGGACCGAGCGCAACCCGAAGCCGCGCGTCGCGTCGTAGGACGCCGAGCGGATGCGCCCATCATCGATCGCGATCGCCTCGCTCTCCCGATATTCCAGGAACAGCTCGCCATCCTCGCAGCCCTCGGTGGCCTGGCGCAGCCGCGCCTCGGCGGCGCCGCGGTCGATCAGGCCGAAGAACAGGGCATCGGTGGTGGCAAGGGCGGTCATGTCGTCTCCTGGGTCGCGGCGCTGGCAGTCGCAGAGATGGTGATGCCGCGCGGCAGGCGAAGGGTCGCCGTGGTCCCCTGCCCCTTTGCACTGGTCAGTTCAAGCGTCGCGCCCATGGATTGCGCCAGGGTCCGCGCCAGGTGCAGGCCAAGCCCGGACCCGCCGAAACGACGGTTGAGCGCCGAATCGAGCTGGGTGAAGGGTTCGAAGGCGCGGGGAATGTCGGCAGGCGCCATGCCGATACCCGTATCGATGACCCGCACCAGGACATCGCCGCCGACCTCATACTCGGCCGTCACCTCGACCTGCCCCTCGGGTGGCGTGAACTTGACGGCGTTGTCGATCAGGGCACGCAGGATCCGGCGCAGGCGGCGCTCGTCGCAGCGCAACCTCGGCAGATCGGCCGCCGCCTGGACCCCGATCCGCGGCCCGCCCGCCCCCCGCGGAGCATCCCGCAGGCTGGCAAGCAGCGTGGGCAAGGCGACGGGGGTAGCGACCGCCGCCTTTTCCTCCGGCCCGCTGACGCGGGTGATCTCGAGGATGTCGTCGATCACGCCGAGGAGATGACGGCCGGAATCGCGGATCGTCGCGGCATAGTCCACGACGCGCTCGGGGTCCGGATCCACCATCATGGCCTCGGCGAAGCCGATGATCGCCGAGAGCGGGGTGCGCAGCTCATGGCTGATCGTCGCAAGGAAGCGCGACTTGGCCTCGCTCGCCGTCTCCGCCGCGGCGCGGGCCCGCTCCAGCTCCTCGCGGATACGCCGGTCTTCCGTCACGTCGTTGAAGGTACGGACGAAGCCGCCATCCGGCGTCGGATCGGTCGTCACCTCCAGCATTGTCCCGTTCGGACGGCGACGGGTGTAGCGCTCGGGGCCATGCAGGCGCGGGTTCGGACGGCCGGCGAAGAAATGGACCGCCGCCTCGGCACCACCGAATTCGCCGGCGGCGGCCTGTTCCGCGGAAATCTCGCTCAGGCGCCGGCCGGGCCTGAACTGTTCGGGCGTCAGCCCGCACATCGTCGCGGCCAGCGCATTGGCGGCGATTACGCGCATCTCGGCATCGAAGTAGCAGATGCCGTGCCGCATGTTGTCGAGCATCACCTGCAGGATGCGCGCACGTTCCTGCGCGGCGCGCTCGGCCAGGGCGCGGGCGGTAATGTCGAAATGGGTGACGACGAAGCCGCCATCCGGCATGGGGTCCGAGCAGATCTCCAGCACCTGCCCATCCGCCACTTCGCGCACCGTGCGATAGGGCTTGCTGCGGTCGAGCGTCAGCGCATCGTCGAGCAACGCCGTCGCACCCGGTTCCGGGCCAAAGACACCCCTCGCATGGAGGTCCCGCACCAGGTCGTCGAGCAGCCGGCCCGGCCGCACTGCCCCCGGGAGATGCCCGCCCAGCACGCTGGCGAGCTGGCTCGCCACCACCACGCGGCGGTCCGGGCCATACACGACGAGGCCGTGGCGCATCGACCCCATGGCGGCCTCCAGCACCTGGGCACGCCGGCGCGCTTCGTCCTCGGCCTCGACCAGGCGGGTGATATCCGAATGGGTGATGACGAAGCCGCCATCGGGCGTCGGATCGGAAGCCACCTCCAGGACCCGGCCATCGGGGGCCCGGCGCTGGTAGACATCCGGCTTGCCGCGGTCGAGCGAGAGCGCGCGGCGCACCACCTCGGATGCCTCGGGCTCCGGCCCCAGGGCTCTCTCGTGAAGCTGCTCGATGACCTCCTCGGCGGTGCGCCCGATCAGCGGTTCGTCCTGCGCATGCCCGACCAGGGAGCGGGCGAGCTGGTTGGCCGCGAGGATCCGATGGTCCGGCCCGCAGATGACGATGCCGTGGCGGATGGCGCCGAGCGCGGTTTCGAGCAGCTCGGCCCGCCGCCGCGCCTCCTCCTCCGCCCGCCACAGCGCGGTGATGTCGGTGACGACCGAGATATGCCCGCCATCGGGCAGCGGCGCGGTGCGGATGCCGAGGGCGGTGCCGTTCGCGCGCAGCCGCCGCCGCTCCTGCGGCTGGGCGGGATCGCGCGCCATTTCCCGCTGGTACACGGCCTCGGCCTCGCCGAAGCCGTATTCGCCGGCCGCGGCGCGCCGGCGGATCACATCCTCCAGCCGATCGCCCACCTTCAACGGCGCACCTTCCATCAACTGGGTGTAGGTGCTGTTGAAATGGGCGACGCGGCGGTCCGGCCCCCAGACGCAGACGCCATGCGGCAATGCCTGCAGCACGCCGTCGAGAATGGCGGCGCGGCGGCGCGCCTCATCCTCGGCGTCGGCGAGGTCGGTCACATCCTCGGTCTCGACCAGGAAGCCGCCATCAGGCTGCGGCGTGCTGTGGATGCGCAGCACGCTGCCGTCCAGGCGCTCGCGCTGGCCCCGCAACACCTGGCTGCGATCGGCGGCGAGGACGGCATGCAGCCGATCGCGCGCCGCGCTGGTGGGGAACTCGCCGGCCTGCTCCAGCGCCGCCATGATCTGGGCGAGGCTCGGCTGGCCGGCGAGCATCTCGGCGGTCGCGCCGGTGTGGTGGCGATAGGCCGGGTTATGCAGCAGCAGGCGCTGCGTCGCGTCGAACAGCGCGACGCCGCCGCGCTGGCTGTACAGCACACGCTCGAACAGCGCGACGCGCGCCCGCGCCTCCGCTTCGGAACGGTGCAGCCCGGCGATGTCGACGGCGCAGAGAACGAAGCCGCCACCCTCGAGCGGGCGGCTCGTCACCTCCGCGAGCCGGGTGCCATCGGCGCTGCGCGCATGATGGAGCCGCGGTCGGCTGCGATCCTCGGCCATGGCGCGATCGGCCAGGGCGACCGGGTCGCCGGGGCCGAGCAGCCCGCGGAAGGCCAGCAGCCGCATCAGGTCACGGATCGGCGTCCCGGGTGGAAAGCGGGCCGGCTCCGCGCCGGCATCCGCCCACAGCGCGGCATTGGCGAAGACGAGCCGCCCGGCCCCATCCGCCACCAGGATGGCATGGGGCAGGGCCTCGATCGCCCGGCGGGCGGCGTCGCCGGTCAACCGGAGCCCGCCGGCGCCGCGGGCCGGCGCAGGGCATGGAACGCGAGCAACGCCCCGGTCAGGACCAGCACGGCCACGGCCTGGTGCAACGTGCCGAGCCAGACCGGCACCACCGCGAGAAGCGTGGCGACGCCGAGCACGTATTGCAGCAGCACGGCCATGGCGAGGCCGTGCACGGCCCCGCGCGCCCGGCCCCGCGGCAGGCTGCGCATCGCCGCGACCAGCATCCAGACGGCGACCGCGAGCGTCGCCGTCGCGAGCAGTCGATGGTTGAACTGCACCGTCGCAATGTTCGCGGTCAGGTTCATCCAGCCCGGCTCCAACTGCCAATATCCTGGCGGCACGACGTGGCCCCCCATGAGAGGGAAAGTATTGTAGTCATATCCCGCGCGAAGTCCTGCCACGAAACCGCCAGCAAGCATCGTCAGCGCCGCGAGCCCCGCCGTCCCGTGCACCAGCCGGCGCAGGCCCTTCGGCACGACCGTCGCATCCGGCCGTGGTCGCAGGAGCGTGAGCGCCGTCCAGACCAGCATGGCATAGAGCACGAAGGCGAGTCCGAGATGGATGACGAGCCGATAGGGCGAGACGACCGTCCGATCCGCCTCGAAGCCCGAGGCGACCATGAACCAGCCCACCGCCCCCTGCAGCCCGCCCAGCGCCAGCAGCAGCAGCAGCCGCGGCTTGTATCCGGCCGGCACCCGCCCACGCAGCCAGAACCAGGCCAGTCCCGCCACATAGGCGAGGCCGATCAGCCGGCCCCAGAAGCGATGGATCCATTCCAGCCAGAAGATCTCCTTGAAGCCATCCAGCCCGAAGCCGGCATTGACGAGCTGATATTGCGGGATGCTCCGGTAGAGATCGTAAAGGCGGTTCCATTCGGCATCCGACAGCGGCGGCAGCATGCCGGTGATCGGTGCCCATTCCATGATGGACAGGCCTGATCCGGTCAGCCGCGTGGCCCCGCCGATCGCCACCATCACCCACACCAGGCCGGCGACGAAGAACAGCCATCGCGCCACGGCGCGGCGGGCATCGGCGTCATGGTCGGCCGGCGGGGCGGCCTGGGCACGGGAATCGAAGGGCATGGAGGGGATATAGTCGTCTCCGGCGCCGGGCACATCCGCTGCTGCTTGCCGGGGGCCGGCGGGGCTGCTACCGCGCGCCCCATGTCGCCTGATCCCCGCGCCGGGTCCGCGCCCGTCGCGGCCCCGGAACCTGCAGCGCCACCCCTGCTGTCCGTCGTCATCCCCGTGCGCAACGAGGCCCCGAACATCGCGCCCCTGGTGGGCGAGATCGAGGCCGCGCTGGCCGGCGTGCCGCATGAGATCGTCTATGTCGACGACGGCTCGACCGACGCGACCCCCGCCGCGCTGGAGGAGACCCGCGCCGCCGGCGCGCCGGTCCGCGCCATCCGCCACCGTGCCTCCTGCGGCCAATCCGCGGCGATCGTCACCGGCGTGAGGGCGGCGCGCGGGCGCTGGATCGCGACGCTGGACGGGGACGGGCAGAACGACCCGGCCGACATCCCCCGCCTGCTCGCCCGCGCCGAGGCCGAGGCAGCGGCCGGGCGCCGTGCGCTGATCGCGGGGCATCGGGTGAACCGCAAGGATAGCGGGGTGAAGCGCTACACCAGCCGCGTCGCGAATGCGGTGCGCGCCTGGCTGCTGCGCGACGCTACGCCCGATACCGGCTGCGGGCTGAAGGTCTTCCCACGCGACCTCTTCCTCGACCTGCCGAAATTCGACCACATGCACCGCTACCTGCCGGCCCTGGTGCTGCGCGAAGGCGGCGCGGTGGTCAGCGAACCCGTGAACCATCGCCCGCGCGTGCGCGGCGCCTCCAACTACGGCACGCTCGATCGGCTGCTGGTGGGCATCTTCGACCTGGTCGGCGTGGCTTGGCTGCAACGGCGCGGCAAGCGCCCCGTGATCGACGCCGAGCCGGTCCCATGAGCGACGCGGCGGCGTCCGGGCGGCGCCGCGCGGCGGTGCTGAAGCTCGCCACGTTGGCGGCCGGGCTGGTGGTCGCGGGGCTGTTGCTGCGCAGCATCGGCTTTGCGCCCGGCACGGATTGGGTGGATCGATGGGTGCTCGGCCAGGGGCTGCTGGGCGACCTGGTCTTCATCGGCATGGGCGCGGCGGCGACGGCGGCCGGCGCGCCACGCCAGGGCGTGGCCTTCCTCGGCGGCTATGCCTTCGGGATCGTGGAGGGCACGGCGCTGTCCCTGGCCGCGCAGGTCGCGGGCTGCGCACTGTCCTATCTGTGGGCGCGGGCGGTCGGGCGAGGCTGGGCGGAACGCCGGCTGGCCGGACGCTTCGGCCACCGGCTGCGGCCGTTGCGCGACGTGCTGGCGGGCAGCCCGTTCAACGCCACCCTCGCCCTCCGGCTGCTGCCGGTCGGCAACAACCTGGCACTGAACCTCCTCGCGGGCATGGCGGGCATCGCCTTCCTGCCCTTCCTGGCGGGTTCGGCGGTGGGCTACGTGCCGCAGACGGTGATCTTCGCCCTGCTGGGCAAGGGGATCCGGGTGGATGGGGCCTGGCAGCTCGGGCTTGGCGTCGCGCTGTTCGTTGTTTCGGCCGGGATCGGGCTGCTGCTGCTGCGCCGCCATCAGGCCGGGCGGGTGATCGAGACGGAAGACTGACCGCCTGTCTCGGAAGTCCGGCACCGGCCCTTGTGCCGGATCAAGGACAGCGCAGATTTCGGGAGGAGGATGAGGCCATGGACACGGATGTCGCCATCATCGGAGCCGGCCCGGCGGGCCTTGCCCTGGCCTGCGCCCTGTCGGGCAGCGGGCTGCGGGTGACGCTGCTGGAACGCGCCCCGGAATCCGCCATTGCCGACCCCGCCTTCGACGGGCGGGAAATCGCGCTGACCCATCGATCCCAGGCCATCCTTGGCACCCTCGGCGCCTGGGACCGCATTCCGGCGGCCGAGACCGCACCGCTGCGCGAGGCGAAGGTGATCAACGGCGCCTCACCCCTCGCATTGCGCTTCGCGGCAGGCGGGGATGGCGAGCCGCTCGGCCGGCTGGTGCCCAACCACCTGATCCGGCGTGCGCTGTTCGAGCAGGCGATGGCGAGCGAGGCCGGCGAGTTGCGTGCCGGATGCAAGGTGGTGGGGCTGTCGCTCGGCGGCGACGGCGCACGGGTGACGCTGGAAGGCGGGGAAAGCATCGCCGCCCGGCTGGTGGTCGCCGCCGATTCCCGCTTTTCCGAAGCGCGCCGCCGCGCGGGCATCGGCGCGGCGATGCTCGATTTCGGCCGCACCATGATCGTCGCGCGCGTGGCGCATGACAAACCGCACCACGGCATTGCGACGGAGTGGTTCGGTCACGGCCAGACCATCGCCATGCTGCCGCTGAACGGGGCGATGTCCTCCGTGGTGCTGACCCTGCCTCCTGCCCTCGCCGAAGCGGCCATGGCCATGTCCGCCGAGGAGTTCGGCGCCGAGGTCACGCGGCGATACGAATCCCGCCTCGGTCCCATGACGCTGGCCGCGACGCGGCATGCTTATCCGCTGGTCGCGACGTATGCCCATCGTTTCGTCGGGCCGCGCTTCGCACTACTCGGCGATGCCGCGGTCGGGATGCACCCGGTGACGGCGCATGGGTTCAATTTCGGCCTGTCCGGGGCGGAAATCCTTGCCGGAGAAATCCGCCGCGGCGGCGACCCCGGCGCGGCAGCGGGGCTCGCGCGCTACGCCGCGGCGCATCGGCGCGCGACGCTGCCGCTGTTCCTCGCAACCAATGCCGTCGCACGACTCTATTCCGATGACCGGGCGCCGGCGCGACTGGCCCGCGCGGCGCTGATCGGGGCGGGCGCGGTGCTGACACCGGTGCGGAAGGCGATCGTCGCCGGACTGATGGACGCGCCGCGGAAGCGCGTGCCGGCGTAAGGGCGGGCACGGCCCGATCTGCGCGACGGTGAGATCAGAGAGGGGCTTTGCCCCTCTCCGAACCTCACCCCACCAAAGGCCGAAAGGCCTTT